>DHLW01000096.1:60069-84085 GCA_002405485.1 Phycisphaerales bacterium UBA4658
AGCGGCCCGGCCGTGAACAGCCAGCTGCCCGCTCCGCACAGCGCCAGGGCCGCCGCCACTCGCACCCACCCGGGAACCAGCCGCCGACGCCGCGCCATCTTGAGATCGATCGGCCCCGCGGAGCCGGCCCCGATGTGCACCTCGTCCGGCGACGCCTCCGGCACGCTCATGAGCGCCCGAAGCCGCTCGTCGATCCGGGCTTGAAGGTCCAGCTCGTCCTTGAGCCGGGGATCCAGGGAGGCCGAACGCTCGAAGGTCGCGCGGTCGGCGGGCGTCATCGTGCCATCGAGATACGCGTCGATCATCGCCGACGCCTCGCCGCGTTCCGGCGACCCGCCGTCATGCGCCTTGGTTGCCATGTCGCCGCTCATGCGGGCCTCCACTGAGAGTCGTTCCGTCCGCCCCGAAGGGCATCGCGCAGCGCCGAGCGAGCTCGATGCACATGACTTGCCGCCGTCCCCTCGGGGATGTCCAGCGCCAGGGCGATCTGGCGATACGGAAGATCCAGGACCACCCGCATGAGCAGGCAGCCCCGCGCCGTCTCATCCAGCGTCCGAAGCGCCTTCAGCAGTTCGTCGTCGAAGTCCGCGATCCCCGTCGGTTGCCCGCGGCCGTCCACCGCCGGCTGAGCCTCGTGCGGGGTCCTTCTTGCCGTTTCGGTGGCGTCCAGGACGAGCGCGTCGGTGGGCGTCGTGGCGCGGCGGGCGCGCTTGCGCGCCTCGTTCATCGCGAGATTCCGGACGATCTGGACCATCCACGCCACGAACGACGTCTCCGGTGCAAATGAGCCCAGCCGCTCCAGCCCCACGACCGCCGCCTGCTGCACGACGTCCTGGGCCAGCGTCCGATCCCCAAGCACACCCACCGCGGCGCACCAGAGCACGCCCCGATGCTCCTGATACAGGCGCGCAAAGTCCGCCGGGGCAAGCGCCCTGGACGATTCGCGCCCGCCGACGGCGTCCACAGACTCCGTCGCTCGCGCGGGGGGGGTGGGGTGCATCCGGCCCGCCGCTGAACTCATGCTCGTAAGCGCATGTCGCAACTCCGCCCAGATCTTGCGGCAGCACAGAATCCGCTCGCGGTTCGGTCAGTTGGCCACCGGGGCCGACGCGCTCTCGTGCAGCCCGACCCGCCGAAGCAGCCCAGCCCGCCTGGCCATCAACCCGAGTTGAACCCGGCTGGATGTTCCGGTTTTGTCCGTCAGGGCGGCCCGGTGGCTCTCCACCGTCTTCACCGCCCGGTGCAGACGAGCCGCGATCTCGGCATTGCTCAGCCCTTCGCCGATCAGCGCCAGGACCTTCAGCTCGCTCGCCGTCAGATCCGACAGCGGACCAAGGTCCACGTGCTTGGGCTCGATCATGCGGGCGCCGGCCTGCGTGGGGTCGTCGATCAACCCGCCCTCCGGAGCGCACACGATCATCGCCACCGGCTGCGCCGAATCCGCCCAGCTCTCCAGCCGTCGAATCGTGCACCGCAGCGCATACCCGCTCCACAGATCTCGGACCATCATCGCCAGCCCAGACGACAGCACCTGACGAACGATTTCCAGGCGCTCGCCCGCGGCCGCCGACGGCATGATGTCGCTCAGCCGAAGCCCGACCGCCTCGCCAGCCGACCGACGCGCAAAGATCCGCGCCGCCATGTCGTTGATGGACAGAACTCGGCCCTGAACGTCCAGAATCAGTACGCCCGCCCCGCTGTCGGTCACAACTTGCGACAGATCGCCCGATGGCAACACATGTGAGTTTCCCAAAGCTGCAGCCCTTGGAGCTTCGGTGCTCGGCTGGCAGCGACTCGCGCCGCCGCCGGGCACGCTGGAGTGTTCGTCGTACCCAGTCGCAACCGTGGCGACAAAGTCGACGTTCTGCTGTAATCATCGGCAATCTCGTCCGATATGTCAAGGAAACACCTGAGGAACACCCCGGATTCGTCCACGGCACTGTGAACAGGGTCCCGCCGCCAAGCCCCTACGCTTCTCAAGATCGGCCTCTTCATGCCCACCATGGGGGACCAAGTCCCAAACCGCACGCCCTGGTTCCTCTTTACAGCCCGGGGAGAGCTGTTCTCCTGCGCAATCGTCGCGGTTCTGCTGGTCCTTGGGCTTGTCTTCGGCTGGCGGTCTCTTGATTCCGCGGCGTCCGCCCTGTATTGGTGCGCTCTGGCCGTCGGCATGATCCATGGTCTCCGGGCCGCCTGGGATTCGCTCAGCGCCCGACGCTTTGACATCGACGTGCTCATGGCCGTCGGCGCCGCCTTGGCCGGGTGGATGGGCCATCCCGGCGAGGGGGCGCTGCTGCTCTTCCTGTTCGTGCTCGCCGGCGCGCTGGAGGATCTCGCCGCCGCACGCACCACCCGAGCCGTCGAGGCCCTGCACAAGCTCATGCCCACCAGCGCGCTGCGGCGCGATCCCGATGGCGCGTTCCGCGCCGTGGCGCCGGAGCAGTTGTCCCGGGGCGACACCATCAAGATCCTGCCCGGCGAGAGCGTCCCCGCCGACGCCGTCGTCGTCGAGGGATGCAGCAGCATCAACCAGGCCAACCTCACCGGCGAGAGCATGCCCAGATCCGTCGAGTCCGACGACGAGATCTTCGCCGGCACCATCAACATCGGCGATCCGATCGTCGCCCGTGTGCTTCGGCCGTCCACCGAATCGAGTCTGCAGCGCGTGCTCAACCTCGTCCTGCTGGCTCAGCAGCAGCGCGAGCCCGTGCAGCGCATCATCGACAGGTTCAGCCAGCCTTACGCCCTCGGCGTGCTCGGCGTCTCCGTCGCGGTGCTCCTCATCTGGTGGCTCGTGCTGGGTGATCCCTGGGATCGCTCGCTCTACACCGCCATCACCCTGCTCATCGTCGCCTCTCCCTGCGCCGTCATCATCGCCACCCCGACGGCCACACTCGCCGCCATCACCCGCGGCGCACGCGCCGGCGTCCTGTTCAAGGGCGGCCAGAGCATCGAACGCCTCGCGCGCCTTGGAGGCGTCGCGTTCGACAAAACCGGCACCCTCACCGTCGGCAAGATGCGCGTGCAGGAGATCCACCCGATCGCATGGTCCGACGCCGATCGGCTCCTGGCCGTCGCCGCCGCACTTGAACAGGACTCCACCCACCCCATCGCCGCCGCGATCCGCGATGCCGCCGCCGCCAAGGGCGTCTGCCTGCCCGCCGCCGTCTCCCCTCGGTTTGTCGTCGGCCGAGGCGTCGCCGCCGAGTTCGACGGCAAGCCCGCACGGCTGGGCACCTACATCTTCGTCGAGGAGCTCATCCCCGTCTGCCTGCGGGCGCAGGTCCGTGCCGTTCTCCAGGGCGTGCAACAGAGCGGACGCATCGGCACCGTGCTCGCGCACGATGAGCAGGCCGGCGTCGTCATCCTCTCTGACACCGTCCGCCCAGGCGCCAGCGACCTCGTCGCCGATCTGCACGCCCTGGGCGTTCGCCCCGTGGTCATGCTCACCGGCGACAACCGCGCAACCGCCCAGGCCGTCGCCGAATCACTGCGCCTCGATGAGTTCCGCGCCGAACTGCTCCCCCAGGACAAGGTCGACGCCATCCGCGAGATCAAGGCCGTCGTCCGGGCTCGCGATCTCAAGTCCGGCGCGGGGGTCATCGGTGACGGCGTCAATGATGCCCCCGCTCTCGCCGCCGCCGACGTCTCCATCGCCATCGGCTCCATCGGGTCCGACGCAGCGCTCGAGTCCGCCGACATCGTCCTGCTTGCGGACGATCTCGCCGTCGTCCCCTGGGCGGTCGGGCTCGCCCGCCGCGCTCGCCGAACCATCCTGCTCAATCTCTCCTTCGCGCTCGCGGCGATCGCCATCATGGCCATCAGCACGCTCGTCGGCTCACGCATCGGCACGCCCCTTCCGCTCTGGCTTGGGGTGCTGGGCCACGAGGGTGGCACCATGCTCGTCGTGCTGGCGTCACTCTTCCTGCTCGTCTACCCCGCCCCGCGCCGGTCCATCCGCCCCCTGCAGCGATCGCGTCCGGAGCGGGCCGAGACCGCCTCACCAACCCAAAATCATCCAAATCCGCCGCTTTATGCCGCCAGCACGCCGTCCCCCTGAGCGGATTCTGGTGCGGACGCTGAAAAAACGGCCTTGAACGGATCAATTCGGGTATGCTCTGCGGAGAATTCCATCCGCTTTCTGCGCCCTCAAGGAGAAACTTCGCGTGTTCTCAACGACCACCGAGTATGCCATGCGAGCGATGGCTTGGCTCGCGCTGAGCCCGGACACCTTGGTTCCGACCACCATGCTCGCGGAGAAGACCAAAGTCCCGCCGCATTATCTTGCCAAAGTCCTTCAGCAGCTTGCCGCGGCTGAACTCATCAAGGGTCGCCGGGGTGTACGCGGCGGATACAAGCTCACCCGGCCCGCGGAGCAGATCACCCTGCTGGATGTGGTCCGCTCCGTCGCCGAAGTCAATCGCATCACATCATGTCCGCTTGGCCTTGAGAACCACGGCCCGAACCTCTGCCCGCTGCACAAGCGCATCGACGCCGCCGCCAAGAACGTGATCGATTCCTACGGCGGGGTGACGCTGCAGGACCTCGTCAACGAGCCCGCGTCGTCCAAGCCGCTCTGCGACGCGGTGACCACGGCCAAGCTCACCGTTTCGGCGACCGTCGGCGCGGCTCGCAAGATCTAAGCGCTCGCTAGGGATTCCCCGAACGCCGCGCAAGCGCGTGGCTCAGCACCGCGCGCTTCTGCTCGGGGCTGAGTGTGTCGAACACCGCGCGCACGCTCGCGGCCCGCTCGTTCGGGTCGGCCTTGCCCGCCGCCGCGATCAGGGCGTCGCGCTGACGGGCGTCCAGCGGTGCGCCCGGGCCGGTCGGCAATGTCGCCGCCTCGCGCTGCACGTCGGTCAGCAGCCGCCCGAGCGACTCCAGCGGCTCGCGCGTGGCGTCGAGATAGGTCTGCCGCAGATTCAGCACCGCCTGCCGGGTCGGGTCTCCGCCCGTTTGGGCCTCGAAGTGATCGCGCAGAGCTTTCTCATACTCGCGCACGGACTGGTCCAGCCGCGCCCGCTGCAGCGCGGAGATGGCGCCGTCGCGCTGCAGCCGATCCAGCACGCGCTCGAAACGCACCGCGGCGACGTGCTCGCGCGCCTCAAAGAGCGGACCGAACTCGGTCGTGTTCAGAACCCGCTCCCGCATCCCCTCCAGCGCCAGCACCGTGTCCAGCTTCTGGATCACGAATCGATCGATCTCCAATCGGCGGTTTGCCAGGCTCCGCTGGACCTTGCCAAGACGCTCGGCGGAGAACGCATACCGCGCCAGCGCCTCATCCTCGGCGCCGCGCTCCAGCACCCGCAGCGCGCCCGTCTGGTCTTTGTCCACGATCGACGGCGCGGGGGGCTCGGTGTCGGCGCTTGAGAGGTCCTTGGGCGGCGGCTCGCTGGGCATCGGCGTGCCGCCGCTCCCGGGCGCCGGTTCGGGCTCTCCCTTGGGCGGCAGCGGACCGATGAACTGTCCATGTGCCGCCGCACCCGCGGCGAGCGCGCAGGCGTGTGCCACGATCCATGCCGCACGGGTCATCTGTCGTCGCATGACCGATGATACCGGGGGCCCCGCTCATCACGGCGCGTCGTCGGGTTCATCCGACATGGGCCGCATCGCGTCGGGCTCTGCCGCATCCCCCCCGCCCCCGACGACGCCCCCGCTCCGGCGCAGGGACCGCTCGGCCCGCTGCTCGGCGCCGATCCGCTCGCTGAGCTTCTTGCGCTGCTCGGGCGTGAGCTCGGCATAGACGTCCAGAAACACGCGGATCTGCTGCCGCTTGGTCGGCTTGCCGTACGTCCGCTCCACCAGCCCCTGCACCTTCTGCCGAACCTTCGACTCCTGCTCGGGCGTCAGATCCAGGTGCTTGATGAGGTCTTCAAACTCGCGCGCTCCGCTGGCAAAGACCCGGTCGTAGGAGGCCTTGACTTCCTGGCCAAAGCCCTCGAACCCCTGCGCGATCGTCGCGCCGAGCCGATTCTGCCGCTTTGCGCCGGGGGCGTTCATCGAGTCCTGCGCGGCGGCCGAGACGTACTCATCCACCGCACCCTTGAGCTCCTGGAACTTCTCGGGCGACATCACCGGACGAAGCTCTCCCAGCAGCGGCCCTCGATCCAGAAACGGGCGGGCCTTCTTCATGAGTTCGGCGAACTTGGCCTGGGCCGCCGCCTGATCGCCGGCCTGCTTGGCCAATCCGGCCTCGATCAGATCGCGCAGATTCTCGCGCACGATTCCGTCGAGCTGCGCGTTCCGCTCCGCGAGGACCCGGTCGATCTTCGCCCGCTCCTGTGCGCTCAGGTCCATCCTGTCCAGCGCCATGAGCACCGGGTGCTGCTCCACCCGCTTGAGCTTGCCGTCAAACTCGCGTTCCACGATCGATGCCTTGCGCGAGGCACGCTCTGCCACCTTCGGCCCGGCGAGCGGCGCCGCGTCGTCGCCCGTGGCGTCGTCCACGCCCGCAAACGCCAGCGACCCGCACCACACCCCGCCCGCGGCGAGCACGCCCAACATCCCACGACCCGCAAAGCGCCCGTTCATGCTTGGCTCCCTTCACACATCGACCGACGAGTCACGATCGCTCAACGCCGCAATCCCCCACGCATTGCACGCCGCCGGGGCATCACGGGTGTTCATATGATCGGACCATGCCCATGGACACCTCGCCTGCCGCCGGCACGATGCCGCCGATCCCCGTCGATCGCCAGCTCCTTGCCCGCCAGATCGCCGACGCCGCCCTGCTTCGTGGCACGTTCACGCTGCGTTCGGGCCGCACGAGTTCCTACTACCTGGACAAGTATCTGTTCAGCACCAGGCCGGAGGTGCTCGGGCCGCTCTCGGCGATGTTCGCCGAGCGCATCGGAGCGATCGAGTCTCGCACGGGTCGACCTGTGACCCGGCTTGCCGGGGCCGAGCTTGGGGGCATTCCGCTGGTGACCGCCGCCGCCTTGCAGACCGGCAAGCCGTGCCTCTTTGTCCGCAACGCCAAGAAGGACTACGGCACGGCCAAGCAGCTCGAGGGCAAGCTCAACGCGGGCGACCGGGTGATCCTGCTGGAGGACGTGGCCACCACCGGGGGCCAGGCCCTGGAAGCGGTGAAGGCGCTCCGGGAGCAGGGCGCCGAGATCGTCGCCGTGATCGCGACGATCGATCGCCTCGAGGGCGCTCGCGAGAACATGCTCGCCGCGAACGTGCCCTTTGAGGCGCTGTTCACCAAGCGTGACCTTGGGATCACCGAGTAAAGCGCTGCGGACCGCTCATCGCAGGTCGCGGATGTCGGTGTTCGACGTTCGTCGGACGCGCCAAGATCCCGGGATCGGTTCGCCGTCGCGGGTGCAGATCAGCCCCTCGCGCAGCGTCGCAAGCGCCCGCGCGTGCAGGATCATGAGCGTGACCAGTGCCGCAATCGTGCCCAGCAACCCGACCGCCACAAAGAACTCCAACTGGGTGGCGAAGCCCAGCGCCGTCAGCCCCGCCGCCAGCAGCACCCCGATCGCCGCGCGATTCTGGTTGGTCGTCATGGGGCCGATCCGCTGGTCCTGAAGCCGGTTTGCCAGCCGATCCATGAGCCGCGAAGAGAGAAACAGCATCGTCACGATCCCGATCGCCAGCGCAAACCCGAGGCCCGCCGACAGCGGGACATACACGCCCGGTGGAAGCGACATGAGCGGCTGCGCGATCGCCGGGATGCACGTGGCCAGCCAGCACGCGCCGACGATCACCGTGCATACGCGCATCGATTTGCGGATTCGCGCATCCTTGATCTTTCCGCCCGCCGCGGGATCTCTGGTCGTGAGCAGCCACCACCCGATCACCCCGAGTGCGCCACACGCCACCGGCCCGATCGTTCCCACGACGGCCAGCGTTACCATGAGCCCGGAGGGCGGGGCCCCGCCGCGGGCCGCCGCGGCGCTGATCACCGTGAGCACAAGCATCACGCCCAGCACGATCCAGATGCACGCCACGATCGCCGAACACATCGCCAGCGTCGACCCCCGGATGAGGGCTTGCAGAAACTCCGGTGCGGCGTACTGCAGGTCCTGAGCCCGCATGGAGTTCCGGACCGGCGCGGCGCACTCCGGACACCGCTGATCCACCCGCAATCCCCGAAGGTCATACCCGCAGCGGGCGCACAGCACCGCCTCCTGCACCTTCTCCGCGACCGGCTCCGGAACCTGTTCTGGTGCTCTGTCGTCGAGGCGATACATGAGAAAAGCGTACCGCAGGCGCGTCAAGAGTTGCAAGACCCGCAATCATGAAGAACCGGCGTCCCGAGCCCGGCGCACGTTCATCTGACGGCGATGCCCATGTGGGGCCTCGCCACGCACCGATTCGCCGCGAGTTACGCCCCCTGAATCGTGGCCGAGTGCTCCCACCGCGTCTTGAGATCATGCTCCACACGCAGCAGATCCATGATCTTGCCCACCATGAAGTCCACGATCTCTTCGATCGTCTTCGGCTTCAGATAGAACCCCGGATTGGTCGGGCAGATGATCGCCCCCGCCAGCGACAGGTTCTGATAGTTGATGATGTCGATGTGGTTCAGCGGCGTCTCGCGGTGGCACAAGATCAGCGGGCGACGCTCCTTGAGCGTCACCATCGCCGCACGCGTCAGCAGATTGCTCCCGCTGCTGGTGGCGATCGCGCCCAGGCTGGTCGACGAACAGGGGACCACGACCATCCCGTCGTGCAGGAATGAGCCCGAGGCGATGACCGCGCCGACGTCCTTGTTTGGATGAATCACCAGCCGATCCGCGGCCTTGGCGTCGGCGATGGTGGGGCAGAGGTTCGCAAAGTCCAGGTGCGTGATCCCGGCTTCATCAAACAGCAGCCGTCGGCCGTAATCGCTGACGACCAGATGCACCTCATGCCCGCGGATGAGCAGTTGCTCGATCAAGCGGAGCGCGTACGCCGCGCCCGACGCGCCGGAGACGCCGACCACGATCCGCTTGGGGTTCGACAGGGTCGGGGGTGGCGGACCGCCGAGGGAGCCGTTGGTTGGGCCGAGCGTTGAACTCATAAGAGCGTGTTCGTGGATCGTAGGGATTGGTTTCGAAACTGGCGGATTGGCTGGCGGTAGACTGGCGTTATGCCGACTGGAAGCGACGAAATACTTGATCGATTCCTGAATGAGCGCGAAGTGACCTGCCCAATGTGCAAGGTCCATGTCGAGGGGGTGGGCCCGCCATACACCTGTCCAAACTGCGCGCACCGGCTGCGGCTTGGGCTCGTGGGCACTCGCATGTTTCGGCACGCCCGGCCCTGGATCCTGACGGCATTCGCCATAGCCCTCGCCTGGCTGGTTCTTGAGAGTCTGCCGATGATCTGGTTGATCGTTCGCAGCAACACCGAACGGCTTGCCGATCCGGCGAGTTTATTGCAGGCGGTGGCAACGGTTGCTGGCGCGATCTGTGCCGTGGCGGGTTGCGCTCTCGCTCTGCGCGCCCGCGACGAAGTGCGCGACGCCCAGACCATCGCCCGACTTCCAAAGCTCTTCTTCGGGGCTGCGGCGTCCATCGGCCTGATCACACTTCTGGAACTTGTCAAGTGGGTGTCCATGTTTGCGAGCGGCACCTTTGCCAGTCCGCGTTGATGTCGTACCATCCCCCATGATCTCTCGACCACTCATCTCAGCCCGTCGTTCCGCCGCACTGCTCATCGTGGCCGCGGTCTCCGCCGCCGTGCTTCCCGGTTGCGTTGGCCACAACGTGTATCCGCCCATGGAGGGCGAGCGTGGGTTCACGAATGTGAACTCTGACCCGTTTCCGCCCGTGATGACGGCCGCGCTGCAGTGGGTCACCACGCGCTATCCGCCCAACGCCGACGCCGAGTGGAACCAGCCCGCGGCGGGGAACTTCGGGACGACCGACTTTGCCATCAACATGCCCCGCGGGCTCAACCGCATGATCGCCGAGCGCATCGTGAGAAACGTCGGCAACGGCGCCCAGCCGATGATCCCCGGCAACGAGAACCTCCCCACCTATCACGTCTCCCGTGTCTGGGTCTCCGGCGATGACGCCAAGGTCGACATCGTCCGTCCCGTCGTCAGCGTCGCCTTCACCGATCAGGGCAAGCCCGTCACCCAGGGCATCACCATCCGCCTCCGCGGCGGGCTCAAGCCCTGGACCGTCACCAGCCACCGCCTCTGGTCGTTCAACGCCCTGCAGCCTCCGGCGATCAACTTTCTCGATGGCGAAGGGCTCCAGGCGCCGACGAAGGACACCGCGCCGAGCGGAGAGCCCTGACCTGGTGGCACAGGCGTCTCGCCTGTGTGCCTTTGCATGCTGCTGAGTGATCTGACAACTGCACAGGCGGTACGCCTGTGCCACGAACCGGAATCGCGCTCAGCCCGAAAGTCCGCCCACCGGCAGATACACCCGCACCGACCCCACCACTTCCGCCAGCTTCGCCTTCTCCGGCCTCTGCACGTTCTTGTCCATGTCCTTGATCGTCACCATGCCGCCATCTTCCAGGATCATCGCGTACTGCGCATCCTGATCCGCCGCGTCTTTCAGCAGCTTGCCGATGTTCTTCGTCGCCTTGTAGGGCCGCCGCGCGTGCAGGCCCGCCTTGCGCAGCGCGGCCAGCGTCGGCGTCACCGCCGCGTCGCTCTCGCCGGACCCATTCGAAATCACCACCACATCCGGGCGCAACCCAAGCTCGCGAGCGATCTGCTTGTCGCTCGGCATCAGCCCGCGATCCTGCAGCACCAGCGACAGCACCACATCGCCCATCCCGAAGCCGACCGCAGGCGTTGACGGCCCGCCGAAGAGCTCAATGAGCTTGTCGTATCGCCCGCCGCCAGCGATCGCCCGCTCGGCCCCGCTGGCTTCGTGGACCTCAAAGACCATGCCGGTGTAGTACGCCAAGCCGCGCACGATCGAGTAGTCGAATACGCACCAGTCGCCGATGCCCAGCTCCGTGACCAGTTCCAGCACACGCCGGGCGGCCGGCGGCGGCTCGCCCTGGGCACCCTTGAACAGCACGCCGATGAGCTGGTCGATCGCGCCCGAGCTCAGCCCGAGAGCCGCGCCCGCCCCCCGAAACTTCGGCTCCTCCACCTTCAAGTAGGTATCGAGCCACGCCAGCCCCGCGTCGATCTTGTCCAGCGGACACCCGCCGGCGGTCAGCATGTGCACCACCGCCGCCCGGTGCCCGATCTTCACCTTCACATCGCTCGGCTTCAGCCCCAGCTTCTCCAGCCCCGCCACGCACGTCGCGATGATCTCCGCATCCATCCGCGCCATCGCCTCGGGCTCTTGGTCCGGCGAACCGATCGGCTCGGTCCCCAGAATGTCGCAGTTCCACTGGCAGAACTCGCGCAGCCGCCCTCGCTGCGGCCGTTCGGCCCGGAAGCAGTTCTGCATCCAGAACCACTTGGTCGGCTTGGGCAGCGACGCCGCCTTGCTGGCATACAGCCGGGCCAGCGTCGGCGTGAACTCCGGGCGCAGCGCAAACCGCTTCTCGCCCTGAAACCGCTCAAAGCTGAACAGCTCGCTGACGATCCCCTCGCCGCTCTTGATCGTGTACAGGTCCAGGTGCTCAAACGTCGGCCCGTCGATCTCCTGAAACCCGTGCGTGATGCTGGTCCTCCGCCAGGCATCCTGAATGAAGCGCAGGCGGGCGAGCTCGATGGGGTAAAAGTCGCGCGTGCCCGTGGGTGGTTGCAAGACGTGCTGACCAGGAACTCTCGGCGTCGCTTCAGGCATGGCTCACACAGGGTACGAGCCACCCCGCCGACAACCCACGCAATGCGCCCGCGCCGCAGCACCCCCACCGATCTGGGTGCCAGCCCCGACCCCGGAACTCCCGCGAACGCACGCCAAGTCCCAGCAGGATCAAGGAAGCCCCCGAGACTCCCACTGCCTGAGACCAAACAAAATGCGACTTTCCAGTTTTCAAGCCCGGTATTGTGAAAAGATTGACAGATAGCCTACCAGACGAGCAAAATCCTTGTATCTTCTCCACGGTCGCTTGTGCATCCTTGCACAAACCGAGACCTCACATCGTCGATTCCTGACGATTTGGATGTCGAAATCGTGCCCGTTTTCCGCCAGTTGGCGGTTGTTCAAAGTGCAAGCACGTGGTGTGTGCTGTTTTTCCCAGGAGGTGTCCGTTGGTTCGTCTTTGTACCCTTTTCACATTGGGTGTTGTCGGCGTTGCCGGCACCACGCTGGCCGCCTCGGCGGACAAGAACGTCTCCGGTCTGCAGCCGCAGGCCATCCAGGTTGACAGCGGCGTTGCGTCCGGCGGCGTGCCGATCCGGTTCGCGCCCCGCGGCCCGGGCAACGGGTGCGCCATCGACCCGACCCAGTGCCAGGAGCGCACGACGCTGGCGGTCGCCGACCCGCGTGCGTCCAACTCGTCGTTCGCCAACGGCTTTGCGGTGGCCGACAACTTCCAGGTCCCCGCCACCACGCTGACCAGCATCTGCTGGTGGGGCTATTACGGCCCAGCCAACGTCAACGGCACCCCGCCCGCCGCTGGCGCTGAAGGGTTCCGCATCCGCATCTACACCAATGTCCAGGGCGTTCCGCCCACGCAGGTCGCCGAAATCTGGGCGGGTTCGAACTTCATCACCGGCCCCGGCGCCACCGCCGGCACGACGCTGACCCGCAACGCCGCGCTTGGCGTTCCGACCGGCGTCGCCGTGCCCGCCGGCACGACCATGTTCACCTGGACCGCGACCATCCCGCCGCTGGCCCTCGCCGCTGGTTGCTACTGGCTGGAAATCTCCGCCGACAGCGTTGTGAGCGTGAACCAGCGCTTCCGCTGGATCGACGCGACCAACGTCGGCGGCCCGAACGACGGCGTGACGCTGCAGGCCCCGGCCAACCCCGGCACCTACACCTTCAACAACATCGTGAACTCCTTCGACCGCGCCTTCTGCCTCGGCTTCGCCAGCCCCACCGCGCTGGCCACCCCGAACTGCCAGGTCCCGCCCCCGGCTCTGAACAACACCTGCGCCGCTGCGACGGTCGTGAACTCCCTGCCGTTCAACACCACCGGCGCCACCTATCGCTCGACCTTCTCCGCCGTCCCGTTCTGCGGGCTTAACCCCGTGAACGCGCCGGTCGTGTTCTACCGCGTCGTCGGTAACGGCTCGACCTTCACCGCCGCCTCCTGCGGCGCTGGCACCGACTTCGACACCGTGATCAATGTCTACTGCTCCACTGTCACCAGCGGCACCGGCGCGGCGATCTGCGGCACCGGCAACGCTAACCTCCGGTGCGTCGCCAGCAACGACGACGGCCCGGCCACCTGCACCGGCGCCACCGGCGCGTTCCCCTCCCAGGTCTCCTGGCCCACCGTCGCGGGCAATGTCTACATCATCGCCCTCTTCGGCTTCGAAACCGACATCGGCGGGTTCGACTTCTCCATCACCTCCGACGGCACCCCCTCGGGCGCCACCGGCGTCTGCGTGAGCGACCGCTGCCCGCTGGACAACTCCACCATCACCCTCGGCGAAGTCGATGCCTGCGGCCTCGGCGCCGCCAGCACCAACAGCGCCTGCAACGGCGCCGGCGTCGGCCTCTTCACCCTCGGCCAGCAGTTCAAGGGCACCGGCTCCAACGGCGTCGTCGGCCCCGCCGCCGGCAACGAGCGCGACTTCGACTTCTGGGAGTACAACTCCGCCGTCGGCGGCCCCCTCCCGGATAACTCCGGCGGCTCCGGCACCACCTGGCTCGCCGTCAGCTATCAGTCCGAGTTCCCCGGCCGCTTCCAGTTCCACACTGGCCCCTGCGACCCGGCCACCGGCGGCACGTTCATCGGCGGCGCGTTCATGTTCTACACCGCCCTGGGCACCCCGCCCACCTGCCAGGAACGCACCATCTTCGTCCCCGCTGCCGCGGGTCAGGGCTTCCGTCTGAACCCCTTCGCGTGGGACTTCGGCGGCGTGCCCTGCTCCACCGGCGATAACGACTACCGCGTCCGCGTCGACCTCGCCCCCACCGGCGCCTGCTGCATCCCGGCGACCGCCTGCTTCATCACCATCGCGCTGGACTGCACCGGTCAGGGCGGCACCTACCAGGGCAACAACGTCGCCTGTGGTCCGACCGATCCGTGCGCTCCGCCGCCCCCGGGCGTCTGCTGCCGCGGCTCCACCTGCAACGCCACCATCGCGCCGGCCGCCTGTGTGACCACCGGCACCCAGTGGGGCGCCTTCTTCGCCTCGGCCTCCGGCACCTGCAACGCCGCCGGCGTGAACACCACCCCCTGCTGCTACGCCGACTATGACAAGATCGGCGACGGCATCCAGGTCAACGACATCTTCGCCTACCTGAACGACTGGTTCGCCTCCTCCGGCTTCGCCCGCTTCGGCGGCGACGGCAGCGGCACGCCGGACGTCAACGACATCTTCGCCTTCCTCAACGCCTGGTTCGCCGGCGGCTGCTAAACCCAGCTCCCGCGACTCGCGCATCCTTCACAAGGCCCCCGCTTCTTGCGGGGGCCTTGTCTTTTCCGCTCCGCGGGTCGGGCCCGCGCTTCATACACTGCGGCCGATGACCACCCAAGCCCACGCCCAGGCCGCCCCGGATGACGCCCTGGCCCATTGGAACCGCCGCGCACTGCTCGGGCTTCAGGACCTCTCCGCCCAGGAGCTCCGCGCCCTGCTCTCCCTGGCCCGCTCGTTCGCCGACGTCTCTGAACGCTCCGTCAAGAAGGTCCCCGCGCTCCGCGGACGGGTGGTGGCGAATCTCTTTTTCGAGGACTCGACACGCACCCGGCTGAGCTTCACCCTCGCCGCACAGCGCCTCAGCGCCGACACCATCGACCTCACCGAAACCGGTTCCAGCGTCAGCAAGGGCGAGACCATCGCCGACACCGTCCGCAACGTCGAGGCCATGGGCGTTGACGCCATGGTCATCCGCCACAAGGCCGCCGGCGCGGCCCTGGTCGCAGCCAAGGCCGTCCGGTGCGCCGTCATCAACGCCGGCGACGGCAAGCACGAGCACCCCACCCAGGGGCTGCTGGACATCTACACCCTCATCGACGCCCGTCCGGTCGCCCCCGCGGATCCCTTCGACCTCCGCGGACTCACCGTCGCCATCGTCGGCGATATCGTCTCCTCGCGCGTCGCCCGCTCCAACATCGCAGGGCTCATCACCCTCGGCGCACAGGTCGTCTGCGTCGGCCCCCCCACCCTCGCCCCGCGATCGCTCGAAGTGCTCGGCTGCCGGGTCGAACACGATCTTGACGCCGTCCTCCCCCACGTCGACGCCGTGAACATGCTCCGCATCCAGTTCGAACGGCACGCCCCGGCCGCCGGTTCTGAGTCCAAGGACGCCTCCGCCGCAAAGGGCTCGCCCGCCTTCCCTTCGCTCCGCGAGTACACCCAGGGCTTCGCCCTCACCCGCGAGCGCACCGCTCGCATGAAGCAAGGCGCCGTCGTCATGCACCCGGGCCCCATGAACCGCGGCATCGAGATCGCCGGCGACGTCGCCGACGGCCCACGATCCGTCATCTTCCGTCAGGTCAAGAACGGTCTCCCCGTCCGCATGGCCGCCCTCTATGCCTGCGTCAGCGCCGAAGAGCGCGGCGTGACCGCGCTCTGAACTTCCGACTCACCCGCGCCGCCCCCGCGCCCCGGCGATCGCCCGCTCATACACACGCTCGAGGTCGTCGGCCATCCGCTCGGCGCTGAACGCCTCGGCACACATCGCCCGTCCCGCCTCCGCCAGCGCACGCCGCTCCGCCGGATGATCCATCGCCCACAGGATCGCCGATCGCAGTCCGGCTTTGTCCCCCGTGCGCACCAGCCGACCCGTGCGCATCTCGATACACGCCTCGCCCGTCCCGTCGCAGTCATACGCCACCGGGCATGTGCCGCACAGCAGCGCCTGCGGCACCGTCCGCGGCAGGCCCTCGCGCACGCTCGGGTGCGCCAGCACGTCCATCGCCCGCATCAAGCCGGGCACCCGCTCCGGCGGCACCAGCCCCGTCAAGATCAGCCGAGACCCCTCCAGCCCCATCGCCCGGGCCCGCTGCACCAGCCGATCTCGCCACCATCCATCCCCCACCCACAGCAGCTTCAGCCTCGGCCGATCAGCCAGATTCTCCACCAGCGCGTCCAGCAGATCGTCATGCCCCTTGTGCTGCGCCAATCGCGCCACCGTTCCGACCACGAAATCGCTCGGCCCGATCCCGAGGGCCGCCCGCACCTCCTCGCGCGACTGCCCCGCCTCGGCGTGCAGAAACGACTCCACCTCCATCCCCGATCGCACCGTCACATACTGCTCCGGCCTGCCGATCCCCCGGGCCAGAAACTGCCGAGTCATCGCGTCCGCGACCGACACGATCACGTCGCACCGGCCCGCCGCGAACCGCTCGGCGAGCGTGTACGCCCCGTTGCTCACGCGGGTCTTCAGCCGTCGAACCACCCCGCCCTCAATCGGCATGAACGGCGGCCCATGAATCGTGTGCACCACGCCCAGCGGCTCACCCCCCCGCCGCTCACGCGACGCCCGCCACGCCGCCCAGCGCCCCAGAATGCCCGCCTTTGACGAGTGCGTGTGCACCACGTCCGGCCGAACCTCCCGCAGCAGCCGCTTCAGGTCGCCATGAAAACAGAAGTGATCGTGCCACGGGTGCACCTCCCTCCGCAGGTGCGGCAACACGTGCGTGGCGATCTTCCGACCGTCGGTTGTCCGAAACCGCTCCACGCGCTCCAGCAGCGATCCCTCGGGCCCGTAGATCGGCCCGAACGCTAGATGCACCTCGTGCCCGCGCCGCGCCTGATGCTCGCAGGAGAGCACGGTGTTCTCCTGCGATCCGCCGAGGATCAGCCGCGTGGAGATGTGCAGAATGCGCATCGTGGCAACAGCGTACGGGACCTGATACGCTGGTGCGATGCACGCGCGAAGGACCAACCTGCCGACCCTCGCCCCGCTCGCCGCCCGCTCTCTCGCGCTCGGCCTGCTCGCCGCGGGCCTCGGGCTCTCCGGCTGCCTGAAGCGCACCATCCACGTCACCACCGAGCCCCCGGGCGCGCTGGTCTGGATCAACGACGTCGAAGTCGGCCGAACCCCGCTCCAGACCGACTTCACCCACTACGGCACCTACGACGTGCGCGTCCGACGCGAGGGCTACGAACCGCTCCTGGTCAAGCAGAAGGCCAACGCACCGGTGTATGAACTCCCGCCTCTGGACATCGCCGCCGAGGCCGTGCCCGCAACCCTGCACAATGTGGTGAAGTGGCACTATGTGCTGGCACCGGTGGTGGAAGCGGGGGCGGATAAGGAGGCGGGGGAGCGCGAGGTGATCGAGCGGGCGCGAGAGCTTCGGGGGAAGCTGGCGCCCGCTGAATCAGCGAAGTAAGCCAACACGACGCTCAGCAGTTTGCACTGCCGGCGAACCAGGCACTCAGGAAGTCGAAGATGTCGGCGACCTCAACCCCATTGACGCGGTTGAAGTCGCCGCCGCCCGTCACAGTGCAGTTCCCGTCGGCGGGTGGCTCCAAGCATCGGCCTGAACCTCTGCCCCCCATCGCACAGGGCTCATTCCACCCAGCGGGTCCCTTGACGACGAGTGATGTCATTCAGGATGCCAACCCCATCTCAGCACGCTCGGCCGCCTGGCATCTCACCGTCAAGACACACCGACCGGTCCGAGCCCCGGTCGGTGGCACGGGATGCGGGCGGTCGGCGCCACCTGCCGGACATTGACGCCGCCGAGTGATGTCGCGCTAGCAAAGAGAAGCCCCTCGGCCGCACAGAAGACTCGGCAAATCATCGTCGCCTCCTACTGAAGATCGTCGCCGACACAACTAGAACCAGAAGCCCGCTTGGGCACGGAACCGCCGACGCTATTCGAACGCCTGCCATGGGAAGTCGGAGATCCGGTCCGAATGAACTGGCGCTGCCCAGAAGACTGTGAAACAACGCGGGTCCTGGGCCAGCATCCGCATACGACCCAACCAATCCACGCCTGGTGAAGTATGGAACACTTGCACCCGAGGGGTCTTGCCATTCGATCCACTCCGCGGTTGAACCGGCGCCATCCAATATTCCCCATGGAGGTTGATCCGCCGGGTATGACCCGACCGGAATGGAGTACGCCGAGAGATCCGGGGTCATGAAGCCAGTATTCGCCTGGCCCTGCCCGGGCGGGCCGAATAGTGGGGGGTTGTCAGAGCGAGTTGGATACTGCCAATAGCTCTCGACAGAGTTTCCCGCTCGACCTGGGTCAAAGAACATGGCCTTAGACCACTCGTTCTCGTCGGGAATCCAGAATCTTGCGTCAGGCGACCGGCGCGACTGGTCTGTGTATCCAAGTTGCGGAACTGCGCCGAACGTGCTCGTGTCATACGCCCCGCTGAAGAGACTCTCGATCGTGGACTGCTTGCCATTGTGCAGCCAGTTGCAGTACATCGCCGCGTCGCGCCACGAAAGGCCATAGACCGGCACGTTCTCGGCGTTTGGAATGTTGGGGTTCAGCCGCAGTTGATACCCGGGACCGGTGTACGTGGAATCGCCAACCACAGCGAATCGCAGGGGCGGAAGCCGAACGAACGAGACTTGATCGAAGAGCACCGTCGGAAAGTTCGGGTTGACCGCGAAGGTGTTTGTGAACTCCATCCACTGCCCGGTGGTGACCTCGGTCCGGGCCATGCGAAAGGTGTACGGCACGTTTCCCACCGGCATCTCAAAGTCTCGATTGGGAAACGTCGGGAGCACCGGCGGGCGCGCTACGTTGCCGGGCGCCCCGATTGTGGAGAACTCGATACCGTAGGTTCGCGTGACCTCAACACCCATAGGCGCGCTGGGCAGGCCCGGCTGCGCGAGTGCGACGGCTGATCCCAGAACAGTTGGCACAGACAGAATGAACGCGAGGATGCGCATGGCTGCTCCTTGGACATCCGAGGATCGACCGGCGCGGCTGCACGCCGTGCAGGAATCCGGATGAAATCCGATCAGTCTTCACCAAGTGTTTTCTTCCGCCGCAGCACGTGGTGATAGTGCTGCGCAAACCGGTGCGCCTCGTCGCGGATCGCCTGCACGAGCTTCAATCCCAGGTTCTCGCGCCCAAGCCGGATCGGCTCGCGCCGCTCTTGCACATAGATCAACTCTTCCTTCTTCGCCAGCGAGATCACCATCGGCGGCTTCATGTTCATCTGCGCAAAAGCTTCGAGTGCGGCGTGCAACTGCCCGAGCCCGCCGTCGATCACGATCACGTCCGGATACAGCTCGTGCCCCTCCCCCGCCTCGCGATATCGGCGGCTCACCACCTCGCGGATGCTCGCATAGTCATCATTGATGCCAGGCGCCCGCGAGGAACTCGACATCGCGCTCTCCTCAGACGCGCCCGCGCTGGCCTCCTCGATGCTCCGCGCCGGCCCCGCCCCCCCCCACTCGCGGCCCGTTTTCCCGATCCGATACCGTCGATACTCGTTCTTGAACGGCCGCCCGTCCACGAAGCACACCTTGCTCCCCACCGTCTCCCCGCCTTGCAGGTGCGCGATGTCGATCGCCTCGATGCACCGGATCGGCAGCGTCAGCCCCAGCGTCTTCTGCAGACTCACGAGCGCCTTCCTGGGTTCGACGTACGCGATCTCCGTCTCCGGCTGCCACCCTTCCTTCCGGCCGCCCTTGGCGCGCTCATCGAGCTTCTTCAACGCCTTGATCTGATCGCGCAGCGCCGCCGCCCGCTCAAACTCGAGCGCCCCGGCCGCCTGAGCCATCTCCTGCTCCAGCTCGCGGATCATCACGCTCCGCTTGTTCTCGATCGCGCGGATGAACCGCTGCACGTCTATGAAATACGGCTCTTTCCCGATCTTGTCCGCGCACGGCGCCGTGCACTGATTGATGTTGTACAGAATGCACGGGCGAAAGTACCGGTTCTTCTCCTCGCCCGCCACGATGTCCAGCGCACACGTGCGGAACTTGAACACCCGCTGCAGCAGCGTCACCGCCTCCCGCAGCGCGCCCACCGCCGTGAACGGCCCGAACACCCTCGCCCCCTTCACCACCGGATCCGTCAGGTCGCGCGTCACCATCACCCGCGGAAAGTCCTCCCGCTGAGTGATCACCAGATACGGAAACGTCTTGTCGTCCGTCAATCGAACATTGAACCGCGGACCGATGTCCTTGATCAGCCGGTTCTCCGTCAGCAGCGCTTCCCACTCCCCGTCGCAGTGCAGCACGTCAAAGTCGTGCACCACATCCAGCATCGGCTGCTTCTTCGGCCCAAGATCCGCGCTTGGCACGAAATAGCTCGACACCCGGTCGCACAGCCGCGCCGCCTTCCCGACATATAGCACCACCCCCTTGTGGTCCTTCATCAGGTACACACCCGGGATCGCCGGAAGGTTCCGCGCTTTCCGCGACAGCCGCCCAAGCCGCTGCTCCCGCGTCTCCGTGCCCCACCCCGGCGGAGCATCCGCGCTCTGCAGCCCATCCTCATCAACCTGTGGCACATCCGGATCGTCAGGCACGCACGATCGTAGTGCGGCGCACGCGTCCTCCACCCGGCCCCCGCGCACGCCTGCCCATCAGCCCCGCGCTCTCTTGAGCACCAGCATCGCCGCCAGCCGAACATCCTGCTCCTCGTCCATCAGCCGGCGTGACGCCGCCAGCACCGCCGTCGTCGGCAGCGAGCTCTCCCGCGAGAGCGCAAACAGCGCACGCATCCGCACCGATCGACTAGAGTCCTCCAGCGCATCCACCAGCACCTGCACCCGCGGCCCGAACCCCGTCATCTCCCCAAGCTCATCCACCGCGCTCCGCCGCACCCGCTCACTCGGATCGTGCAGCGCCAGCCGACCAAGCCGCGTCGCCACCGCCACCCTCGCGCCCATCGCGCACTCGCCCTCGATCGGCCTGATCATCCGAGACAGCCCGCGCACCCCAAGCGCCCGCACCTCCGCGTCGCGATCCCGCAGCAGCAGCTCCACCGCGCCCTCCGGTGCGGCGTCGGCGGTCTCGGCCAGCAGCTCCGCGCACGAACGCCGCACTCCCGTCTTCGACTCCGTCAGCAGCCCCCGCCGCGCCACCTCCGCCGCTCGCCGCCGCTCTGACGCCGACAGACCATGTGCGTCTGAGTGTCCAAGCAGGTGCCGCACCGTCGTCGGGCGAACCGCCGACACATATGTCCCCACGATCGCCAAGACCTCGGTCGGCATCGCGTGCACCACGCCATGCCTCGCCGCGTGATCCACCCACGGCCCGGCGCTCGCAAGCAGGAGCGTGGCCAATCCCCCCATCGCGTACGAAGCCCGCGCACGCGGCGTCCGATGCGCACCACCCGTGTCCAGTTCAACCCCGCACTCCGGGCAGATCCCGTGCTCCAGCCCGCTCGAGTCATACCCGCAGCACGCGCACCGAACCGGCTGAGTCGCCGCTCCGCCCGCGCTCGCCGGACGATCCTGCATCGCCGCGCCGATGAGCGCAAGCCCCAGCACCGCGAGCGCCCCGGTGCCGGCCCAGATCAGAATGAAGATCATCGGATCCACGTCCATGTCTTTCCGACCGGACGCTCCCGAGTTTCTTCCCCGTCGCCACATGCGCAAACACGCACGAACGCAGTAATCCCCCCCTATCTTCACACCCGACCAGGGCGATTATCCGCCCCCGGATCCACCCCGCGGCGGCTGCCCCTCCCACACGCCCCGAAACGCCAGCACCAGCGCCGTCACCAGCAGCACGCCCCCGATCGTCTTGACGATCGGGTCTCCGCGCATCACCCCCGCCGAGATCACAAACAGACCCGCCGGCGCCAGCACGATCACCAGCGTCCACATCCACCGCTTGGCCCGCGTGTACTGCAGCAGCTTCTCGGCTTCCTCTCCGTCACCCATGTCCTTCTCGTCCCACTCGATCGCGCTCGCCTCGCTCCGGATCGCCTCAAGCTCCCGCTTGGCTCGATCCAGATCCGACTCCAGCACCACCACCTTCACACCCGCATCCGTCCCCACCGGCACGCCCCACAGCATGCTCCCCGCCACCCCGATCACCCGCGCCTCGATCCCCCGCTCGCGCAACGCCGCCGCGATCGTCTCGGCCTCAAACGCCGTCGCCGTCGTCGCCACCACCACCGTCCGCTCGTTCTCGCCGATCATCGGGCCATCGTAGTGCGGCAGGTGACACCCACCACCCCACGGCACCAATCCGTGCCGCCGACGGCCAGCATCGCCCGATATTCCGCCCAGTCCGCGCCGCTCACGCTTTTCCGCCACGCCACCATGCCGCCCAAGCCCACGCCATCCCAGCCCACCCCCTCCGCCGCCCCGACTCCCTCCTCCCTGGGCCTGCCCCCCGCCGTCAGCGCCGCCCGCTGGGGCAAGGCCACGCGACACGTCGAAGAGGGGCGATTCCTCGAAGGCCCGCGGCCGCGGCGATCCGAACTGCTCCGCGTCCTCCGCATCGGCCTCGAGTTCATCAAGGGCTTCCGTGCCCTCCACTTCGTCGGGCCGTGCATCACCGTCTTCGGCTCGGCACGCTTCAAGGACGACCACCCCTACTACCACCTCGCCCGCGATACCTCCGCTCGACTCGCCAAGGTCGGGTTCACCATCATGACCGGCGGCGGCCCCGGCATCATGGAGGCCGCCAACCGCGGGGCACGCGACGAAAAGGCCTTCACCATCGGATGTAATATTACATTGCCGATGGAGCAGGAGCCCAATCCCTACCTCGACAAGTTCATCGAGTTCCGCTACTTCTTCGTCCGCAAGGTCATGCTCGTCAAGTACTCCTACGCCTTCGTCGTCTTCCCCGGCGGCTTCGGCACGATGGACGAGCTCTTCGAGGCCATCACCCTCATCCAGACCGGCAAGATCCAGGACTTCCCCGTCGTCCTCCTGGGCAAGGACTACTGGGAGCCCATGCTCGAGTTCATGCGCAAGAGCATGCTCCCCGTCGGCACCATCAGCCCCGAAGATCTGAACCTCGTGTTCGTCACCGACGACCCCGCCGAGGCCGTCGACCACATCGTCGAAGTCGCCCAGAAGAAGTTCGGCTTCGCCTGGAAGCCCAAGGCCAAGCGCCACTGGTGGCTCCTGGAACGCAACGGCTCCCCTCGAACCTCCTGACGGCCCCAACGTAGAAGCGTTCGTAAACTGTTTGTATTCCGATGGTCGGTGGCCGTGGTCCCGATGCCGGTCTCGGCATGGGCGCGCCCGCAACCTGCGCGTCGGCTCAGGCTCTGGGCACGTTCACCCGCACCGTCGTCCCCATCCCCGGCGCCGATGTCACGACGAGCCACCCGCCGGCCTGTTCAACCAGGTGCTTGGCGATGCCCATGCCAAGCCCCGTCCCCCCGGCGGTCGGCCCAGCCGTTCGCGTGCGAAGGTGCGGCGGAGTGAACAGCTCGGCGAGGCGCTCCGGTCGCATGCCCCGGCCTGAGTCACGCACCACGATCGTCAGCCATCCGCTCTCCGCAGCGCAGTCACCCGGGCGAACGCGCGTGTTCCACGTGGAACATCGACTATCCGCGACCGCCTCACCCGATGGAGCCTCGGGCGGCTGATCGCTCGACTCCACGGCGATCTCCAGCGTGCCCCGACGATCGATGGCGTTCCGCGCGTTGATGAGCAGGTTCACGAGCACGTGCGTCAACGCGTGCGGCTCAATCGCCGCCAGCACCGGCTTCGACGGCTTCGGCGGCAGGATCAGAGCGATGCCGTCCTTCTCCGGCGATCGTCCGAGACAATCCACCGCCGCCCGAATGCATGCAGGCACGTCCGCCACGGGCGATCCCGTCGGAGCCACGCCGGCGCTTCGCACCAGGTCCAGAATCGCCGAAGCGATCGAGCTTGTCTGCTCGCTCGCGGCGAGGCATCGGCGGAGGGCCTTGGTCACCAGTTCCCGATCCTCCGGCGCGGCCAGGGCCATCTGCGCATACGACGCAAGGGGGGTCAGAATGTTGTTGAACTCGTGCGCGATCATCCCCGCGGCGAGGCCCAGGACCGAGAGCCGCTGCAGCCGAATGAGCTCCTCGTCCAGTACGCCCAGCTCGGCTGGCCCATCTGCGGCGGCCGGATCGAGCAGCGCCGCGCCCGCCGCGGTTCGAACCGCGGGGCGATCGG
>DHLW01000096.1:84245-84488 GCA_002405485.1 Phycisphaerales bacterium UBA4658
GCTTCGAGGGCTGTTTCGAGTCTGTGCGTCCATGCGGGTCGCAGCGGGAGAAGCCCCCGCGACGACGAGGCACATCGACTGACCAGGACATCGCGATCCACCAGAACAAGGGGTAGGCCGGTCGGCGAATGTCGAGAATGCCCCCAGTGTGGGGCGTGACGGTCGTGCAGCGGGTGTTCTCGGCGGCGGCCGCGGCTTCCCGGACCCACACATGTTCCACGTGGAACATCGCGAGGCAGATCG
>DHLW01000096.1:84689-84934 GCA_002405485.1 Phycisphaerales bacterium UBA4658
CCCCACCCCCCACCCCCCACCCCTATCCCCCGCACACCACCCCCCAAGCCGTGATCCCACGCCTCATACCGTGGCCATTCCGTTGCCCCTGCATGTTCCACGTGGAACATGTGGATGGGCTGGAAGCGGCGACTCCAGCCCGGCGACCCGAAGCCAGTCCGCGAGACGGGAGCGCATTCAACCCCGCCCCGCGGCTCTGCGTCGCCGGGAATCCGGATGGAAACAGAGCCGGATGCGGAAGGGAG
>DHLW01000096.1:85074-100041 GCA_002405485.1 Phycisphaerales bacterium UBA4658
GCGGGGGGGCGTGGGTGGCCGGGGGGGGGGTTATCGAAGGTCTGGGTGCATTGCCGAGACCCATTCCAGACGCGACGCCTCATCGCCGAGGGTCATGAGCCAGGCCTTGACGGCTGGGGGCCGGACGTCGTGGTCGATCACGGATGCGAGATCGAGCCAGTCGAACCCGATTCCGGGCTCAAGACTCTTGACCGTGGGGGGTGTGGAGCGTGCTCCCTTGCCGCGTGAACCCTTGAGGTTCACGGGTTCCACGTGGAACACGATGGTGATCTCGTGATGTCGCCGCTTCTTGGTGCTGAACGCGGCTTCGCAGACCAGTGCGGCATTGCCCACGCGAACCTCGACCCCGCACTCCTCAAGAAACTCACGCCGAGCGGCGTCGCCGGCCGATTCATCGAACTCGACATGGCCGCCGGGGAGATAGGCGTAACCGTGCTTGAGGTTTCGCGTCACCAGGACGCATGAGCCGTGGAGCAGGCAGCCGCGAGCGATGACCTCGATCGAGCCGCCTTTCGACGGGGCGTGCGTCGACGCTCGGGCGCCGGAGGAGCGTGATGTTCCACGTGGAACAGCAGTTGAACCGGAACGCGACGAAGACTTGGCTTTGGGCGATGGTCTTTTGGCCATGGGATCGGGGAGTGTCGAGGAACGGTTGACGATCACGAAACGACCTGGAACCCGCGCTTGACGGCAAAGTGTATCCATATGTAGAGTCGAACATTCGTTCGGCACAACATCCCGCATGCAGCACCCACAAGGGCACCCATTCATGTCCAAGACCCAAACAAAACACGATCGGGCATCCGAGAAGCCGCGTCGGCTTGGCCGCGGCTTGAGCGCGCTGCTGGGCGATCCGGTCGCGGTGCAGGTGCCCCAGCAAGGTCTCGGGGGGAGCTTGGCGGCACCGATCGTGGAGTCAAAGCCCACCCGCGGCGAGCCCGCCGGCGATCGCGGAGCAACCAACGCGACGGCCAACCCGGCGGCCAATGCGATGGCGAGCGCGCCGGCGCGTGCGGCGAACGGTGAAGGGGGTGCGGATGGGGACGCTGCTCGGCGTGTGGTGCATGTGCCATGCGGCTCGATCGTGCCCAGCCCGTTCCAGCCCCGTCGGGTCTTTGATGAGCAGTCGCTGAACGAGCTGGCCGCGTCGATCCGGAGCGCCGGAGTGGTGCAGCCGATCCTGGTGCGGGCGCTTGGACCAGGGCGTGCCGATGGCAAGGCGTATGAGCTTGTCGCGGGCGAGCGTCGCTGGCGGGCGAGCATGCTTGCGGGGGTGTCGTTCGTGCCGGCGGTGCTGGCGACGCTGACCGACGAGCAAGCCGCGGAGTGGTCGCTCATCGAGAACGTGCAGCGCGCGGATCTTTCAACGATGGAGCGGGCGTGGGCGGTGCGCGGCCTGAGCGAGCGGTTTGCGCTCTCGCACGCGCAGGTCGGGGAGAAGCTCGGCATCGATCGCTCGAGCGTGAGCAATCTCATCCGCTTGACGGAGCTGGAGCCGTCGATCATCGAGTTGCTCGAGTCGCAGGCGCTCTCCTTCGGGCACGGCAAGGCCCTGCTCGCCGCCGCCCCGGGCCCGCACAGAGTGAAGCTGGCCGCGCTGGCGGCGAACCAGAGCTGGTCGGTGCGCCGGCTTGAGCAGGCCATTGCGCGATTCGGCGAGACCTCGGATGGTCCGGCCCCCGCCGTGCAGGTGTCCGAGGCGGCGATGGGCCGCGCCGCGGCGATGCGCGATCTTGAGAAACAGCTCGGCGAGCACCTGGGCACGAGCGTGCGCATCCGGGCCGGCGCCGGCGGCAAGCGCGGCACGATCGTCGTGAAGTTCTATGGGCTTGATCACTTCGATGGGCTCATGAGCAAAATGGGGTTCGTATTGAGATAATGACCCAACCAGACGCCGCACATGGCCCGACATTTGTGTTTTCTCCATGGAACACGCCGTGAATTCGCGGTGTCGTACATGTGTGCGACCTAAGATGCGCGGGGTGTTCTGGTGGTGAAGCCCATGGTCGAATCTCCGCGATGAGACTCGACAAGATGAGGATTGCAGCAATGGCCAAGCGAAGCGGTTTGTCTGGTGTGTCGGTGACCGATCTGCGTCGGGAGCTGGGTCGGCGTCAGCGTCGGGTGGGGACGCTGATCAAGAAGCGTGAGCGTCTCATGAGCGCCGTTCGCGAGCTGGATCAGACGATCTCGGAACTTGGGGGCATTGCGCGGGGCGGGACGTTCGTCGGGGCGCGCAAGCGTCCCAAGAACGACATGAATCTGGTCGAGGCCCTGACGAAGGTGCTGACGGACAAGACCATGTCCGTGACCGAGGTCGCCGAGGCCGTGCAGAAGGCCGGCTATGCGACCACCTCTCCCTCGTTCCGCACGATCGTGAACCAGACGCTCATCAACAGCGGCAAGTTCAAGCGCGTGGCCCGCGGGCAGTACACGGCGAAGTGATCTGCCCGGTCCGGCGCTCAGTCGCCCGGACTCCGGCGCAGCGCCGGCCAGTCGCGCAGGACACGTTCAAACCAAGATGTGCACAACGCCGCACGCGAGACCGCGTGCGGCTTTTTCACGTATGCGTCATGCATGAGGGCCGAGGCAGAGATCCGCTCAACGTGCGGCACACTCGACCGGGCGGACGCGCGATGGCGAGCGCTCCACCATGTGGTGACACAGAAGGAGTCACATCAGGGCTGCGGGACGGTCTCGGGCGTCAGGCGCGAGGGGCGATCCACATAGGTGGCTCGGCCGAGGTCCTGCCAGAACATGCGCCAGTTCTCGTCGGCCATGAGGGTGAGCTTGTTGTCGATCTCGACGGGGCGCTGATAGAGACTGTCGAGCTCGGGGGTCGGGTCGGCGCGCACCGCGTCGAGCTGGGCGTCGCCGCTGCCGCAGCCGGTGAGCAGGCCGCACGTGGCAAGCAAAGCGGCGGCGAGGAACGAAGCGGAGCGACGGGCCATGGCAAACTCCTGATGGGGGTGATCCGGGGCCGCGATCGGCCGGGACCAGATCGCGGGGAGAGGGTTGTACAGCGTCTTGGGTCGTGCGTCAAGCGACAGGAGGGGGGCGGACGGATCGGATAGGGCCCTGATTGGGTGCGATTGTCGGGAATCTCGGGGGCAATTGGGTCGATACCAACGGGCTGGGTACCCTGCGCGAGCAGGATGGGGTGGGCGAGTCGCTTGGCGCCCGGTTGGGAAGGGTTCATGAGTCGGTACGACGCACAGGACAGATCGGATGCGGGATGGCTCGAGTCGGCGTCGACGGCGCTGGCGAGATCGATCGTCGCGGAGGGATCCCTGCGTCTGCGGGCCGACGCGGCCGGGAGGGGCGGCGGGGTTGTGGGGGGCGGGTTCCGGGCGGCGAACGTCGAGCGGGTGCGTGAGCTTGTGGATGAGACGCGTCGGCTGGTGTTTCCGGGGTATTTTGACGCGGATCCGCCCTGGGAGAGCGAGATCGGGCCGCGAGTGTCTCGTGCGTGCGCCCGGATCGCGACGATTCTGGAGGAGGAGGTGCGGGCGGTGCTTCGGTACGGGCGGCGCCCGCCGCAGCACGGCGGGGAGAAGATCGTGCCCGCCGACATCGACGACGACGGGTACGTTCGGCTGGTCGTCAGGCAGTTTGTGACGTCGCTGGCGGAGGTTCGGCGGCTGCTCGCGCTGGACGTGCAGGCGGCGTACGACGGGGATCCGGCGGCGGAGCACGTGGACGAGATCGTGCTCTGCTATCCGGGGCTGGAGGCGATCTTCGTGCAGCGGGCGGCGCATGTGCTGTATCGGCTCGGGGTGCCGGTGCTGCCGCGCGTGATGGGGGAGCAGGCCCACTCGCGCACCGGAATCGATGTGCATCCGGGCGCGGTGATCGGGGAGAGCTTCTTCATCGATCACGGATCGGCGACGGTGATCGGCGAGACGAGCGTGATCGGCAAGCACGTGAAGATCTATCAGGGCGTGACGCTGGGCGCGCGGAGTTTTCCCAAGGACGAGCGCGGGAGAGCGATCAAGGGCTTGAAGCGGCATCCGACGATCGGGGATCGCGTGACGATCTACGCCGGTGCGGTGATCCTGGGTGGCGACACGGTGATCGGGGATGATTGCGTCATCGCCGGCGGCGTGTTCGTCACCAGCAGCGTCGCGCCCGGCCACGTGGTGCAGCAGACGCGGCCCGAGCCGGTGCTGAAGCCCGCCAGCGGGGTGGGCAACAAGGGCGCGCTGATGAAAGGGACGGGGCTGACGGGGGAACTCGGATGGCTGGCGGATGGTGCGGGGATTTAGGGCACGAGCCACGTGGATGCACAGAGCCTGGGAGGAGTGGGGCGGCGAGCAGCACAAACCGGGGGTTGGTGGTCCGGCGAGCATCGGCGGCCGCAATGAAGGCGTGATGTCCGCGGGCCGATGATGTCGGTATGGACATTGCGAAGCTCAGCACGGACATCTCGACTGCGCAGCTCAAGACGCAGGTGGGCGTGGCGGTGGCGCGCAAGGCGATGGACGTGACGCAGCTTCAGGGGGACGCGGCGATCGCGCTGCTGGAGTCGGCGGGGCAGATCCAGGAGGCGGTGGCGCGGGAGACGGGCGTTGGCCGGGCGGTGGACGTCCGGGCCTGACGCGACGTCTCGCGGGCGCGCGCGAATCTTCACAGAACAAAGAGCGTCGGCGGCCGGGGGATGCGTCGAAGATGGTCATGGGAAGATCATGCGGATCAGCGGTCTGTCGCGGCTGATGCGCGTGCGCAATCGAAGCGCGCTGGTGGCGGGAGCGGTGGATCGTCGTCGGCACCGCCGGTTTGGAGGTCTCATGGCGCGTCGCGGGTTCACGCTCATCGAACTGCTCGTGGTCATCGCGGTGATCGCGATCCTCATCGGGTTGCTGCTGCCGGCGCTGGGATTGGCCCGCGATGCGGGGCGGTCGGCGGCGTGCCTGTCGAACCTTCGGCAGATGGGCGTGGCGGCGACGACCTATGCCAACGACCATCAGGAGCGGCTCTGGCCCAGGGACAGTCTTCGGCTCATGGATCTGAGCACCAACGCCGAACTCGTCGACCCGGCAACTGGCCGGCGCGTGCCCGGACGGATGTATGAATACGTGGACAACGTGGACGCGATCGCGGAGTGCCCGAGCAATCGTCGCCGAGCCGCGGGCGAGGGCTCGACGGGAGCGAACATGTTCGGGGGCAAGACCGACCTGGACTTTGACTACACGTTCGTGCGGGCGATGGAGGGAGCCCGGCTGGGGCGGAGCGTCAAGATGGCCCGGGTCACGAGTCCGGAGGAGTTCGGGGTCGACGTGCGGCCGCCGGCGCGATGGGAGCGGGCCGACGGGCTGACCGGGTTCAGCGGGATGCTGTTGTACGTGGAAGAGAGCACGCACTGGTACAACGGGCGCATCCGGGACCTGCAGTGGGGGAACTGGGATCAGATCTCGACGCGGCACGGCGGGCGGGGGAACTCGGTGTTTCTGGAGGGGCACGCCGAGGGCATGAGCATGCCTCGGGGCGGGAGCGAGCCGGACCGGGAGCCGCGCGACTTTGATGCCAACGACGTGTATGTCACCGCGCCATCGGGGTGGGTGCGGATGGAGAGCATGCCCGAGGGGTTTGGAACGATGGATGCGCCGCGGGCCCGCTGATCGGCGGGCGGTGATCGGCAGGCGGGCGGGTCAGTCGGCGACGTGATTGCTGCCGCGTGAGCGCGTGCCCGGGATCTTGAATGTGGGGGAGCAGAGCCCGGCCTGGATGGCCATCTGGGCGAGGGCGACGCGGTCCTTGGTGTGGAGCTTGCGGGCGATGGCGCTCCGGTGCCACTCGATGGTCTTGATGGTTCGACAGAGCTTCTTGGCGATCTGCGCGCTGGTGAGTCCCATGCCGATGAGCGCGAGGATCTCTTTCTCGCGCTCGCTGAGCACCCCGATGGGCCCCTGATCAACGTGGCGGATCTGGGCGGTGTCGACGTCGGTGGGTTCGGCGTCGGAGGCCCAGTTTGGGATGTCGGCGGGGCGATAGACGGCGAGGCAGAAGCCGGGCTGGCCCGGGAACTGGCGTGCGGTCACGACCATGGCCTTGCCCCGGCGCATGTCCTTGAACATCTGCGCGTGCCCGTTGCGGATGACATCGCGGAGGATGGCCAGACGTTCCTCGGCCATGTCATGCTGCAGGCGGTCCTCGATGGAGAGGCGGCGGAGCTCATCCATGGTCTTCACGCCGCTGAGGCGCATGAAGACGGGATTGGCGAAGTGGCACCAGCCATCGGCGTCAAAGACGGCGACGGCGGCGCCGCTGTCGTGGATGAGCGCGTTCCATTGCGCGTCCGTGGCGGGCGGCGGAGTCCAGGAAGTCGCGCTAGGCATGGCGGATGAATCTCCTCGGGGCTGCGGAACAACAGGATACGGTGCGGAGCCCGGCTGGTCCAAGAGGCACGTCCGCACGCGCTGAGCACGGAAAAGGCCCGGCGGAAACACCGGGCCTTTGGAGGGAGACCAGAGATGGTGGGGCCGAGCCCGCCGGGAGCATCACTTCCTGGCGGCGTACTCGTTGTTCATGAGGGTGATGACCTCCTGGGTGATGTCCAGGGAGGGATCGACAAAGAGCATGCGCTTGCTGGCGATGGAGCGGAGGATGTCGGAGGTCGAGCCGCGGTCGGGGACGGGGTTCTTCTCATCGGAAGCGAGGACGAGCTGGTAGCCGTTCTGCTTGGCGAGTCGTTCGGTGGCGTTGTCGATCTTGAGGTAGATCTCGCGGATGACCTCGCCGGACATCTCGGTGAGGATCTTCTCGGAGTACTGCTTCTCGAACTCGGCGCGGATGATCTTCTCGCGCAGGGCCTTGGCGAGGGCGGGCTTCTGGGCGTCGGTGGCCTGTTCGAGCTTGGCCTGCTCGTTCTTGGCCTCCTCGCCCAGGGCGTTGACGCGGGACTGCAGGTCCTTGAGGGTGGTCTGCAGGGCGGCCTCGCGGTCCTTCTTCTCGTTGAGGCCCTGCAGGACGGAGTCGAGATCGACGACGGCGATGACCGGGGCGGCGGGGGGACCGAAGCGGGCGGCGGTGGCCGCGGCGCGGGCGCCGATGAGGGCCAGACCGGCGCAGGCAAGCAGTGCGGCGAGGACGAGAACGCGCTGACGGGACAGGATCGACATGGAGACCTCCGTGTGCCGCGGGGGCAAGATGCTCCAGCGGTGAGAGCACTATACGGAGGAGCGCGGGAGGATCGCGTTCGGGGGGCTTTGGCCCAAAAAGGAAGCAGGCCGGTGCAACGCACACCGGCCTTCTTCCTGTCGTAGTGTGGAATCGGCTGCCCGATTCCTTCTGATGAACAGGCACCACCGGTTGTCGGAGATCACCGTGATCACCGGCCGGGGGCCCGAACTTCACGAATCTTGGGCGACAAAGTCGCGGAGTTTACGTTACCACATGTTGGTTTTGATGCAAGCGAAGATGTCGGTTGAATGATCAGGATTTCGTGGAGAAGCCCCTCAAGCAAGTTACCCAAATTGCCGCTTGGTCGTCCACAATCAGTGGGCACCCTGAGAATTCAGGCCTTTGGCTCGCTCTGGCCATTCGGCGATGAGCCGGGGAATCTCGGTCGTGGGGTGTTCCGAGAGCACGGCTTTGGAGAGTGCGTGGGCCCTTGCCGCGGTTCCAGGGTTCTCAAGCACGCGGGCCAGGGCACTGGTGAGCGCGCGGGGCGAGAGCCGAGAGTGGAAGAGCGTCTCGCTGACGCCCAGGCGCTTGGCGCGCGCGGCGTTATCGAACTGGTCATGGGCGAGGGGCGTGATGACGGTGGGCCTCCCTGAGCGGAGGCCCTGGGCGGTGGAGCCGATGCCCCCGTGATGGACCGTGGCGCAGGCCCGGGGGAGGAGCGAGCTGAACGGGGCGTAGGTGGCGGCGTAGACGGTTGGGGGGAGCGTGGGGAGGCGGGATCGGTACTCGGATCGCCCGACGAGCAGCACGGCGCGTCGGTTGAGGGCGGCGGCGGCCTGGATGGCGCAGTCGTAGAAGCGTGAACGGATGTGGACGGCGGTGGTGCCCTGGGCGAAGACGATGGGCGGGTCGCCGTCGCTGAGGAAGCGCTCGAGCGCGGGATCATCGTCGTGGTGATCGTGGTGGGTGTCGAAGAACGGGAAGCCGGTGATGACGCTGCCGGGCGGATCGCCCGGTGCGGGCGGACGGAAGTGGGAGGACCAGAGCCCGAGGTTGAGCCCCGGGCGCATGAACTCGGAGATGAGGATGTCGCGGAGCCTGGGCAGGCCGAGGTCGGCGCGGATGCGGTTGAGCGGAGGATCGAGCATCCATCGGACGATGTGGCGACCGATCCACGCGTCGAAGCGTGTGGCGTAGAGGCGCGGGTCATGGGTGCGCCACTGGCCGAAGACGATCTTGTCTTTGGCGCGCATCCACCCGATGGGTGCGAGCGTGGCGGTGATGATGGGGACGCCGGCCTTCTCGCAGGCCCAGTGTGAGCCCAGGACGATCGGATGGATGATCGCGGCGTCTGGGCGGATGTCCTGGATCAGCCGGGTTGTTCGGGCGAAGAACTCGGGCACGAGGGGGAGCGTGAGCTCTTTGAGCACGACGCGCGGGCCCTTTGAGGCGTGCATGACGCCGGGGTGCTGCATGATCTCGGCGACGTCGACGCGATCGGAGAGCGCGGCGAAGGGGATGCCGGCGCGATTGGCCTGATCCTGGAAGTATGGGTTGGTGGCGACGATCGCCTCGTGGCCGGCGGCCCGCATGGCCTGGGCGATGGCGAAGAAGGGATGGATGTCGCCGTGGGAGCCGAGAGTGATGAGGAGGAGGCGCATGAACGGGAGTGTCGGCGTGCGTCGGCGATCAGGTTGAGGGCGGCGGCGGCGGGGAGGTCGGCGGCGGGGAGGCCAGAGGGTGGTGCTCGACCTCGTCGATGATGGTGCGACGCAGGACAACGGTGCCCTGCGGAGTTTCGAGCTGGTGCTGTTCGATGATCTGGCGAACAGCGGGCGTGCGGGGGGTGGCTGGCGAGGCCGGGGCGGTCTCGGGCGACGGAGGCGGGATCTGGGTGCTCGGGGCGACGGGCTGGGCGGGTGCGGACGGGTCGGGGTCGCTCTTGATGCCTTGCCAGATGTGGCCGACGAAGGCGCCGAGATTGCGGAGGAGCGGGGGTTTGTCGGGTTGGCCGGTCATGTGTGGGCGGAACATTGTTGGCGCGTCGGGTGGGCGTGCGATCGAGGCGTTCGGGACTTCTAGGATGAACGCTCGCATGCCGGGAGGCGGCCTGCGGAGGGAGCGCACCGATGTTGTGGCAGCCGTCGCTTTCGGATGAGTATGTCAGGGCGAGCGTCGAGCAGCTTGCCGAGCGGATCCGTGCGCGTCGGCGGGAGCTTGGGAAGGATCTGGTGATCCTGGGGCACCACTACCAGACCGACGAGGTGATCCGGCACGCGGATTTCACAGGGGACTCGCTGAAGCTCTCGCAGCTTGCGGCGTCGAAGGTGAAGGAGGCCGGGGCGAAGTATGTGGTGTTCTGCGGCGTGCACTTCATGGCCGAGACCGCCGACCTGCTCACGCCGGAGCACGTGAGCGTGATTCTGCCGGATCTGTCGGCGGGGTGTTCGATGGCGGACATGGCGGACTATGACGACGCGCTGAGCGCGTGGGACACGTTGCACGAAGGGCTGAGGGCGCGCGGGTGGAAGGGGCGGATCATTCCGATCACGTACATCAACTCGACGGCGGCGATCAAGGCGTTCGTCGGGCGCGAGGGCGGGATCGTGTGCACGTCCTCGAACGCGCAGAAGATGTTCGAGTGGGCAATGGCGGGCGGGACCAAGCCCAGAAAGAGCGGCGAGGAGATCAAGGTGCTCTTCCTGCCGGATCAGCACCTTGGGCGGAACACCGCGGCGGCGCACGGGCTGGACGTTCGGACGCAGACGTGCCTGTACGATCCGCGGCGAGCGGCCAAGGGTGACGAGTACGGGGGAAGCAGCATCGAGCAGGTGGCCGAGGCCAAGGTGATCTTGTGGGCCGGGCATTGCTCGGTGCACAAACTGTTCCGGCCGGAGCATTGCGACCAGATCCGGGCCGAGGACGCGCGGAGGCGTGAGGACGCCGTGGGCGGCGAGATCCATGGCGCGACGCGCGAACCGACGACGATCCTGGTGCATCCCGAGTGTTGCAAGGAGGTCGTGGACAAGTCGGATCTGGCCGGGTCGACGGAGTACATCATCCGGACGATTCGCGAGGCCAAGCCCGGATCGCGATGGGCCGTGGGGACCGAGACGCATCTGGTCAACCGGCTGGCGCGGGAGGCGGCGGGGCGGGGCGTGCACGTGCGGATTCTCTCGGACTGCCAGTGCCTGTGCACGACGATGTTCCGCATCGACCAGGCGCACCTGTGCTGGGTGCTGGACAATCTGGCCCAGGGCAAGGTGGTGAACCGGATCACGGTGCACGCCGAGGCCCGCAAGCGGGCTCTTGAGGCGATCGATCGGATGCTGTCGTTGTCTGCGCCGATGGGGGCGTCGGCAAAGGGCGTGAAGGGCAAGGCCGAGGATCCGGTGGCCGTGGACTGAGCGCGATCAGGCAAGGTCGTCGGTCGTGAGCAGGCCGTCGGCGGGTTTGCTTGAGCGCAATCGAGCGCCGATGGCGCGGTCGAGGAGCGACGGCGGAAGGCCGGTGCCGGGACGCTTGAAGGTCAGATCCGAGCGGGTGAGCACGTGTCCGGCGGCAAGATCGCGCGTGAGCACGAGCGACTGGCGGCTGACGGTGCGGACGTCGCGCTCGATGTCCAGGACGCGCTTGAGCGGTTCGGGCGACGGCGGACGCGGACGGATCGCGGCGGCCCGAGCACGGCGGACGTACTCGGCGAACTGAGCCGGCTCGAGCGACGCGGCATGATCGGGCCCGGCGGCGGATCGGGAGTAGGTCAGGTGCTTCTCCAGCAGCACCGCTCCGGCCGACACGGCGAGCGCACCGGTATCCAGATCGGGCGTGTGGTCGCTATAGCCCACGGGGCCGCAGGAGATCGCGGCGATGGCGGGGATGCCGGCGAGCTCGGCGTGCTGCATGGGCGTGGGGTAGCTGCTCACGCACTGCATGACGGCGGTGCGCTCGAGCGCGTCGAGGGACGACAGCCAGTGCATGGTCTGGCGGACTTCGTCGAGCGTGGCGGCACCCGTGGAGAGGATGAGGGGGCGGCCGGTGCGGGCGAGTTCGACCAGCAGCGGGAGGTGGATGAGGTCCGGGCTCGCGGTCTTGTAGGCGTGCCAGGGGAGCGACTCGGCGACGGCGACGAGCTCGACGGAGAAGACGGTGACGATGGCGTGCACGCCGAGGGCCCGGGCTTGATCGACGACCGGGGCCATGTCGCCGATGGAGAGTTCGAGCCGGCGGAGCATGGCGATGGGGTCGGTCTCGCCGGCGGCTTTCTGGTATGCGGCGAGCTTGGCATCGCGGCTCATGAGGCGGTCGGCCTCGAAGAGCTGGAGCTTGATGGCGTCGGCGCCGGCGCGGGCGGCGGCCTGGGCGAGTTCGACGGCGCGGCGCGGATCGCCGTCGTGGTTCACGCCCAGTTCGGCGATGACGTACACGTCGGCGGAATCGGGCTGGATGAGGCGATCAGCAATGCGCATGGGCGGGCGTGCTCTGGGGGTGGCGGTCGCGCAGGATGGCGTCGGCGACGAGGGCGTCGATGCGGGTGTCGATATCGAGCACGTCGCCGTCGGCGGTGCGGATGCCGCGGCGATCGACGCCGAAGAACGCGTGCGGGCCGGGGGTCGCGCCCGGAACCTGCTGGAAGAGCGCGGCCCTGGTGACGCAGAGCACGCCGCCGTCGGGAATGAACGCGGGCGGGAGATCCTGGCGGCGGAAGACGTTGTGGTTGAGCACCGTTCCCTCCCAGGGCGCGACGACGGCGGAGTCGGGATCGAGCCGGGCCGTCCACCATGGGTGGTGCTTGCCCACGGGGGCGTAGGACTGCACGCTGTCGGCGCCCGTGCTGATGAGGGTCTGCACGGCGCGATCGATGAGATCGGGGGGGCGCACGGGCACGTTGGCGTAGAGGATGACGATCGGGGTGCGCTCGGCGAGCGGGGCGGCGGCTTCGAGCAGAGAGACGGCGTGGCGAGCGGCGGCGTCGACGGTCGCCGAGTCTCCGGCGAGATCGGCGGGGCGCGGCAGCGCGATCAGGTCGTCGTGGGACGCTACAGACTGCAGGATGGCCTGATCGTCGGTGCTGATGGCGACGGCACCGACGAGTGTGGCGGCACGTGCGTGGAGGATCGACCACTCGAAGCAGGGGCGACCGGCGATGTCGCGGGTGTTCTTTCCCGGAAGCCCCTTGCTGCCGGCGCGGGCCAGAATGACCGCCAGAGCGGGCCGTTGAGCGGAGAGCTGTCGGACGATGGTCGTCATGTCGTTCAGGGCGCTTGGGTGGCGCGGCCGGGCGCGAGGATGATGCGTTCGCGATCGAAGCGCAGGCGGGCGCTCGCTGGAAGCGGCAGGGGCTCGATGCGATCGCCGGGCCTGGCCATCGGCAGAGGATCGAGGGCGGCCCAGCCGTGCTGCAGCACCGCGGCGTTGATGAACGGGCCGACGATCGAGAGCGTGGCGTCGGAGCGGGTCAACCGGGGCACGAGCCAAGGGGAAGCGAGTGTGCCATCGGGGCTCTGAGCGCGGCGGAGTGCGGCGAGACGATCGAACCCGGCCGAGCCGCGGGCCGGATCGATGTCGACGCTGATCACGTCGGCGGAGGCCAGCAGCAGGGCCAGGCGGCTTGGCGCGGCGTCGAGGAGCGGGGTGCGTACGTGCACGCCAGCGGCGGCGCGTGCGGCGGCGAGGAGTCGCGGAAAGTCCGGATGCGCAAGCGGATCACCCGACGCATCGACCGAGCGGAGCGTGACCGCCGCGTGCGGCATGCGGGCGAGGTGCGCGGTGAGGGCGGCGATGGTTGCGTCGGCGCTCGTGGATGGTCCGGGGACGCACGCGTGGATCTCGCACGGGGGCAGGGCGTGGGCGCGGAAGCGGTCGATGAGGGCCCGTGCGGGCTGCGCGGGGTCGTTGCCGTATGCGGCGGACAGGGCGGCGGTGGTCTCGGGGGTGTCGGCGATGAGCCGAAGCCCCGCGTCGCGTTCGGGGCCGTCGAGCCCGAGGCAGATGGACTGCCCGATGAGGTCCTGTGCGGGCGCGGCGGGGAGGTAGCCCAGCAGCGCCCCGATGGATCCAAAGAGCGAGCCGGATGCGAAGCCGGAGGCCAGATCGGTGCAGACCTTGGGCGTGACGAGCATGGGGGCCAGGCCCGGGATGGCCTGCGAGAACGCCGCGCGATGGTTGACGGGGTCGTTCTCATAGCGCTCGATGACGCGATCGCAGAGGGAGGGGTCGATGGCGCACCAGTCCGGCCCGAGGAGCAGCGCGGCGTCGGCGCTGGTGCGTCGCAGGGCGTCGAGCGTGGCGAGGGGATCGAAGACCTCGTCGTAGCAGGTGAGGTCGCTCAGCCCGCCGCGCCAGCAGTTTCGAGCCCAGAGCCGGCCGGCGGCGACGGCGCGGGCGCGCCTAGGCGAAGCGTCGGCGGAGCGGGGGAGCAGCACGATCCGCGGATCGTCGGCAAGGACCGGTCCGAGCAGCGTGCGGGCCCGATCCGGCTGGTCGGTGGCGATCGCGACGTGCCCGACGCGCCTGGCCAAGAGCAGGCGGTGGACAGTGAGCGCGAGGATGCTCGGCTGGTCGGCGATGGCCACGTCCAGCGGGCGGGCCCAGCCAAGCGCTGATCGATGCAGGTCCACGAGCAGCACCGCGGCGATGGTGCGCCGGTCGGCGGCGGGGGCGGCGACCGGCGCGGTCGGGGCGTCTATGGACTTGCGCAGGTCCCGCGTCACGCGCTGCCGACCGCCGGAATCCAGCATCGTCAGCGACTCGTCGAGCACGCCGGCGAGCTGGTCGGCGGCGGAGGCAAGCGTGCGGACGTTCTCCATGTCCCTGCGGACGCGTCGTCGCTGCACGGCGAGCTCGTCGGCAGCCGACTCGAAGGCGATGGCCCGATCCGCGCGGACGCGCTGGAAGATCGCGCTCTGCCCGAGCAGGTTGACGAGCGCAAAGCCGGGCGCGAGCGTGTCGATCTCGTCGCGATGTTTATCGATCTGCGTGATGATGCGGTTGACGCGGGGCTGGTCGGCGTGGTGCTCATCGATCTCGCCGAGCAGCGAGAGGGTCTTGCGGCTGAGATCCGCGACGCGGCCGGCCTGCTTGCGCACCATGATGACGCGATCGCGAACCTTGTCGCGGAGGGCGTCGGGCGTCGGGAGCGTGGTGGGCGGGACCTGGGCGAGGATGCGCGCCAGTTGATCGCCAATCGAGGGCTGTGCCGAAGCGGCGGCGTGCCTGTCCAGGAACTCGGTGAGTGGGAGCGGGTCGGCGTGCTGTTTGCGGACGCCGCCCTCGGTGCAGTCGAAGGTCCGCCGTCCGAGCTGGGCCTGCTCGCGGAAGTCCTGCTCGAACTGGCGGAGATAGCTGAGCATCTGCACGTCGGTGGAGATGGGTCGGCCCAGGTGGTCAACGGCGGAGCGCAGGTGCGAGCCCATCCGGGCGATGCGCTGGAACTCCAGGAGCTCAAGCGATTTGAACTCGTTGAGCTCGCCGGCCCAAACGGAGTGGATGCCCGCATTGGCGGCGTAGTACTGGCCGTCGGTGAAGCCCAGATCCTGTCCGATGAGCGCGACGGGGTCGCAGCCCAGATGCCTCGCGAGGGTGTGCGCGAGGTGGGCGACGGTGGCTCCGGGCCGGAGCGGGGCGCTGGGCGGGGCGAGGTTCTCGCCGAGCAGCAGGTCCAGGGTCCGATCGCCGACGCAGAGGATGCGCCCGCCGAGCGATGCCCACGCATGGGTGACGGCGGCGTTGACCTTGGGCTCGACGACGAGGGTGACGCCCTGGACATCGTCCGGGGTGAGCCCCTCGTAGAAGCGACGGTTGATCTCGCTGTAGTCCAGCGCGGTGACAAAGTGCGGGCGGATGCCC
>DHLW01000096.1:100271-105152 GCA_002405485.1 Phycisphaerales bacterium UBA4658
CGGGCCCGCGCTCACGACCACGGCGGGGCGGTGGGCGAGGGCATTGTGGAGAAGGGCAACGCCGGGGCCCGCGGCGTAAATGTCCACGTTCTGCAAGAGGTTGCGGATGGTGGTGCGGGCGACGTTGAGGGTCGTGATGACGGTCATCATCAGCGCTTCGACCACGCCATCGAGGGTGCGCGTGAATCGCTCGAGCGTCGGATCGACGTGAGCCCGGCTCGGGAGGTGCCGGATGGGCTCGAGGCGCTGGGAGAGGTCGACCGAGCCGCCGGCATTGATCGCGACGAAGCCCTCGCAGAGGTGCAGGGCCTGGGTGAGTGCGGCGGCGTCTTCCGGATCGGTGACGATGCGCAGGTGCTTGGAGCCGAGCCACTGGGTGTCTGGCTGGTGCTCAAGGGCCACGCGGAGCAGGGCGACGTCGGGCTCGTACACGAGCACGACCCCGCCGGTGGCGCCGGCAGAGGCGACCCGTTCGACGAGCTCGCGCACGTGATAGCCCATGCCGAAACCGGCGATGACGTAGACCCCGCGGGCGGCGAGATCGATGGCGTCGACAAAGGCCCGGGCCTCGGCGAGTGGCCGGCGCCGGGAGCACATCGCCCGCGACGACTGACCGCGACCGATCACCAGCGCTGGCACACCGTCGGGCGTCGGAATGACCTCCGCATCTGGGTGCGGCGCGGCGTCGGCCACGGCTCGGGCGGCGTCTGGACTCTGCGCGGCGAGGGCGGCGCACGCCCGCTGCAGCGGATGGGTGGCGAGTTGGGTCAAGCCGGGAGGAATCGGTCCGACACGCCCTCGGACCGCAGAATTTGCGCTGGCCGCGTGACGAGTTCGTCGCGCGGGTGGTCCAAGGTGCAACGCCGGGTGAGTGGTCGGCGTACACCTGTGGGGATGTGGTCATCGCTCTTCATCGTGTTGGCACAGGACGGCCCGGACGACCCCTCGCAGGCGGCCCGAGAGGTCGGGGTGCCCAGATTGCCCAGCCCGCCGCCGGGGTTGTATTACACGCTGGAGAATCCCTGGCCGCTGGGGATCGGATTGGTGGTCGGCTCGCTGATCGCGTATGCGCTTTTGAACGCGCGGTCGCGGTTCAAGCTGGCGAAGGTGGTGGCGGCGATGCTGGTGGTCCTGGGCGTGCTCGTGATGATCGCCGGGACGGCGATCACGACCGAACGCGAGGCCTTGCGCGAGCGGACGCGGGAGCTTGTGACGCTCACCGCCAAGGCGAACACGGCGGAGCTGTCGCCGATGCTGCAGGAAACGGCGAGCGTGCTGGCGTTCGGGGTGGTTCCCGGTCCGCAGGGGCGCGAGGCGATCCTGGAAGCCGTGCGGGTGAATCTGAGAGAGCGATATCCGATCGCGGAGCTCCGCATCGGCTCGGTGCAGGCGGTGCTGGACGGCAAGAACGTCGCCCGGACGCAGGTGCGCGTCTGGGTGAAGCCCAGCGAAGACCAGCGGCTGTACGACGTCGCCACCGGCTCGTGGTTCCGGATTGACTGGCAGCGCGATCCACTGGCGGAGCGCGGCGCGTTCGGCCCGTGGAGAGTCAGCCGGATCACGGTGATGCAGGTCGATGGACTGGGCGCGCGAGAGAGCGGGGAGTAGGGCCGGCGTCCGCGCCAGGTGGTCCGGCTACTTCAGCACGAGATTCACCATCTTGCCGGGCACCACGATGATCTTCTGGATCTGCTTGCCGGCGATGAGCTCCTGAACCTTGGGGTCGGCGAGGGCCGATTTCTCGATGGCGTCCTTGTCGGCGTCGCGGGGGACCATGATCTTGTGCCGAACCTTGCCGGCGATCGAGATCGGGATCTCGATCTCGGCGTCGACGAGCAACGCGGGATCGGCGATCGGGAAGGGGGCGTCGGCGATGCTGGAGGTGTGCCCGAGCTTGTGCCAGATCTCCTCGGCGATGTGCGGCGCGAGCGGCGCGACGAGCCGGATGAAGACGTCGAGCTGCTCGCGGGTCAGCCCGCCGAGCGAGGCGGTCGCGCTGGTCGCGGCGTTCACGAACTCAATCAGTGCGGCGATCGCGGTGTTGAACGCCAGCCGCGGAACGTCGGCCTCGACCTTGGCGATGGTGCGATGCAGCAGCTTGTCGACGTCGGCGGCGGGCGCGGCGGCGAGGCGGAGCGCGCCGGTCTGTTCATCAACGCACAGCCGCCACAGGCGCTGCAGGAAGCGGAAGCATCCGATGGTGTCCTTGGTGTTCCACGGCTTGCTGGCGTCCAGCGGGCCCATGTACATCTCGTAGAGCCGAAACGTGTCGGCGCCGAACTGCGCGATGACGTCATCGGGATTGATGACGTTCTTGTATCGCTTGGACATCTTCGTCACAATCGGCGCGAGCTTCTGCCCGGTGGCGATCTCAACGAAGACGCCGTCGGACTCTTCGCGGACTTCGTCCATCGGCACGATGGTCTTGTCCGGCCGCTGGTATGCGAAGCTGGTGATCATGCCCTGGTGAAAGAGCGTGTCGAAGGGCTCGGGCGTGGAGACCTCGCCCATGTCAAACAGCAGCTTGTGCCAGAAGCGCGAGTACAGCAGGTGTCCCACGGCGTGTTCCGAGCCGCCGATGTACAGATCGACACCCGCGTTGCCGTGGCCCATCCAGTAGCGTTCGGCTTCGCGTGAGACGAACCGCGTCGCGTTCTTCGGATCGCAGTAGCGGAGGAAGTACCAGCTTGACCCGGCCGAGCCGGGCATGGTGTTGGTTTCGCGCTTCACCAGTGTGTGCGGCTCGAGCACGTTGGCAGCGACGCCCGCCGAGCCGGCGGAGGTGTTGACCCACGTCGTCGCCTTGGCCAGCAGCGGCTGCGGGTCGTCGCTCTCCACGGGCGAATAGTCGGCAAGATCGGGGAGCACGACGGGCAGGGCGTCGAAGCTGACGGGATAGTGTCGGCCATGGTCGTCGAAGACGATCGGAATCGGCTCGCCCCAATACCGCTGGCGGCTGAAGACCCAGTCGCGCAGGCGGTAGATGGTCTTGCCGGTGCCGATGGCTTTGCGTTCGAGCCATGTGATGATGGTCTTCTTGGCATCGCTGACGTTCAGGCCGTTGAGGGAGACTTCGCTGTTGGAGGAGTTGATGCCCTGGCCGTCGCCGGCAAAGCAGGACTCCAGAACATCCTTGCCCGACGGGTCCTTGATGACCGCGACGATCGGAAGGTCGAACTTCTTGGCAAACTCCCAGTCGCGCTCATCGTGCGCCGGCACGGCCATGATCGCGCCCGTGCCATAGCCCATCAGCACATAGTCGGCGGTCCAGATCGGGATCTTTTTCACGGTCGAGGGGTTGATCGCATACAGCCCGGTGAAGACGCCCGTCTTGTCCTTGCCGTCGGCCATGCGGTCGACTTCGGATCGGTTCTTGGCGGTGTTCGCGTAGTTTCGCAGGGCGATCTGGGTACCGCCATGCTCCGCATGGCGTGCCTCAGTCAACGCCCAATCTACAAGTGGATGCTCCGGCGCAACCACCATGTATGTCGCACCAAAGAGCGTGTCGGGACGTGTCGTGAACACCCGAAGGGTCGTCACGCCATCGCTGGACTGATTCTCAAGCACATCTCCATGGACAAACACATGGGGATACTCGCTTGGGCGACTCGCCATGCCAGCTTCGACAGGATTGTCCAAGATGTACCGCAGATGCTCAACAAAATCAGCTCGGCTGCGGACGATGTGATCGAATCCTTCGGGCTGCCAGACACGACCTTGACTCTCGCGGTTGGCATTGATCTGTGTTGCAGAGAATCGCTTGACACTCTCTCGGAGGTCTTCAAGATCGAAGCCGTCACTCGGCTGAACGAGCCAGTGGACGTGGTTGTTCATGACGATCGCCGCATAGACCCGACAGCGCGTGCCATCGAAGTGTCGAAGTGCGTCGAGAACGATGGATCGCTCGCTTTCGGAGAGCATGAAACCCTCGACACACTTCCATGTGACGAAGTAGGTGGCCTTTGGCAGGCGAAAGTGGGGCAAGTTACGATGTGTTGCGATCAGATCTTGCGCAGGGCCGTATACGCCGGGGGGATAGGGGTCCCTGCTGACAAAGCCCTTGGGGTTGATCGTGTTTGGGGTCGCGACGAGTTCATCGAGCTCTTCGCGTGTGAGTGCCTTTGAGAGAGCGTGCTGAGTGTTCGGAGAGCCGCCCACGCGGAGCGTGGGGGTACCCGAAGCAGCAACCACCTCAAAGTCAATCTCCGCCCCCTCGCTCCGCCCGATCCACTCTTCCTGCATGGTCCGCGTGCTGCTCGGCCAGTTCACCAGCTTCAGATCATCCAGCAAGCGCTGGGCATAGGTCGTGATGCGGAGCTGCCATTGCTTCAGCGGCTTGCGCAGGACGGGGTGCCCGCCGCGTTCGCTTTTGCCGTCGATCACTTCGTCGTTGGCGAGCACTGTGCCGAGCGCGGGGCACCAGTTGACGGTCATCTCGTCGAGATAGGCCAGGCGCTGGCCGTCGATGATCTCGCGCTGCTGGACGGCGTTCAGCTCGTGCCAGCGTCGCGTGCCGACGGGCTCGGCACCGGGGATGGGGTTCCTGGCTGCGGCTCCGATGTGGATCAGCTCGCCATCGAGCCCGATGCGCAGATCGCCGGATTCCAGTTGCGCGATCAGCTCGCCGATGGGCCTTGCGCAGCCGCGGCGGCGCTGGCCATCGGGATATGCGGGCGACTCGGCCTGCGGATCAAACCACGAGTCGTAGAGCTTCAGAAAGATCCACTGTGTCCAGCGGTAATAGTCCTCGTCGATCGTGCCGACTTCGCGCGACCAGTCATAGCCGAAGCCGAAGCGTTTGAGCTGGCGGCGGAACGTGTCGATCGATTGGCGCGTGGTGATCGCCGGGTGCACGCCGGTCTGGATCGCGTACTGCTCGGC
>DHLW01000096.1:105501-105987 GCA_002405485.1 Phycisphaerales bacterium UBA4658
TCCGATCGGCAAGATCGGCGGTGTAGCGAAACGGCGGGGCGTCGTCGGAGCGAGGGCCCGCCGACCCGGGTGGGTTGGATGAAGGGTGCGTGCTCATGGCGGTGGGATGATTGCACGGATCCGCGTCCGATGCGCCGACCCACCCCCAAGCGGCCTGCCACGAGTTCTCGGACCTTTCCAAGACGGGATTGGCCAATATTGGCCACGCTCCGGCCCCTACACGCCTCCTGTATGGCACCAAAAACCAAACACTATACAAACAAAACTGTCGATGTGCGGTGTGTGGATCGGGATATTCGCTATGATTGGGGTTGAAGGGGTTGGGCCGACGCGATGCTGGAAGAGCGGATCCATCGTGCAGGGCGTGGCAACTGGGTTTCGGCGGACGCCGCGAGGCCGAAGGGGTGTGGGTGCGCCGTGACCATCACGGATGCATATGGGCTTGCTGAGGGCGAGTGCGAGCGGCTGCGCGAGCTGGCCGAGCGG
>DHLW01000054.1:0-6360 GCA_002405485.1 Phycisphaerales bacterium UBA4658
CCCCCCCCCCCCCCGACCGCCCCTGCGTGGGTGAGAAGCCGGGCGAGCGGCGACTCGAGCGATCGGGCGGAGCTTCAGGACAGACGGCCGCGTGGCTGGCGACCTCGAACAACCACCTGTTTGGGGAGTGGCTGGTAGGGAGGGGGGAGGGGGGTCAGACCCGATCGGAGGGCTGGACGGCTCGCACGACCTTGACCGCACGTTGTCCCTTGAACTGCCCAATGTGCCCGAGGNNTCCACGGCAACAAGAGCCAGGGTGCCCGCACCAAGGCCTTGAGCGAATTCAAGGCGGGCACGCTGCCGGTGCTGGTGGCCACCGACATCGCGGCGCGCGGTATCGACATCGACCAGTTGCCGCACGTGGTGAATTTTGAACTGCCCAATGTGCCCGAGGAAGCTCTTCTCGTTCTCGACGCACAGGACGACCGGACTGCCCGCCGGTCGGCTGGTCGTCACGATGTCGCCCACCGACAGATTCATCAGTTCCTGCAGGGTAATCGTCGTTTCCGCGAGCAGACCCGTCACCACAAGCCCGGCTCGGCTGAGTGAGCCCACGATCCGCTGCTTCATCTCCTGACCAACACCCGATTTCGGCGTGTTGAACCAGTTCTGGCTGGAAAGATCCTCGACGATGGGCTCGATGACGTTGTACGGGATGCACAGGTTCATGGTGCCGGCCCGATTGGCCATCTTCACCTCAAACCCGATGACCACGACGACCTCGTTCGGGGGAACGATCTGCACGAGTTGGGGATTGCTCTCGGTCGCGGTGATTTGAAAGGCAAGCTGCTTGATGCTCGCCCAGGCCTCGCCCAGGGCGGCCAACCCGCGGCTCGTGACCTTGCTGATGAGCCGCGTCTCGATCAGGGTCATCGGACGCTGGGGAATGAACAGCTCCGAGTTCGTTCCGCCCAGCAATCGATCGATGATCGGGTAGATGATCAGCGGCGAGATCTCCAGGCACATCTGCCCCTCCAGGGGCTTGGCCTGCATCAGATTGAAGCTCGTCGGATTCGGGAGCCCCGAGATGAACTCGGCGTAGGTCATCTGTTCGCAGTTGGCGACCTTGACTTCGACGATGGTCCGGAGGAACCCGCTGAGCGCCGCGCCGAAGTTCCGGGCAAAGCTCTCGTGGAGCGTTTGCAGAGCCCGCATCTGGTCCTTGCTCACCCGCTCGGGCCGCTTGAAGTCGTACGGGCGAACCTCGACATTCTCCAGATCCCGCCGGTACCGGCTGAAAATCTGGATCGAGTTCTCCTCTTCCTCCACCTCGCCGGAGTCCACGGCGGCGAGCAGCGCATCGATCTCGGATTGGTCAAGCACGTCAGGCATGAGGGTGTCTCGCGAATATCGGTCCTGCTCTGGCCCTGGCTGTAATGGTCGGGCCGGGGATGAGCCGAACCTATGATCGGGCTGGTTCTGTCCTGACGCCGAGCCGCGGGTTCGGGCTTTTCGGCATCTGAAGTCGGGCAACCGCGTGGTCGGAAAGGAATACAACCGACGATGACTCCTGCAACTCAGTGGACGAAGCGTTCGGGATGGGTGTGGATCACGCTGGCCATGCTGCTTGGCGGCGTCTTGTGGCCGACCGCGGCGAAGGCCCAGGGTGAGCAGACGCCGATCAAGACGAGGGCTGTGGCTCAGCAGACCACGGTGGCGGCGGGCGGTCAGGTGGTCATCGCCGTGGAGATCGACCTTGGCGAGGTGTTTCATGCCTGGCCGGAAAAGGGCGTGAAGCTCCCGTTTGATGATGAGACGCTCATCCGGACATCCGTGGGGCTGGCTCCCACCGATCAGCCGTACATCCGGATGGACGGCGTGCAGTATCCCGCGACCAAACTCGGGAAGGTCCCGGACCCGACCGGGGCCGTTGACGCGTTCAATCAGCCCAAGAAGGTCGACGCGCCGCTGTATTCCGGCAAGGCGGTTTCCTATGTGCGGCTGTGGGTGCTGCCAAATGCCCCAGCCGGGCCTCTGACGGCCACGATCGCGCTCACGTATCAGGCCTGCGACGACAGCATGTGCTTCGCACCTGAGGATGTGGAGCTTCCGGTGCAGTTGACGATCGTGGCGGCGGGTGCTGCAGCGTCGGGCGGGACACCGGCGGGGCCCGGAACCGGCGATCTGTTTGCCAAGTTTGACGCCGGAGCGTGGTCGGCGACCGCGCCGCCTGCCGCGACAACTCCGACCGCGCCTGGCGGCGCCGGGAGCGTGGGTCAGGCGGGCGCCGCATCTGCAGGGGGGCCTGCGCAGGGCGTGAAGCTGTTCAACATCGATTTCGGGCGGAACATCTTCGTCATTTTTCTGATCGCCGCCGTCGGCGGGATGGTGCTGAACCTGACGCCGTGCGTGCTGCCGGTGATTCCGCTGAAGATCATGTCGCTCACATCGCACGCCAAGAGCCGGAGCCACGGGATCGTGCTTGGGCTGTGGATGGCCGCGGGTGTGGTGGCGTTCTGGGTGGCGATCGGCACGCCGATGGCGGTCGTGAGCTCGCGTCTGGACCCGTCGCAGTATCTCTTCGGGACGTGGTGGGTGGCGATGGGCATCGGACTGCTGGTCGGCGTGATGGGGCTTGGGATCATGGGGCTGTTCAACATCAACCTGCCCCAGTCGGTGTACTTGATCGAGACCAAGGCCGACAGCCCGATGGGGTCGTTTTTCTATGGGGTCATGGCGGCGGTGCTGGGCCTGCCGTGCTTTGGGTTCGTGGCCGGCGGTCTGCTTGCGGCGGCGTCGACGCTGCCACCGATGTCGATCATGGCGATCTTCGTGGGTCTTGGCTCGGGCATGGCCGCGCCGTATCTGGTGCTGTCGGCGTGGCCACACCTGCTGAAGTTCATCCCGCGAACCGGCCCCGCGAGCGACCTGGTGAAGCAGGTGATGGGGCTGCTGCTGCTGGCGGCGGCGGCGTTCTTCGTCAGCGCGTCGATCAAGACTCTGCTGAAGGAGTTCCCGTACCTTGCGGGCTCGATGGAGTGGTGGGCGGTCGGGTTCTTTGTTGCGATCGCCGGAGTCTGGATGGCGGTCCGGACGTTCCAGATCACCCGGAAGCCGGCGTTTCGCGTGGTGTTTGCGATCCTGGCGGTCGCGATGACCGCGGGCATCTACCTGTTTGCTCATGAGACGCTCGTGAAGGACCGGGCGACCTATGTGGCCCGTCAGGAGGCCTTCAAGGGCATGGACGTCGCCAATGGCGAGGTGCCCGCCGGGGTCTGGCTGGAATACAGCCCCGAGCTGTTCGCGGCGGTTCAGAAGGCGGGAAGGCCGATTTTCCTGGACTTCACGGCGGACTGGTGCATCACGTGCAAGGCGCTCAAGGCGGCGATCCTGGATACCGAGCCACTGGCGACGCACTTCAAGCAGTGCGGGGTGGTGCTGATGGAGGTGGATTGCACGGTCCGGCGGAGCCCCGGGTCCAAGAAGCTGGCCGAACTGGGGCGAACGGGGGTGCCGACCTGGGCGGTGTTCGCCAACGGGTCGGACAAGCCGCACTTTCTGCCGGTGGACCGTCCGACATCGGGAACGGTGCTTGCGGAGCTTGAGGCGGCGGGAGTGCGGTGTCTGGACGACAAGGCGTCGGCGAGCTCAAGTGGTCAACGTTGACGCTCGATGGTGAGGGCGATACTGTTCCACCCCCCGGGGTGACCGGCAACGGTCATCGCGGGTGACAAGTCGAGGGCGTAGCTCAGTGGTAGAGCGACACGTTGCCAACGTGTAGGTCGAGGGTTCAAGCCCCTTCGCCCTCTTTGCTAGGCGAGCCGGTGTGATGACGCACCGGCTCGCTTTGTTTTTGGGGTCGTGCGTGACCGAAGCCCGATCGGGTACGCTCTCTGGAAGCCCCATGCTCATCACTCTTGCGACGACGACGTTCCGAGCCGCCGACTGGATCGTGCTTGGGGGATATCTCGTGCTGCTGGTCTTCACGGGCTGGTGGTTCAGCCGTCGCGAGGCCAAGAGCACGCACGAGTACTTTCTGGCCGGTCGGCGGATGCCGATGTGGGCGGTGAGCGTGTCGATCATCGCGACGTCGCTGTCGGCGGCGACGTTCGTCGGCGCGCCCGAGCAGTCGTACACGGGGGATCTGACGTACTTGTCCACGAACATCGGCGGTCTGATCGCGGTGTTCGTAGTGGCATATGTCTTCATCCCGGCGTACTACCGGAACAACTGCACGACCGTGTACGAGCTGCTGGAGGCACGCTTCGGACCTGGGAGCAAGCGGGCGACGAGCGCGGCGTTCATGGTCGGGCGACTGTTCGCGTCGGGAGCGCGGATCTACATCGGGGCGATTCCGCTGAGCATGATCCTGTTCGGGACGGATGTCGCGGAGAGTCCGAACTATCCGGTGCTCATGATCTGCTCGATCGCCGCGCTGGCGGTGGTGGGGACGTTCTACACGCTGTTCGGCGGGATCTCGAGCGTGATCTGGACGGACGTGATCCAGACGGTGGTGCTGATCGTGGCCGTGCTGGCGGCGATCGTGGTGCTGCTTTCCAAGATCGATCTGCCGATCGAGTCGATCGTGCAGCAGTTGACGGGCCGGGCGGATCAGGTGGCGCCCGGGCTTGTCGGGGGCGGGATGGACAAGCTGAACGTGGTGGATGTCGGGCTTGATCCGTCGAAGCCCCGGTGGGGGTTTGACCCCGCCGCGCAGTTCACGCTGCTGACGGCGGTGCTGGGGTTCAGCCTGATCGGGATCGCGGCCAACGGCACGGATCACGACATGGTGCAGCGGATGCTCACGTGCAAGAACGCGATCCAGGGCGGGCGGAGCGTGCTGCTGTCGATCGCGATCGGCGTGCCGCTGGTGCTGGCGTTTCTGGTGGTGGGGCTGCTGCTGTGGGTGTTCTACCGGCAGGCGGTGATGGGCGGCTCGACGAGCGGGATGCCGGAGTCCAAGGTGGTGTTCGTGCAGTTCATCATCAAGGAGATGCCCGCCGGGCTGAGCGGGCTGATGCTCGCGGGATTATTCGCCGCGGGCGTGGGATCGCTCACGAGCGCGATCAATGCGATGGCCGCGACGTTCGTGAAGGACTTCTACGCGCGGTGGGTGCCGCAGAGGTCGGACGCTCATTACTTGAGCGCGGGGCGTTGGGCCGTGATCGGCTGGGGCGCGGCGCTCGCGCTGTTCGCTGTGGCGTGCCTGTTCTGGCAGCGGGCGAGCCCGGGAACGACGCTCATCGGGCTGGCGCTGGGGGTGATGACGTTTGCCTATGCGGGATTGCTGGCGGTGTACCTGGTGGCGCTGTTCACGAAGCGCGGGAACACGACGAGCGTGATCTGCGCGCTGATCACGGGTTTTGTGTCGATCGCGCTGCTGCAGGGATGGGCCTGGCCGCACTGGACCAAGCACCTGCCGTGGATCGGGACGGAGCTGAGCCAGGTGAAGCTGGCGTTTCCGTGGCACATGACGATCGGGACGGGGCTGGCTTTTGCGGTGTGCGTGATGGGCAAGCCGAGCGGCGTCAATCGGGCACGGTGATGCGGATGGGCTCGATCGCGACGGATCGTCGATGCTCGACGTCCAATCGGAGGAGTGCTCCGCAGGCCTGGTTCTCGTCGGTGGCGACGTCGAGGGAGGCGGGGCCCTGACGGACCATGGCGTTGAGCGTCGCCGCGACGTCGCGGCCGATGACGCTGCGATGCGGGCCGCACATGCCAAGGTCGGTCATCGCGGCGAGGCGATGCTCCAGGACCCGGGCGTCGGCGGTCTGGACGTGGGTGTGGGTGCCGAGCACGGCGACGACGGTTGGCGCGGTGGGGGAGCTCCAGCGTTCGAGGCAGTGCCAGGCGAGGGCCTGTTTCTCGCTGGTGGCCTCGGCGTGGATCTCGACGATGACCATGGCGTCCGGCTCTGGAAGAGCGGAGAGCTCGCGATCGACGGCCTCGAACGGGCTGTTTGCCAGGAGGGGCATGTACAGCCGACCGAGCACCGTGAGGACGTAGATGGGCCGGGAGCGCAGGCCGGGAGGGAGCTTGTCTGGGAGTTCGAGCCGGATGAGGCGTTTTCCGGGTGCGTGCAGCGAGAGGTTGGCTGGGCGAGCGATGGGGTGCAAGCGGTCTTCGAGGACGTCGGCGATGGCGCGGTCCTTGAAGACATGGTCGCCGAGGGTGACGGCGTCGGCGCCTGCTCGGCGGAGTTCGCGATAGTTGTCAGCGGAGCAGCCGGACCCGTTTCGGGCGTTCTCGCCGTTGACGATGAGGGCGTGTGCGCCGTGTAGGTCACGGAGCTTTGGCCAGGCGTGGGCGACGGCGCGTCGGCCCGGGGAGCCGACGACGTCGCCGAGGAATGCGATGCGGAGTTCGGACATTGGGGGAGATCATTGGGGGGTCGGGGTTCAATCCGGGTGGGGATCG
>DHLW01000054.1:6485-6664 GCA_002405485.1 Phycisphaerales bacterium UBA4658
ATCCGGGTGGGGATCGAACTAGGATGGGGAAATTGGTCACAGGCGGCGTGTCTGCGCGTCCCGGGAGGGTGTCTCAGGCCAGCTGCACGTGCCAGACAGACTGCCGATTCAGAGACAAAAGGAAGATCCGATGGCGACCCCGAGCACACAGCCCCGCACCGAGAAGGACACCATGGGCC
>DHLW01000164.1:0-2131 GCA_002405485.1 Phycisphaerales bacterium UBA4658
GGTGCTGGGGTTGGTGCTGGGGTTTGGGTGGTTTCGGTATGCTGTTGCCGGCAGGAGCGTCATGGGCGATGCGTCGCTGTGGACGTGGCCGGCGTGTTTTTGGTTTGCGGGTTTGAGAGTCCCTGCGCGGAGCGGGGCGGAGAGACAACGGATGTCATTGAAGTTCAAGCGTCGGCTGCTGGAGCATTTGCAGCACGAGCGGTATGCGCCGGCGATGCTGGCGACGCTCATCAACGATCTTGGGATCGTGGATGAGGAGCGGGAGGAGTTTGCGCTCGCGGTGGACGCGCTGGTTCGGGAGCGGACGCTGGTGCGGGACTCGAGCGGGCGGGTGCAACTGCCGAGCATGCCCGACGAGATCGTGGGGCGGTTTCGGAAGAATCCGCGGGGGTTTGGGTTTGTGGTGCCGACGGGGGCGTGGCGCGAGGGGGACGTGTTCATTCCGCCGGAGGACACGAGCGACGCGCTCACGGGCGACACAGTGAAGATCCGTGTGTATCGCACGACGCGGAGCGGGGAGCGGGACATCACGGGGGAGATCATCGAGGTGGTGGAGCGGAAGCGCGGGGCGTTCACCGGGGAGCTTGTGAAGCGCGGGTCTGCGTGGCTGGTGATGCCCGACGGGAAGGAGCTGACGCAGCCGATCGTGGTGCAGGATCCCGGGGTGAAGCACGCGTCGGCGGGCGACAAGGTGGTGGTGGAGATCACGGCGTATCCGGTGGGGAACGAGCTTGGTGAGGGCGTGATCACGCGGGTGCTTGGGGAGGCGGGATTGCCGGATGTGGAGACGCGTGCGGTGATCGAGGCGTACGGGCTGCCTGGTGAGTTTCCGCGGGCGTGCGTGGAGCAGGCGCGTGGCGCGGCGCAGCAGTTTGATCGTGAGGCGTCGGCGGCGAAGGGAGTGCCGTGGCCCGGGCGGCTGGATCTGCGCGAGGAGTTCGTGATCACGATCGATCCGCCGGACTCGAAGGACTTTGACGACGCGATCTCGATCTCTCAGGAGGCGGACGGGTCGTGGAAGCTCGGGGTGCACATCGCGGACGTGGCGCACTTCATTCCGCCGGGAACGCCGCTGGACGTGGAAGCGCGGGAGCGTGGGAACAGCGTGTATCTGCCTCGGCTGGTGATCCCGATGCTGCCGGAGGTGCTGAGCAACGGGATCTGTTCGCTGAGCGAGGGGGTGCCGCGGCTGACGAAGTCGGCGTTCATGCGGTATGACCGGGAGGGGCGGGTGTTGTCCGAGACGGTGGGCGCGACGGTGATCCGGAGCGCCAAGCGGCTGACGTATCTGGAAGCGCAGGCGCTGATCGACGGGGATCTGCGGGAAGCGCGGAAGCACGCGAACACCGAGCCGCGGTACACGGACCAGCTCATCAAGGCGCTTCGGCAGATGGACGGGCTGGCGAAGGCGATCCGTCAGCGGCGGAAGCGGGCGGGGATGATCCACCTGGATCTGCCGGAGGTGAACCTGGTGTTCGATGACGCGGGGCACGTGATCGACGCGCAGCCGGAGGACGACGCGTTCACGCACACGCTCATCGAGATGTTCATGGTGGAGGCCAACGAGGTGCTGGCGCGGCTGTTTGCGGACATGGGGGTGCCGCTGCTGCGGCGGGTGCATCCGGAGCCGCCGCCGGGGGATGTGCAGGACCTGAGGAACATGGCGCGGGTGGCGGGGTACACGATTCCGAAGAACCCGACGCGGCAGGAGCTGCAGGGGCTTCTGGACGCGACGGCGGGGACGAGCGCGGCTCGGGCGGTGCACTTTGCGGTGCTGCGGACGCTGACGCGGGCGGAGTATTCGCCTGCGGACATCGGGCACTTTGCGCTGGCGAGCGACGCGTACGCGCACTTCACGAGCCCGATCCGGCGCTACCCCGACCTGCTCGTCCACCGCGTGGTGCATTCGTTCCTCGACATCACCGACAACGGCCGCGACGCAGGCGGCGGAAAGAAGCGCCGCGCGCTGGCGCGGNNGCACTTCACGAGCCCGATCCGTCGGTATGCGGACCTGACGGTGCATCGCGCGCTGGGGGCGTATCTGGAGCAGACCGACAACGCGAGGAAGCGGCCTCGGAGCGAGCACCAGCGGATCGCGCTTGGGCGGACGCTCATGGAGCTTGGGGAGAAG
>DHLW01000164.1:2164-2568 GCA_002405485.1 Phycisphaerales bacterium UBA4658
CGAGATCGGTCGGCACATCACGACGACGGAAGAGAACGCGGAGGCGGCGGAGCGGGACCTTCGGCAGTTCCTGGTGCTGCAACTGCTGACCAATCACCTCGGGGAGAGCTTTCCCGGGCTGGTGACGGGGGTGACGGGGTCGGGCGTGTTCGTGCAGATCGAGAAGTACCTGGCGGAGGGGATGATCAAGTCGAGCGACCTGCCGACGGGGCAGGGCGCGGGGCCCGGGGCGTGGTCGGGTCGGTGGTTGATCGATTCGCGGAGCGGCGCGCTTGTGCACCAGGGGACGGGGCGGTCGTACAGCATGGGGGACAAGGTGAGCGTGCCGATCGCGGCGATCGATCTGGCGCTTCGGCGGATGGACCTGATCATCACGCCGCAGGGCGGGCGGGGGCGTGAGATGG
>DHLW01000175.1:0-16248 GCA_002405485.1 Phycisphaerales bacterium UBA4658
TGTGTGGGGGTGTGGGGGGGGGGGCGTGGGTCGAGGGGTGGACGGGGTCGCAGACGGGTTCGGCTAGGTCTTCCACAGCGTGGCCAGGCGGGTCCGCTCTTCCGGGCTCCCGACCAGCGCCAGCGACGTGTTCAGGGCGGCGTCGGTATTTGTGCCTGGCGCGGTGAGCTCGTTGAGCCAGCGCTTGGTCGCCAGCACGCCGCACCGAGGCTTTGCCGCGAGTTGCTCGGCGATCGCCATGGCCCGCTCTCGCACCTTGCCCGCGTCTTCGAGGCACTCGTGGGCGAGCCCGGCCCGAAACGCCTCCCACCCCGTGATGAGCGATGCGTTCAGGAGCATCTCCCTGGCCTTGCCTTCGCCGACGCTTTGCACGAGCCACGGTGCGCTCACGGCGGGCGAAATCCCGAGCCGGACGACCGGATAGCCCACCTTGGCGTCATGGTGTGTGACCACAACATCGGCTCCGCCGAGCAGCGCGCAGCCGCCGGCAACCGCGGCTCCATGGGCCGCGAGCACCACAGGGACCGGACAAGCCCGCAGCGAGTGGATGGTCCGTGCCAGACCGTCAAGCAGCAGGGCAAGCGTGTCGGAAGAATCGCGGCAGAGCGACAGGTCAAAGCCGGCACAGAACGCCGCGCCCTCGCCGTCCACCACCAGCGCGCCGATCTGGGCTCCACGTGCGTCGCCGGTCATTGACACGACGGCGTCGCAGACGCCATCCAGCATCGCCGGCGTGAGCGCGTTCTTCTTGTCCGGTCTGGCAAGCGTGATCCGCCCGAGGCGCAGGCCGGCGTGCTCGCGTATGGAGGTGGTCAGCATGAGACGGTCACGGTCAATGCGTGTGACGGAACGATGGAGAGACGCACGAACCCTGTTGTGGGAAACAACTCTACGACACCTGGGACCTGGACTTCGCGACGATCGATCGCGCGTACGCGGCGGCTTCACCGAGCGCATCCTCGTCGACCCCGGTGGTCAGGCCCGCGTCGCGGATCGTTCGCACCAGCGTTTCGGTCGAGATGTTGCCCGGGGCTCGTCGTTCAGGGGTTGACGCATATGGACAACCGCCAAGACCCGCGACCGACCCGTCGAACGACCGCACCCCGAGGTCAAGCCCGGTCCGCACGCACGCCTCGGCGCGTCCGAAGGTGTCGTGCAGATGCAGGGTCATGCGCTCGGGCGTCCACCACTCTCGCCCGAGCGCGTCGCGCACGGACAAGAGCAGCGCCCCAATCGACTCTGGCCTTCCCGCGCCGATGGTGTCGCCCAGGTCGATCTCATCGACACCGACGTCCACGAGCATCCGGGCGACTTCGCAGACCCGATCCGGAGCAATGGCCCCTTCGAACGGACAGGCCACGACACACGAGACATAGCCGCGGACTCGAAGGCCGAGTCGTCGAGCCTCCGAAACCACCGGCTGAAATCGCTGAATGGACTCGGCGACGGTGGCGTTGGTGTTCGTGCGATTGAACGTCTCGCTCGCTGCGGTGAAGACGCTGACCTTGTCCACCGGGAGCGTGCCAAGCTGGTCCATCAGGGTTTTCAGGGATGCCATGCCCCGGTCGTTGGGCACCAGAGCCGAGAACGCCACGCGATCGCGGCGGCGTGCCTGGTTCCGGGCGTGCATGCTGCCGCGGAGCACGTCCGACCCGTCTCCGAGCTGGGGCACCCACTTGGGCGAGACGAAACTCGTCACCTCGACTTCGTCCACGCCGGACCGGGCGCAGAGTTCGACGAGACGAATCTTGCTTTCCGTAGGGATGACCCCTGACTCGTTCTGCAACCCGTCGCGCGGGCCGACTTCGGTGATGCGCACGCGATCGGACATGCCGGGATCGTAGAAGCGCCGTGGAACGATCCGTCCGGAGGATCCGCCGTATAGACCACGAACGAACCCCGCCCTCGCGCACGATTCGGGGTTGGCGGGTACCCTGTCGATCCTGCCGGCGGCTTCCGACTTCGGGGCCTGCGGGCAGGACCTTTCCCCGGGGGTGGGGTGGTCGCAAGGTCGGACTTCCGGCCTTGGCGATGGCTGTGCTTCGGACGCTCCGTTCCGACTTCGGTTCGGGCGTGTGCCGGCCGCTTCTTGCCGTGGACGGACTCATGATGCCAGATACCCCGTCGTTGCTGGAAACTGTCTCCCTGCCAGGCCTCGTGCTCGCGGTCGACAGCGCGTTTCTCGTGAGCTTCTACACGCCCGTGCTCGTGCTCATGCCGCTGGTGGTGTGGGCGTGGGTGGTGTCCAAGGTCTATGACAAGCACGCGGCCCAGCACTTCCTTCCTCGCCGCACGTGGAACATGGTGCACCTGGGGATCGCCGCCCTGGCCCTTGGGGTCATGCTCTTTGCGGGGCTGCTGATGCCCGGTGCAGAGGGCGGGTTCTGGCTCGGCTGGGGCATCGGGATCGTGCTGCTCCTGGCCGACGGCTTCATCTATCCGCTCATCGCGAACAAGGACGAGAAGGTCCCCGAGAGTCGGCGGATCACGCTGCAGACATTCTTCAAGCGCGACGCGAGCAAGAACAAGGCCAAGGCCGCCAAGGGCCCGGCCCAGATCAAGCTTGCGATCAAGGGCGCCGACGCGGCGGGCAAGTTCAACAAGACCGTGGAGGTTCCGCAGCCCGAGACGCCGGAGATGGAGCTGCGTGGCGCCGCCGAGACCATGTATCTCAAGGCCCTGAGGTCGCGGGCCAGCCAGATCGAGATCACCCCGGGCGGGGCGGATGGGTCGTATGCGGTCAAGTTCATGATCGACGGGGTGCTGCATCCGATCGAGACCGTGCCCGCGCAGGCCGCCGGTCGGCTGATGGACTTCTTCAAGAACGCGTGCGGGCTGGATCTGGCGGATCGCCGGCGCAAGCTCCAGGGGCTGTGCGCCGCCGAGGATGCCGGCACCGCCGCCAACAGGCACGTGCTCCGCGTCACGAGCATCGGCGCGCAGGGCGGCATGCGGCTGACGATTCTGATCGATCCCGAGCAGGCCGTGACCCGCAAGCTCGCCGACCTCGGTCTCATCGAGCAGCAGACCAAGGAGCTCAAGGAGATCGTGGACGAGGGCAAGGGCGTGGTGCTGGTGGTCGCGCCGCGCGATGGTGGACGCACGACCATGCTCTACACGCTCGTTCGGCAGCACGATGCGTACATCAACAACGTCCAGACCGTCGAGGTGGATCCGCAGGCCCCGCTCGAGGGCGTGCGCATTAACAAGTTTGACTCCGCCGCCGAGGGCCAGCCCGCCCCCGCCGGCTCCACCGGGCCGGAGTTCAGCACGCTCGTGCGATCCATCCTCCGTCGCGACCCGCAGGTCGTGGGCGTGAGCGAGATGCCCGATCCCGCCACCGCCAAGGAGATCTCCAAGGCCGATCACGAACGCGTGCGGACCTATCTGAGCTTCAACGCTTCCGACCCGATGACGGCGATCCAGGCCTGGGTCAAGGCCGTCGGCGACCAGCGCGTGGCAGGAGAGGCGCTGCACGGAATCGTCTGCGGCAAGCTCGTCAGAAAGCTCTGCACGAACTGCCGCGTCGCCTATCCGCCGGCCCCGGACATGCTCAAGAAGCTGGGCATCCCTGAGGGCAAGGTCCAGACGCTCTTCAAGAAGGGCGGGCAGGTGCTCATCAAGAACAAGCCGGAGATCTGCCCGATGTGCCAGGGCCACGGCTACTACGGGCAGGAGGGCGTGTTCGAGGTCTTCAAGCTCACCAAGGAAGATCGCGATCTGATCGTGCAGGGCAACCTCTCCGGGCTGCGGGCCGCGATCCGCAAGCGGGCCGTGCCCACGCTCCAGGCTGTCGCCCTTCGCAAGGCCGTCGATGGCTCCACGAGCGTCGAAGAGGTCATGCGCGTCACCACCGAAGGAGGGCAGGGCGGCGCGTCTCCGGCCCCCTCCGCACCGTCCACTGCGGCGGCAACCAAGCCCCCGTCTCCGCCAGCTCAGGCCAAGGCCTGACCCCGCGTCGACGTCCGACTCCTGATCTACCGCACGATCCCCCAGCCCGCCGAACTCCAGCATTCCCGGAAATCTCCCATGGTCCTCAGTCTGATCGTCATCGCCGTTGTCGGAGCCATCGCGTACATCTGGTCGTCGCGTGGCGTGTTCAGTTCGTTCCTGCACATGTTGTGCGTGATCGTCGCCGGTGCGCTCGCCTTTGCGTTCTGGGAGCCGATCGCCGTCGCGATGCTCTCCGGCACGGACTCCGCCGTGCTGCAGGACCTCGGATGGGGCCTGGCCCTGGGCGGGCCGTTCGCGGTGATCCTGCTTGCGCTCCGAGTCGCGTGCGACAAGCTCGTCCCGTTCAACCTGGACTTTGATCAGGCCGTGAACGTCGTCGGCGGGCTGCTGTTTGGCGCGGTCTCCGGCACGCTCACCGCCGGAATCCTGCTCATGAGCGTCGGCTACACGCGGCTGGAGACGCAGATCGCCGGATTCCAGGCCATCGACTTCGAGCCCAATGGATCGGTGGTGCGCAAGGGAGGGCTGCTCTATCCCGCCGACCGGCTCACCGCCTGGTTCTACTCCACGCTCTCCAACACCTCGCTCCTGCCGCCCGGCGGAACGAGCCTCGGCCGCCTCCGCCCGGAACTCGCAGACGAGCACTGGATGCTCCGGATGAACTATGAAGAGGGCAAGAGCAAGAACACCATTCCCCCCGGCGCGTTCGAGGTGAAGGGGTCCTATCGCGTGACGCCCGCGGGCGATGCCAACCAGCTCTTCTCCGACACCTTCGATCCGGCCCGCAAGCAGACCGTCAACTCGGTCGACGGTTCGTCGGTGACCGGCGCGGACCGGGATCTGCTCGGCGTCATCGTCCGCTTCGGCGCAGGAGCGCGAGAGGAGACCGGGCGCATCGTCGTCGGCAACGCGCAGATGCGGCTCATCGTCCAGCCCAACCCCAACGACGAGTTCTCGACCATCGCCGTGCACCCCTACGCCATGGTCTCCCAGGCGGCGGGCGACAAGCTCACGCTCGGACGCTGGCGGTTCGATGCGCCGCGGGTGTTCATCTCCTCCGTTGGCGGCCGCGACGACGCCCCGATGGCCTTCGAGTTCCTCGTCCCCAAGGGCTCCAAGCCGGTGGCCCTGTATGTCAAGGGCGTCCGCGTGGACATGACCAACTCGGAGCCCCAGAAGTTCACCAGCGTCGCGCAGCGCGACGCTCAGATCACCAGCGGCTCCATCACCGCGATGACCGACCAGACCAAGTTCGATCGTTCTTCGATGGTCCGGATCCGGTACGACCCCGCCGCTCCGGAGGTGGCCATCCGCGTCACCAATCGCCTCCCCTACAACCTCATTCTCCAGAAGGACATCCGCAAGAGTCTCGAGATCGACGACCAGCGCCGCATCAACGGCGGAGCCCTGAGCAAGTTCGGCAAGGAAGACACCGCCGCCTTCGGCACCGCCCCTCAGCTCCAGGTCAACCAGTTCTCCGTGGGCGACGACACGCAGATCGTCCAGGTCGTTGTCGACGGCACGAACAACCAGTTCGGCTTCCTCGTCACCGCCGCCGCCGGCGCCAGCGGCCGACCCTTCCTCATGGACAACCTCGGTGTGACCTACTCCCCAGCGGGCTATGTCTACCAGAAGACCGGCGAAACGTGGATCTATTTCAACCCCGGAGCGCCCATCCAGTCGCTCACCGATCACGAGATGCCGACCCTCTCCCGCAGCCAGCCCGATCAGAAGCTCACGCTCATCTTCGTCGTCAGCAAGGGTGTCCGCGTCAAGGAGTTCGGGATCGGCGATCGCGTGATCGCCGAGTTCGCGCCCATGATCGAGGTCCGCTGAGCAGCGCCCACGACAGAGCGATGCCCCTGCAACTGGAGATCCTCGCCCGCGACGCGCGATCGCGCGCCCGCCTTGGACGCGTCAGGACGTCTCACGGCGACTTCGACACGCCCGCCTTCATGCCCGTGGGCACTCGCGGGTCGGTCAAGGGTGTTTTCCCCGGCATCGTCGCTCAACTGGGCGCCCAGATCATCCTCGGCAACACCTATCACCTCCTCCTCCGCCCCGGCGCCGAGCTCATCCGCAGACGTGGCGGACTGCAACGCTTCACCGGATGGGGCGGGCCCATGCTCACCGATTCCGGCGGGTACCAGGCCTACTCCATGGCCGGGATCAACAGCGTCGACGACGATGGCGTCACCTTTAAGTCCATCGTCGACGGCTCGATGATCACCATGACGCCCGAGTCCTCCATCGAGGTGCAGAACGCCCTCGGTGCGGACATCATCATGGCGTTCGATGATTGTCCGCCGAGTGTCGATCCTGAGAGCGGTCCGGTGAACCAGACCCGCCTGCGCATCGCCGCCCAGCGCGACGCCCAGGCCCAGTCCGCCACAAGACCCAACCTCAAGAAGAGGTCCCACGCCTACGACCACGCCGCACGCCTCAAGCTCGCCAGCGAACGCACCCTCCGTTGGCTGGAACGGTGCAAGGCCCATCACCACGCCCTCGGCGGGCACGAGCAGCGGGCCCTCTTCGGCATCGTGCAGGGAGGAACCAACCTCGACGAACGCTCCTGGTGCGCATCCAGGGTCGCAAGCGTCGAGCTGCCCGGGTACGCCATCGGGGGTGTCGCCGTCGGCGAGCAATCCGAAGACATCGCCCGCGTCGTCGCGCACACCGCGCCGCTCTTGCCCGAGGACAAGCCCCGGTATCTCATGGGCGTCGGTTACGAACGCGACTTGCTCGCCGCGGTGCTCAGCGGGGTGGACATGTTCGATTGCGTCCTCCCGACGCGCAATGGCCGAAACGCGAATGCGTTTACCTCGCAGGGCCAGATCCGGCTTCGGAACGCGAAGTTTGCGGAAGATGACCGCCCAATTGAGGTGGGTTGCGACTGCCCAGCATGCTCGCCGGGGCCTGAATCGGGTTTTCCCTGGTCCTCACCAAAGGCCGAACCCTTCTCGCGCGCCTATATTCGCCATCTGTTCTTCGCCGAGGAGATGCTCGGACCGATCCTGGTAAGCGTGCACAACCTGCGGCACTTCCAACGGTTGATGGCGGACATCCGCCGCACCATTCCGTCCGGCGATTGGCAGGGGTTTGCCATTCGCTGGCCGGTCGCCGCTCCGGGATTGAGGGTGCTCGGCTGAGACCGCACCGATGTGATTCCCACTTACCGCAGGGACAACCTCGCTCATGACCGATTCGATGCTCTTGACGATCGCCCAGACCGCCAGCGACCAGCTCATGTCCGGCGGGGTTTCCCCCGCGCAGGCTCCGGCGGGCACCACCGCTCCCGGCACGACGCCCGCAACCCCGGGTGGTCCGCCCCCCGGCGGCGGGATGATGGGGCTGCTGATCCCCCTCACCCTCTTCATGGTGGTGCTGATCTTCTTCCAGATCATGGGCCAGCGTCGCGAGAAGAAGCGGCGTGAGCAGCTCATGTCCGCGCTCAAGCGCGGGGACAAGGTCCTGACCATCGGCGGCCAGATCGGCATCGTCGAGCAGGTGCGCGACCATGAGGTCGTGCTGCGGACCGATGAGCACTCCAATGCCAAGGCCCGATTCACCAAGGCCGCGATCCAGCAGGTGCTGGAGTCCGGACCGGCGTCGCCGGGCGAGCCGCCCTCGGTCGAGGTGAAGGCGGGCGCCGACAAGCTCGTCGCCTCGCGATGACCGATCGACCGCCGCCGGTCCGCCACTGGCGTGATCGGGAGCATCCGGCCGATGGAAGCTCTCCCCTGTGCGGCGGATCGCACGGTTCCAAGACGTTCAACGCAGACCCTGAGTTCTCACGCAGACTTTGAGTTCTTCTGACCGAGCCGCGCATGTCCACGCTTGTCCGCAACGCACTGATCCTGATCGCCTGCCTCGTGGTTTCGATCTGGGCGATCTATCCGCCCGAGGCGAAACTCCGTCGCGGCAAAGACCTCGCGGGCGGAGTGACGCTCGTGTACCAGGTCGAGATCCGACCGACCGACCCTCCGGACACGCTGAGCAAGGTGCTGTCCAACGTCAAGGAGCGTCTGGATCCGCAGGGCGTGCTGGACCTGCAGATCGTCCCGCAGGGGTCGAATCGGCTGGAGATCTCCATGCCGCTGCCCTCGGAGAAGGTCAAGGCCCTTCAGGCGGCGTTCGAGGAGAAGCTCCGGGGCGTGTCGACGACGACGCTGACCAGAGACAATCTCGAGCGGATCGCGGTTCTGCCCGAGCCGGCCCGCGGGGAGGAGCTCAAGCGATATGCCGGCGGGGACGCGTCCCGGCTTGAGCGGCTGACCAAGGCGGCCTCGGACTTCGTCGCCGTGCGCGAGGCGCGTGCCCGGTTCGATGCCCTTGCGGTCGAGATCCAGGGGCTGGAGGACAAGATCCGCAACGCCGGCGGGGAGCTTTCGACCGATCCGCTCACGCAGGGCCTGCGCGACGCGCTCAGGCTCAAGACCGACGAGCGGGCCAAGCTCGCCTCCGACGCGGCCAAGGTGGCGATCAACTATGAGGGCTCCTTGTCCAGCGCGCTGGCGATCGGGCTGAATCCCGGCGACCTGCGCCGGGCCCTGTCGCTCTCGGACAAGGACTTCCGCATTCGCAAGAAGGACGGAACGGTCGCGACCCTGGAGAGCCCGCGCAAGCGAGCTCTGGACGAGATCTTCCGCCGGTACCCGGACCAGAAGCCCGCCATCGACGAGGCCATCAAGAGCTGGGGCCTGTATCAGGCCGAGCGTCGCTCGCTGGACGACCCGGAAGACGTGGTTCGCATCCTGCGAGGTTCGGGCGTGCTGGACTTCCGCATCACCGTCTCGCCGGGGGAGTTCATCAACGAGGGCGAGCTTCGGGCCCAGCTCCGCGAGGGCGGCCCGCGGAATGTGAAGTCCGACGAGGCCCGGTTCTACAAGGTGAACCGGATCGAGTCCTGGGTCGAGACCGTCGAGGACATGGAGGCGATCAAGGCCTCTCCCGCGGCGTTCTTCCTGCAGCGCAATCTGATCGCCGAGGAGTACAAGGGCGAGTTCTACATCCTGTGCTGGGATAAGCGCGGGATGCGTCTGACCAAGGACGATGGGGACACGTGGGAGGTCTCCCGTGCGTTCCCAGGCAATGACCAGATCGGACGCCCGGCGATCGACTTCCAGATGAACCCGGTCGGCGCCGAGAAGCTCGGCGAGCTGACGGGTCGGCACACCGGCCGGGCCATGGCGGTGCTGCTGGACGATCAGGTGTACACGGCCCCCACGCTGCAGAGCCGGATCAGCAGCAACGGCCAGATCTCGGGCAACTTTCCGCAGGCGGAGATCGACTACATCCTGCGCGTGCTGAACGCCGGCTCGATGGCGGCGAAGCTGAGCCCGGAGCCGATCTCCCGGAGCGTGATCGGCCCGAGTCTCGGCGCGGACAACCTTCGGATGGGCATGGACGCGGCGGTGATCTCGTTCATCGCCGTCGGGGTGTTCATCATCGGGTACTACTTCCTGTACGGTGCGATCGCGATGGTCGCCCTGGTCTTCAACGCGCTGCTCATCGTGGCGGCGATGGCGCTGAATCACGCGGCGTTCACGCTGCCGGGCATCGCGGGGATCATCCTGACCTTCGGTCAGGCCGTGGACGCCAACGTGCTCGTGTACGAGCGCATCCGCGAGGAGTTCCGCAACGGGCATGACATGCGGACCGCGGTTCGACTCGGGTTCCACAGGGCCATGAGTGCGATCGTGGACGGCAACGTCACCTCGCTCATCGTCTGCGTGGTGCTGGGCCTCACCGGCACGCAGGAGATCAAGGGCTTTGCGCTGACCCTGGGCATCGGCACGGTGACCACGCTGTTTGCCCAGCTCTTCTTCTCCCGGTTCATCTTCACGATCCTGGTTGACAAGCTCCGCATGCGCAGCGCGTCGATGCTGCCGATGGTCGGGAACAACTGGCTCGGCAACCGCCTGATCCCCAGCATCGACTGGATGGGACTTCGCCACGTGTCGTACGTGGTCTCGATCGCGCTCATGGGCGTCGGGGTCTTCTTCCTGTTCTACAAGGGTGAGAACCTGCTCGGGACCGAGTTCCGCGGGGGCACGTCCGCGACGCTCGTGCTCAAGCCCGATCCGTCCGCGACCGTTGCGCCCGGCCAGGAGCCGTCGCGGCTCACGATGAAGCGTCCGGAAGTCGAAGATCGCGTGCACGCGATCGCGGGCACGCCGGGTCTTGAGCAGTTCCGCTTCGCCGAGGTGATCGCGGTCAATCCCGAGAACGACGGCTTCACATCCAGCACGTTCACCATCAAGGTGCTCCCGCTGAGCGCCGAGGACGAGTCGGATGCGCCGCGTGTGCAGAAGGCCCTGATCGACGCGTTTGCCGACAAGCTCGATGTGCAGCCCTCTCTGGGGTTCACCGACTCCGGTCTGCCCGCTGAGCGAGCGCCAGTCTTCCCGGTCTCATCTCGCACCCTTGCGAACGTGATCGACCGACCGGGCGTGACGGGCGAAGTCTCCGCGTTCGAGGGTGGTGCGGCGGTGCTGCTGGAGAACATCAGCCCGGCGGTGTCCAAGAGCAGCATGCAGGTCCGCCTCGAGGGCGCCCGTGCCAAGGCCGACTTCGCAGACATCTCTGGCAGAACGTGGGAGCTTCGTGTGCTCAGCGGGTCCGACAACGCGGTCGGATCGGCGGTCGTGCTCATCCGAGACCCGGACATCCGCCCCGAGGACGTTCGCCGGTGGGAGACCGAGATCCGTGACCGCGAGTGGGAGTGGATCCGCACCGCCCTCACGCAGACCCAGACCCTCGCGCAGGTGCAGAGCTTCAGCCCCGCGGTTGCCAAGACCTTCCAGGCCCAGGCATGGACGGCGACGATCCTGAGCACGCTGCTCATCATCATCTACATCTGGGTGCGGTTCAACTCGTTCCGCTACTCCGCCGCTGCCATCGCCACGACCCTGCACGACTGTCTGGTCGCCATCGGCTTTGTTGCGCTGGCGACGGTGCTCTACGAGGCGTCGGCGACCAAGGGCTTTGCCGGGGCGGTGGGCATCCTGCCGTTCAAGATCGACCTGAACGTGATGGCCGCGATCCTCACGACTCTGGGCTATTCGCTCAACGACACGATCATCATCATGGATCGCATCCGCGAGCTCCGCGGCAAGCGGCCCTACGCCAGCCGTCAGATCATCAACGACGCGATCAATCAGACGATCAGCCGAACGCTCATTACCGCGGGCACGACCTTCATCGCGGTCATGGTTCTGTACATCTTCGGCGGCGAGGGCGTGCGCGTGTTCGCGTACACCATGCTCATCGGGCTGATCATCGGCACCTACTCGTCGATCGCGGTCGCCGCTCCGCTGGTCTGGGTGCGGTCGGCGGACCCGCACGGCAACACGCCGGACTCCGCCGGCGCATCCCGCGGGACTTCGGACGCGCCCGTTCCCGCCCAGGCCGCCTGAGCCCCCGGGACGACGGGGTCCGAGAACCCCGGTTGATCGCTCGCGCTCCGACGCCCGGAGGGGCGAACGGTCGATATCCTGAGCGCATCGCCGCCGCGTCGAAGCCGCCCGGCCAGAGCGTTCAGGCGAGGCAGGACGAAGGAGCGTCATGTCGGACACGCCCAGCAAGCTCTTCGGGCTTCTCGCACTCCTGCTGTGCGTGTGGGTGGTCACGTACTGGCTGTATGTTCCGAGTTCGGCCTCCATGACGCCGCGGGTCACTCTGGATCCGCGCGTGAGCGACGCACCCCCGCCGCCGGTCCCGCAGGATGGATCGGGGAGTGTGCCGGTGGGTGCTTCCGGCGCATCCGCCGGAACCGGCTCCAACCCGCCGACGCTCCGCGAGCCGCAGATTCCGCTTCCTCCGCCGCCCGGGGCCCAGGCGAACTCGGGCGCCGCGGCCAATCCCAAGCCGACGACGCCCGTCCGCACGCACCGGGTGCAGAAGGTCATCGAGCCGCAGTGGCGGACCTATGTCGTGCAGCGTGGCGACACGGGCTGGCGTGCCGTCGCGGCACGCAAAGAGGTGTTCGGGGACGCGAGCAAGTGGCAGATCGTCGCGAGGTCCAATCCGCTCGTGACGCCCGATCGCCTCAAGCCGGGAAAGACGGAGCTCCGGATCCCGCTTGATCCGGAGAACATCCAGGGAAAGGTGGTCTGGGTGGAAGAGCCGATTCCGGACGACCGCTCGGCAGAGCCGACGCGGGAGCCCGCGGCCCGGCCCGAGCAGGCGGCTCCCGCCGTGCAGACCTACACGCTCACGCGAGATGACACGCTTTGGGAGGTTTCCAAGCGCTTTTATGGCAAGGGCTCGAGGTGGCGTGTGATCTATGAGGCGAACAGGGCGTTGATCCCGGACCCGGATCGACCGCCGGCGGGCGTGACGATTCAGATTCCGCCGGCAGCAAGCCCCTGAGGGATCAGCTCGCCTTGACCCCGACGATCGCAAGAAACAGCGGGATCTCGACGCGGGCCCGATTCTCTTCCGGCGCTCGCGGGCCGGAGTCGGCGGCACGCCGGCTGATCCACTCGCCAAGGTGCGTCACGTGCAGCCCCGCGCCCGAGAGCGCCTGAACGTACGTCCCGACAGGCCGATGGAACGTGGGTGTGGTGACGGCACCCTCGCGCTTGCCCTGGGCGGCTTTGCCCGGGTGCATGCGGATATCCTTGCGATAGGGGGTCAGATAGGCGTCGACGCGCCGGAACTGACGCCCCTGCTCGTCGTCCCATCCCCAGTGCGAGTTCCCGGGTGCGCGAAACGCCGGGTGCGTGAGGACACAGAGAAAACGCCCGCCGGGCCTGAGCGCGGCGGCGACACCCTGGGCGACCGGATCGATCGGATCGATGTTCGACAGAGCCATGATGCACGTCGCCGCGTCAAACCCCTCAAGGTGCAGGGCGGCGAGGTCTCGTGCGTCGGCGACGTGATAGGTGATGGGTGTTGCGCCGGCGCGGACGGTGGCCCGCGACCGAGCCGCCTCGATGAGCTTCGGCGCCGCGTCGACGCCGGTGACGGTCGCACCGAGCGTGGCGAGTCGTCGGCAGAGCATTCCCTGGCCGCAGGCCACGTCCAGGATGCGCATGCCGTGCATGCGTTCGGCCCCGCCGAGCAGTGCGATGGTTCCTGGGACGATGACCTGTTCGTAGTGGTCGCTGCCCTTGTCCTCCAGCAGCGTGTCATACCACTGGGCGACGTCGTTCCAGGAGGTGTCCTCCTCGATCGCGGCGGGAGCGCGGGGGGATGCGGCCGGGGCGGGCGCCGCCTCCGCCGACGCGCTGACGGCGCCGGACTCGGCGGTTGCCTGATCCGGTTCCTCTCGCGGCGGGCGAGCGCCGATGGCTCGATAGAACCCCGCGGGAACGTCGGAGCGGAAGAGCATGCTCGAACCCGTGGCCGGATGGTCGAAGCCGAGTTCCGCCGCATGCAGCGCGACACGGCCCATCGCGTCGCTGGTTGCGCCAAAGCGCCGGTCACCCACGAGCGGATGCCCGAGTTCCTGCATGTGAACGCGGATCTGGTTCTTGCGTCCGGTCTCAAGTCGGACTTGCACGAGCGTCCGCGGCGGAGTGGGGGGGGCGCTGACGCCGACAACGCGGTAGTGCGTGATCGCGAGCTTTCGCCCGTCTCCGCCCGGTCGGAGATCCGGACGATCCTGCCGTGAGGTGGGCCCGCGATCCTCGGCGATCATCGACTGGTGCGTTCCCGTGGAGCCTTCCGGGGCCAGCACGCCTTCGGTGACGGCGTAGTAGAGCCGCCGGGCCTGTTTGGCGTGGAACTGGTCCTTGAGCCGGTCGAAGGCTTCATCGGTCTTTGCAAAGACGACCAGCCCCGAGGCCTCCTTGTCCAGACGATGGACGACCCACACCCGGCCGATGCGCACGCGCTCGCCCTCGTCGGATCGCTTCGCCCGCACCTTGGCCTTGGCGGTGCGCACGTGCTTCTTGACGGCGTCAAACAGTGTTTCGCCCTCGCGTGCGGAGGGGATGAAGCGCGAGCCCGTGGCCCGGGCAGGGTCGGCGGTGACCATGCCCGTGGGCTTGTCGACGACGATGAGGTGCTCATCCTCAAAGACGACTCGAACGTTGCGAGCGATGAAGACTGTGCGCTCCCCGGGCTTGGCGGGGCGCTCAGACCGATCCGCCGGGCGAGGAGTGGGGCGTTTGCCGGGTGGACGCTTGGAGGGCTCGGGCATCACTTGACCGTAGGCCGTGCGATGGTCCGATCTGGCTATCGGGCGGGTGTGGGGGCGTCGATCCGGTCCAGAAGCCAGTCGGCAAACGCGGCCTTGTCCACAGGACCCGGCGTGCTCTCGCTGGGCCCCTCGGCACGCACGAGCGTGGCCTCGATCGTCAGAGCGTCCATGGTCTCCAGAGGGTTGGTCACGACCATGTCCACGCGTTTGCGGTCGAGCTTGGCGCGGGCCGATTCCAGCATCCGCTCCCTGGGTTCCAGCGCAAAGCCGACGAACACCTGCCCGGCCCGCCGACGAGACGTGCATCGGGTCAGCAGATCCGGCGTGGACTCCAGTTCAAGGGTCAGCCCGGCGGCGGTGCGGCTGATCTTGCCAATGGTCGAGCCGCCATCCTTGGGGCGATAGTCCGCGACGGCGGCCGCCATGATGAGCACATCGGCCTCCGGGGCATGGGTGGCGAGCAGGGCCTGAAGGTCGGCGGTTGTTCGGAACCGGACCAGCCGCAGGTGCGAATCGGGTTTCGGCGGGTCGGCGGTGACCGGTCCGAGCATGAGCAGCACATCCCAGCCCCGTCGGCGGGCGGCCTCGGCTAGCGCGATCCCGAGCCGGCCGGAGGATCGATTGCCGATGAATCGCACCGCGTCGATCGGTTCGTGGGTCGGCCCGGCCGTGATCAGCAGTCGTCGCGTCGTGTGCACGGAGTGTGGCAAGGGTCAGGTCCGATGAACGGGATTGTCAAGCTCCAGGAAACCGATCGCTTGGATGACGCGGAATCGGGTTCGGCGTCGCATCTTGAACGAACGGATCTCCCCGTGAATCGCTCGCGCAGGTCGGCCCACATTGGATAGGATATCCGCTCGACAAACCGTTCCCTTTCCGTCCCGGTCCTTGAACTGCACGCGGCTTCTCCGAACCACATGGCGCGATCACGAAAGAAAATCGGTGAGATCCTCGTCGGCTGGGGGCTCATCAACCAGAAGCAGCTCGACGAGGCCCTGGCCAAGGCCCAGGGCTCGGGCAAGCGCGTGGGCGAGGCGCTTGTTGAACTCGGGTTCACGAAGGACGATCAGATCGCCAAGGCGCTCGCCCACCAGCACGGGATGGAGTATGTCGATCTCGCCGCCGCGAATATGTCCGGCAAGGTCGACGGCAAGCTCATTCCCGAAGAGCTCATCAAGAAGCACCTGATTCTGCCGCTGGCCAAGGTCGGCGGGCGTCTGCAACTGGTCATTCACGATCCGACCGACATCGAGACGCAGGACCTGCTCCGCTTCCGGTTGAACACCGAGCTGGAGCCGCGGCTGGCCGCCAAGAGCCAGATCAAGTGGTACATTGACAACAAGCTCAACGGGGGTGGGGCGGGGACGGGCCCCGGCGGCAAGCCGCAGAAGTCGCTGACCGAAGACATCAAGATGGTCGGCGCGGGCCAGTCGCTGGTGACCGAGTCGATCGACAAGTCGGTGGACAAGTCGGTGGATCGCTCGGTGGACAAGTCCATCGACGTTGCCGCCGACGACGCCCCGATCGTCAAGCTCTGCACACGCATGCTCGTCGAGGCCGTGAAGATGCGGGCGAGCGACATCCACATCGAGCCGATGGCCGACCGTGTGCGGCTGCGGTATCGCATCGACGGCGTGTGCATGGAGCGTGACAACCTGCCCAAGCGCATGCAGAACTCGGTGCTGAGCCGCATCAAGCTCATGGCCGGGATGAACATCGCCGAGAAGCGCGTCCCGCAGGACGGGCGCATCAAGATCATGGTCGACGAGACCCAGGTCGACTTCCGTGTCTCGGCGTGCCCGGCGTACCACGGGGAGTCGATCGTTCTTCGTATTCTCCGGCCGGACTCGGTCAAGATCGGCCTTGTGAACCTCGGCTTCGAGGAGGACAACCTCGCGATCTTCAATCGGATCATCAGACGCCCCAACGGCATCTTCCTGGTCACCGGGCCGACCGGGTCGGGCAAGACGACGACGCTGTACTCGGCGTTGGACGTGCTCAACCGTCCGGATCGCAAGATCATCACCGCCGAGGATCCCATCGAATACAACTTCGAGGGGATCAATCAGGTGCAGATCAACGAGAAGATCGGGCTCTCCTTCAAGGAGGTGCTCAAGTCGATGCTCCGCCAGGCGCCGAACATC
>DHLW01000175.1:16381-21661 GCA_002405485.1 Phycisphaerales bacterium UBA4658
CATCATCCTGGTGGGCGAGATCCGAGACCGCGAGGTGGGCGAGATCGCGATCCAGGCCGCGCTCACCGGACACCTGGTCTTCTCAACCCTGCACACCAACGACGCGCCGAGCTCGATCACCCGTCTGATCGACATGGGCATCAAGCCGTTCCTGGTCGCAAGCTCGATCCAGGCGATCATGGCCCAGCGTCTCATCCGCGTGCTCTGCAAGCACTGCAAGGCCATCGATCCGAATCCGGATCCGAAGTACCTGCACCTGTGCGGCATGACCGTCGAAGAGGCCCGCGGGCGGGCCCACAAGAACGTCGGGTGCGACCAGTGCAACAACGCCGGGTACCGCGGCCGTCAGGCGATCTTCGAGATGATGCTCATGAACTCGGAGATCCGCGAGATGGCCTTCAACCTCGCGCCCATCGAGCAGATCCGCAAGGCCGCCATCGCCAACGGCATGCGCACGCTCGTCCAGGACGGCAAGATCAAGATCCTCAAGGGCACCACCACGCCCGACGAGATCGCCCGCATGGCCCAGGTCGAGGGCGAGGCCAAGAAGTAACCCGATCCGACGACCCGTCCAGGATGACATCTTCCGCTTCGACCCCTTCCATCACCCCGCGGCACATCGCTCGACTCATCCCCGCATCCACCACCGATTCGTATCTGCTCCCCGGCACATTCGCACCCCCGTTCGACCGAGCTTCCCATGTCCACTATCCAGATCGATCGACTGCTCGACACTGTCATCAAGCTCGGGGCCGCGGACCTGCACCTGACGGTCGGGCGACCGCCCACCCTGCGTCTGCACGGCGGCCTCCGCAACCTGCAGACCAAGGTCCTGGACTCTGACGACATGGTCTCGCTCATGAAGTCCATCGCCTCCGAACGCTCCCAGCAGGAGCTGCAGGAAGAGGGCGGATGTGACTTCGGCTTTGCCTATGGCGACATGGCCCGGTTCCGCGTCTCGATCTTCCGCCAGCGCGGCGATCTCGCGAGCGTCCTTCGTCAGATTCCCAACAAGCTGCTCACCTTCGAGCAGATCGGTCTTCCGGACATGTGCCGAGAGCTCATCCGAAGGCCCCGCGGCATGTTCCTTGTGACGGGCCCGACCGGCTCGGGCAAGACCACGTCGCTGGCGACGATGATCGACTATGTGAATGCCAACTTCGAGCGGCACATCGTCACGATGGAAGACCCCATCGAGTACTACCACCACCACAAAAGGTCGATCGTGAACCAGCGCGAAGTCGGCACCGACGTGCCCAGCTTCGCCGAGGCGCTCCGCCGCGTGCTCCGTCAGGACCCCGACTGCATTCTGGTCGGTGAAATGCGAGACCTCGAGACCATCGAGGCCGCCGTCCGGGCCGCTGAGACCGGCCACCTCGTGTTCGCCACCCTGCACACCACCGGGGCGGCCAAGACCATCGACCGTATCGTCGACGCCTTCCCGGTCACGCAGCAGAACCAGATCCGCGTGCAGCTCTCGACCGCGCTCATCTCGATCCTGTCGCAGGTGCTCCTGGCTCGCACGGACACCAAGGGCATGGTCGCCGGGTACGAGTTCCTGGTGATCACCCCCGCCATCGCCAACCTCATCCGCGAGGGCAAGACCTTCCGCATCGACTCGGCGATCCAGACCGGCAAGCGCTTCGGCATGCAGCTCCTGGACGACCACCTCTGGTCGCTCTATACCCGCGGCATGATCTCCGCCGAGGAAATGATCGACAAGAGCAAGAACCCTGGCGACCTCCGCGACAAGGTCCATCGCCTCGGGCGCACCGTCGGCCGGGCCGAGTGGGACATCGACGACAGCGACGTGGAGAAGGACAAGCCGGCGAAGTCGTGACATCGTCCGACCGGCCGCTGCGACGCGAACCCACGCGATCGAGTGCGTTGCCAGCATGTGCGCCCGTCGATCGTGTCGATCATGGGCTTCAGAATGACAGCGACCCGCCGAGAATGCCTCGACGGGTCGCGTGGTTGTGTGCTTGAGTCTTGTGATCGCGGCGGCGGCGGCACCACCGCTGAGCGATGGCCTCAGGCCTGCTCGCCGACCTGATACCGCAGGAACGCGATGATCGAGGCCTTGGGCCCGAGCACCTCGGAGACCTTCTTGCTCGGATCGAGGGCAAACGGCTGCTCCATGAGGGCGATCTCCTCGTAGAACTTCCGCATGCCGCCTTCGACCATCTTCTCGGCGATCTCCTTGGGCTTGCCCGACTCCATGGCCTGGCTGAGCCGGAACTGCCGCTCGCGTTCGACGATGTCGGCGGGGATGTCCTTGGCGGTGACGCCCTTGGGCGTCGGGACCGCGGCGACGATGTGCATGCAGATCTGCCGGAGCGTCTGCTCGTTCACGTCGCCCTCGGCCTGGACGAGCGCGCCCTTCTTGCCGTCGTGGTGAACATAGGAACCGAAGGCGGTGCGCCCCATGTTCCCGATGAGCTTGTGCCCGCGGGCGTAGGAGATGTTCTCGCCGGTGGAGATGCGGATGCCGTCGATCAGGCGATTGGCGTCGGGGAACGCCGCCACCGCGCCCGCCGACTGCACGAGGGCCGACGCCGCGACACGCTCGGCGATCGCCACGAACTGCTCGTTCTTGGCGGTGAAGTCGGTCTCGGCGCGCAGCTCGATGATCGCCGCCGCGGCCTCGTTGGGGCTGATGGCGATGGCGATGCGACCTTCGCCGGCGGCGCGGTCGGATCGCGTGTCCATCTTGCCCTTCATGTTCTTTCGGAGGATGTCCTCGGCCTTCTGAAAGTCCCCGCCCGCTTCGGACAGGGCCTTCTTGCACTCCATCATCGACAGCCCCGTCTGATTGCGGAGCCGCATCACATCACTCGCGGAAATCTCGGCCATGACTTCGTCTCCTTCGCGTCCGGTCAAGAGGGCGTGCGCTCGCGTGCATCGCCCCGTCATGTCAACTCATTCACTCGATACTCGGTCTCGTCGCTGCCAGGGGAACGGCTCGGCAGCCGAACCACACTGGGGCCACTGTCGGGGCCCAGACTGCAGCAACGACTGCTCGACGCGCGGGTCGCGCCGGGCTTGACGACGGGCCCAAGGGTAGGGGAGGCGCTCGCCTCCAGCGGCGTCCGTTCGTCGTCGGTGTGCGTTTCGGGCAAAGCACACGACCGGGCAAAGCCATTCCGCCCGGTCGTGCCATGTTCCAACTGCCGGCTTAACCCTTGACGGGCTCGGCGGCGCTCCCAGCCGGAGCCGGACGATCCTCGGCCGCCGGGGCCGAAGAAGCGTCGTCGGCTCGATACTTGGCCCGCGAAGATCGCCGGGCGCGATCACCGCCGGCACCCTCGCCGCGAGGCCCGCGGGACTCGTTGCCCTCGCCGCTGGACGCGGAGGCCTGCTCCTTGGCCTGAACCCGGAGCTGCTTGCCATCGGCCACGGCGAGGCAGAGCTCGCGGATGATCACGTCGATGGAGCGCATCGAGTCGTCGTTGCCCGGGATCGGAATGTCCACGAGTTCCGGATCGCCGTCGGTATCGACCAGGCAGATCGTCGGAATGCCGAGCTTCTTGGCCTCGCGGAGGGCGTTGATTTCCTTGTTCACGTCAACCACGATGAGGGCCCCGGGGAGCTTGTCCATCCCGCGAATGCCCGAGAGGTTCGTGAAGATCTTGTCCTTCTCGCGCTTGAGCTGGCTCTCCATCTTCTTGGAGTAGCTGGCGAAGTTGTCGTTCTTCTCGATCGCCTCGAGCTCTTCCAGACGCTTGAGACGCGAGCGGATCGTGCGGAAGTTCGTCAGCGTCCCGCCCAGCCAGCGCTCGGTGACGTAGTGCATCTTCGCATCGCCCACGCGCTGCTCGATCACGGCCCGGGCCTGACGCTTGGTGCCGACAAAGCACACGTCCTTGCCCTCGGCGACCGTTTTGGCGATGAACTTCTTCGCCAGCAGAAGGCCCTTGACCGTCTCCTTGATGTCGATGATGTGGATCCCGTTCCGCTTGCCGTAGATGTACGGCTGCATCTTTGGGTTCCATCCGGACGACCTCTGGCCGAAGTGAATGCCGGCTTCCACAAGGTCATGAACGAGCGAACTGGACATGGACGGTCCTTTCGAGCAGCGGCACCGGCAGAGGACGTTCGAGCGGTCGTTCCGAGCGGCATGGTGTGCTTCGCAGAGACACACATCACGCCGAGGCCATTCCTTGACCGCGTCTTGCCACAAGGGCGCTTCAGTTTTCTGGGACTTGGCCAGACCGGACGTTTCCGGTCTGCAACTCCGATGTCGCCCCATCCGTGCCAATCACGGATCCCGGCGGCCGTTGTCGAACTCCACGGCGACCCAGTATAGGAACCACCCGCGCCCGGGCAAGCTTCGCCCAAACTTCTGCCGATCCACAGACCCTCACGCAGGCCTCCGGTCAGGCTCTGTCGGTTGTCCAGTTCCTGATCCCGGCGATACGTCGGCCCCTGTTCCGGCGATTCGGACCTGCATCCTCTGCTGATCGCGAGATAACTTTCGCGGACGTATTGACGAAACCGCACCGAGACGTCACCATAGCGACTCGCCGCGTGCACCTTTGCGGCGAAGCGTCAGATCGGCATGGCGGCCGATCAATCCCTTCATGGACGGCCTCGCTGGGTTCGGGCTCGTGGAGTCGCCTCGATGGGGCCGTTGTCCGCTCACGCTGGGCCTGACGCCCGTTCCGCCGCCGCGGCCCGCTCCGCAACCCCGCGGCATCATCGCGCCTGGGGAAAGCTTGGGATTGCCCGCCTTCGGCTGGATTTGGTGCGGCTGGCAACGCGACTGGTTGGTCGAGAGCGTGCTGACGAGCTGGTGCAGCGGGCCTTTCGCGCCGCGGTGCGGCTTGGGCCGAAGATGCCCAGGGATCGCGCCAACATCCCCTCGGCCACACACATGGGCGTGCTCGTGCGCCGCCTGGCGGGCGCCATGCGCAAGGACCAGGCCGCGAAACCAACGGTTATGCCCCGACGTGGACGACGATCCGACGCGTGTGCGCGTGCCGGCGATGCTCCCACAGGTACACGCCCTGCCAGGTTCCCAGTGCAAGCCGCCCGCCGAGCACCGGAATCGCCAGCGAAGTCGCGGTGATCACGCTGCGAATGTGGCTGGGCATGTCGTCCGGGCCCTCGGCGGCGTGTTCGTACGCCGGGTCGCCGTCGGGTGCGATGCGGGCCATCCAGCGTTCAAGGTCGCGGCGGACCGAAGGGTCGGCGTTTTCCTGAATGACCAGTGACGCGGATGTGTGCCGGAGAAAGACGGTACACAGCCCGTTGCGCTGCGAATCAAGGTCGCCGGCGGCG
>DHLW01000175.1:21765-22033 GCA_002405485.1 Phycisphaerales bacterium UBA4658
GCGCTGCTAATCAAGGCCGCCGGCGGCGACCGCGGCGAGCACGACCTCCTCAACGCGATCGGTGATCAACAGCAACCCACGCCCGGGCGTCCGTACGACGCATTCCTGAACCATGCCCGAGCGTATCGCGGAGACCCCAGCCGCCGAACACTCGGCAAGAAGGCACCGCTGGCCCTCCTTGACAAACGGGCGGGAGTGGCTACCTTTTTGGCCCGGCGCGGCACCTGCCGCGACGGAAAAACCTGTTTGGGGCGGTAGCTCAATTGGT
>DHLW01000175.1:22167-31894 GCA_002405485.1 Phycisphaerales bacterium UBA4658
GGGGCGGTAGCTCAATTGGTTAGAGTACCGGACTGTCGATCCGGTGGTTGCGGGTTCGAGTCCCGTCCGCCTCGCTTGAAGGAACCCGCTGGTCAACGGCGGGTTTTTTCGTTTTTGAACCACGGACCCGAACTGCCCGATCCGGTATCGTGGAACGGATTGACGGTCTGGTAGCCAATACGGCGACAACGAGAGCACGCCAAGGTCGACACGTTCTTGCCGTCCTCGGCATCAACGGGGGCTAAGCAGCGCCCCAAGTCGGAGTAGATGAGGACGACGGCAACTCGGCGGTCAATGGTCAACGGGACGACTCGGTTTTGGCTCATGTAAGCGCGTCCCTAAGGAGGCTCGTGCCAAATCACCGAGCGAGTCCAAGGACTTCTCGCGCGCCTTGTTCGGCCCACGCGGAATCACTCACTAGCACCGCGACAAGCTCCTCACCGATCGACCTCTCAGCCACTCGACGATCATCTCGACAGACTCCGATTTGGGAGACTCGGTGATCAAGTCCTTCATGGGCTCAGCTCAGCATCTGCGTCGTGTGCAGGCCAGAAGCGCGTTACCCTGCTTCGGTATGGCCGATGCTCTATCCCCGCCGACCGCAAGCCTATTGGACCGAGCGTACTACGCAGCAAGCGTCGAGGCCTTTATTGCTGACAATGATGAGACGATTCTTGGTCGTCTGGCCGCTTCGACATCATTTGCCATTGAGCCCACCCAACGGGACGCGTGGCTGGCCCAGATCACAATCATGCGTGCCGCGCTCGCGAAATCGGGGGGACAGGGCCTGATTGCCTTTGAGTTTGCCGTGCCACGGATGGGCAAGCGGATCGACGTGGTGCTGGTTCAAGGCGCAGCGGTGTATGTTCTGGAGTTTAAAGTCGGCCAGCGTGAGTTCACATCCGATGCGATCAACCAGGTGTGGGACTATGCGTTGGACATGAAGAACTTTCATAGCACCAGTCATCACGCGACGATCGTTCCGGTACTGGTGGCGACAGAGGCCGAGGACCACGGCGTGCAGGCGGTGATCACCAGCGACCACGATGGAGTCGTGCGGCCGCTGCAAGCGACGGCGGGCACGCTCGGCGTGTTGCTGCGCACGGTCGAATCCTGGTGCACAGGGACATCGATCGATGCGCAGCGTTGGGCCGCAGGAAGGTACAGCCCCACGCCGACGATTATCGAAGCTGCGCTGGCTCTTTATAATGGGCACAGGGTGGAGGACATTTCGCGGCGTGAAGCCGAGGTCATCAACCTGAATGAGACAACGGCGCAGATCGATGCGGTCGTCCGCCAAGCTCGTGCAAGCCGACGAAAAGCCATCTGCTTCGTGACCGGCGTTCCAGGAGCAGGCAAAACGCTGGTCGGTCTGAACGTGGCAACGAAGTATCACGACAAAGCAAGCGAGCTCTACAGCGTCTTTCTCTCTGGTAACGGTCCGCTGGTCAAGATTTTGTGCGAGGCGCTGGCCCGCGACCGAGTGGAGCGTTCTTCATCATCGGCCACGAGGGTCACGCTCGGCGAGGCACGCAGCGAAGTGCGGGCGTTCATCCAGAACGTGCACCACTTCCGCGATGAGTGCATCCGCGATGGGATCAGACCACCCGTCGAACACGTCGCCCTCTTTGACGAGGCCCAGCGAGCGTGGAACAAGGAGCAGACCGCAGCATTCATGCAGCGGAAGAAGGGGCATGCCAACTTTGCGATGTCCGAACCTGCCTTCCTGATCTCATGCATGGACCGGCATCCAGACTGGGCAGTGATCGTCTGCCTCGTGGGCGGCGGTCAGGAGATCAACACCGGCGAGGCAGGGATCGGAGAGTGGCTCCGCGCGATTCGCTCCGACTTCCCGCATTGGCACGTGCATCTGTCGCCCCACCTCACCGATTCGGAGTATGCGGCGGGCGATGCGATCGGACTCCTCGCCGGGCACACGCATCTGGAGACACACGACTGTCTGCATTTGTCCGTTTCGATGCGGTCCTTTCGAGCCGAGTATGTGTCGGCGTGGGTCAAGGCCGTGCTTGACATCGACCGTGCAGCCGCCGCAAGGTCCTTCGCGAGCATTCGCGATCGGTATCCGGTCGTCCTGACGCGGGACCTCATGAAAGCTAAGGCCTGGCTGCGCGAACGGGCACGCGGAACCGAGCGTTACGGATTGGTGGTGTCGTCGCAGGCGCAGCGGCTGAAGCCCCACGCGATCGACGTGCGTGCGGATTTCAACCCTGTGCACTGGTTCCTGCACTCGCGTGAAGATGTCCGGAGTTCGTTCTATCTCGAGGATGCCGCGACAGAGTTCGATGTCCAGGGACTTGAACTTGACTGGGCATGCGTGGTGTGGGACGGGGACTACCGCTATTCGAACGGTGGCTGGCAGCACTGGAGCTTCAAGGGAACTCGCTGGCAACGTATCAACAAGCTCGATCGCAAGGTGTATCTGAAGAATGCGTATCGTGTGCTTCTCACACGCGCCCGGCAGGGCATGGTGGTCGTGGTCCCTTATGGGGATTCGGCTGATCCGACGCGGGCACCCCAGATGTACGATGCAACGTTCGACTACCTGAGGGATTTAGGCGTGCCCGAACTGCCATGAACGGCAGGGGCTGCTGCCCCTATGACGAAGGTTGGCCGCGTTCACGCAGTTAAGCCGCTTTCGATGACCTGCCCGTTCGGCCATGGTTGGTTCCCGCTCAACTCGGGCCACATTGCCGCGTTGACGGGTTCTGGGGAAGCAAGGTCCCGTCGTGGGCACCGGACTCTGGCCCATCGCCCCTTGGGGGGTGCCCCGCCGAGCCGTGCGGGCTGGAGGTGGTGTCGGGGCGCTCTCGGCCCGTCGGCCCCGGGAGGTTCGCGCCCGAGCGGCGCTCGGGCATGGGCTTCGTGCGGCTCGCGCTGGCGTTGGCCTGAGGGAGGTGCTTCATCGCTCGTGGTCTTCACTCCGAATCGTGTTGTGTGGAACTTGCGACGGGAGCGCCCCGCCGCGTTGGATCAAGCCGACGCGCCCGCGAGCCGGTTGATGGCGTTGCACTGCCACGCCGCCCGCTCGCGCGAGGCTGCGGTCGCGCTCTTCGATTTCCGGTTGGTGCGTTCGAATGTGCCCAACGCGTTCGCCGAGCGTCGCGGCGTCATCGCGCCGATCTGCGGGTATCCGTGCGGGGAGTTGGGTTGTCGGGAGAGGCGAGCAGTCCGAGGATCCAGCCCTCGATCGATGCCGCGGCCTGGTGCTCTGGCGAGAGGTTCGGCATGAAGTACTGAGCCAGCTCGCCGTCGCGGTCGGTGCGACGCATCCACTCGGCGACGGACCACGCGTCGTGCTGGTCGGGTGTTCGGCCGTCCATGGGGAACGAGCGGCTCCACAGTGACGGGTACACCTCGGCGATCACCGACTTGCCAATCGGCGGCGTCCAGCCGTCGAACGGCCAGACGTGCACGCGGTCGGGTTGCTGACAACGGATGAATCTCAGCCACGGCAGGCCGGCGTGGGTCGACTTGGCAACTGAGCCCTGCACGTCGAAGTGAAAGACCGACTTGGCGGCGCCTGCCCGGATCTCCGTGAGACGTCGCCATTTGGCGTTGCCGGAGCGGGCGGCGCCGTTGCCCGCAACGCCGGTGCGGACATGCTCGACACGGAGGGTGAGGTTGTCCGTGGGCCAGTGGCGGCAGAAGTCGTCGAGGAACGCCGACCAGTCGTGCGGCAGATCGTGCTGCTCGAAGTATCGGAGCGGGAACGAGAACCCATGGTCGATGCCGATGAGCGTCGGCACATCCTCGCTGATGCGCTCGGCGAGCCATTGGGCGATGCCGAGCCGCGTCCAGTGCCGTGAGCGATCCGTTGGTGGTGGGACCGCCGAAGGCATGGAACTGACGTCAGCGAGGAAGACGCGCAGGCCGGGCAAGCTCGACATCGGCGTCGCCGCACCGGAGTAGTCGATGCCGACATAGCGTCGAAATGCGGGCGCGTGCTGGTCGCTCATGCGCAGTGGGGGCGGGATCATCGAGGTGTGGACGCGAGATCGCGGTTGATGGTATCGAGCGGCGGCTGCCAGTTTCGGGGAGACGCGCGTGCTGCTGGCGTGGGTGTGAGTGCCGTGCAGCATCGGCGCGGATGCGAGGAGTCGGAATGTGGACGATGCGATCCGAGTTTGAATGGGAGGATTTTGGGACCTTGGTGCATCAGCGGCGTGCGTGGAGGCGGAAAGTGGTGTACGTTGGGTGTTCAGGCCTGCTCAGGCCGACCGACTCGTCGCATTCTGCGACGTGGGCGAACTCATCTGGAGGCGGACGCGCATGCGGACTCGAACCAATCGTGGCTTTGTTTTTGTTTCGGCCTTGGGGGCACTGTGCGGGCTGGCGACGCTCGCAAGCGGGCAGGCGGACGTGACCCATCAGGAGATTCAGGACGCGCTGCGATATCCGACCAACAGCGGGCCGATCAACGGTCGGTACGCGTATGCGTGGGGGAGCTACACGTGCAACATCGGGTCGTCGTCGCTGTCGTGGATCAGCGGCGGCACGCCGGCGCTCGCGATGAACGCCTATCGCCTGCACAACGGCCGGATCATGCAGATCGGTCTGGGCTTTGCCAAGCACTCCTGCTGTGTTGTGAATGGGAGTGGGTGCGGGACGTGCTCCACGAGCGGATTCGGACTTCGACCCGGGTGCCGGGACATTTACAATGCGTCGTTCAATGGTGGACAGACGCGGCTTGGCCCGCGCTCGGGGATCAATCCGTACACGAGTTCGTTCTCATCGATTCCGGCCGGCACGGGCGATGCGTTGTTCCGTCGCGTGCAGGTGACGCTCGCGGACATGGACGCGACGGCGTTCGCGGGCGCACGGTACTTCGCCGAGGGCGTGTATGTCTGCGACGAGGAGCTGCCGGCGCAGCAGTTGAACAACGCGACGTATCGACCGATGAACGTGGCCAACACGGGTACGACGCCGACATACGTGTGGTCGGTCACGGGCTCGACGGCGTCGGGATCTCCGGCGATCCGGGCCTGGCGCGACCATGGTCTCGGGCTGAACGTGCCGGATCCGTCGGTGCAGATCGTGACGGTGGATGTTCCGGGCGAGGGTCGGTACTACGTCGGGGGCAAGGTCGTTGACCTTGGGGGCGGGTCGTACCGATACGAGTACGCGGTCTTCAACCTGAACTCGGATCGGGCCGGATCGTCGTTCTCGGTGGCGATTCCGTCAACGGCAACGGTGTCGAACATCGGGTTCCACGCTCCGGACTATCACTCGGGCGAGGTCTACTCAAACGCCGACTGGGCGGGCGCCAAGAACGGATCGTCGATGATCTGGAGCTCAACCGAGAAGTTCGAGAACAATCCCAACGCCAACGCGCTGCGGTGGGGCACGATGTACAACTTCTGGTTCACCACCGACGTCGCGCCCGCGGCGGCGCTGGGCGATGTGACCGTCGGCCTGTTCAAGCCCGGACTGCCGTCGAGCATCGTCGCCTCCGGGCTGCCGGTGCCGGGCACGCCGGCCCCCTGCGCGGCGGACTTTGACGGGAGTGGCGCACTGGACTTCAACGACCTGTTCGACTTCCTGAACGCTTGGTTTGCGAACCTGCCGAGCGCCGACTTCAACGGCGGGGGTCTGGACATCCAGGACATCTTCGACTATCTGAATGCCTGGTTCGCCGGTTGCTGAGAAGCGACGTTGAGGGGCGCCCCTGGGGCGTGCCCGACGCGATGGAACACGCCGCGACCCGCATCGATTTCGGTGCGGGTCGCGGCGATTTTGGCTCGCGCGAGTTTGCAGTGAACCGGCGCACCTGTCGCGTAGTTTCTTGACGCCGCCGATCTGCTCGGCTTCAGGGGCGAGCGCCCCGGACGCACGACGCGGGGACGGGCAGGATGGCAGGTGTCACGGGAGTTGAGCCATGTTCCGGGGCCGAGTCGTTGCGGGCGCCATCGTGTTGTGCACCGTCGGGTCGCTGGCGACCGCGCAGGCGCCGCAGGGCGTGAGCGGGTTTGATGCGCAGGGATGGAGCGCCGAGTGGCGGGGCGATCGGACCGGCCGCGGACTGGTGCGCAACCCCCCGCGATGGTCCGGGCATGAGCCGGTGCGCGAGGCGCGCGTCAAGGAGTTCATCATCCCGGCGGGCCGGTGCTACACGAGCATCGTGATCACCCCGATGAGCAAGGGCACAACGAACGGATCATCACGGAAGATCACCATCTTCGAGAGCCAGCAGCCCTTCTCTGTGGCGCTCGGCAACGAGTCGTTCGTGCTGAACTTCCCCAAGGGTTGGGACGTGAACTGCCGAGCGACGATCTGCGGCGACCTGTGCGATGGCGACTTCGAGGCCTTCGGCATCACGGACAAAGGGCCTGTGGCGTTCGCCGTGACCTATCGGTGATTCGACGTGTTTCCGTCACGCCGGAGGCACGACGATCATCAAAGCGACCATCTGCGACCTTGGCACGCGTGTGTGTATGCGTGCCGCCTCCAAGGCCCGGACGACGCGCACGCGTTGTCCGGGCCATTGTCCTGCGGAAGGGTGGTGATGCGCGGGTGCATCAGCACCCGCTGAACCAGGCGTTCAGGAAGTCGAAGATGTCCGGGACGTCCACGCCGCCGCCGTTGATGTCGGCACGCGGATCGTTCGCGAACCAGGCATTCAGGAACTCGAAGATGTCCTGGACCGTGACGCCGCCGACGCCGTCGAAATCGGCGATGCAGGGAGCGGGGCGAAGGAACTGGATGCCGCGGGCCCTTGGTGCGCCGAGTGCGGCGATCTCTGCGTCGCTCATGGCCTGGTCGCTGAAGAGCATGTTGGCGACGTACACGCTTTCGCCGGCGCCGAAGAGGTCGGCAAAGAGAGAGAGCGTGCTGAACATGTATCCACCGGCGGTGGCGGGGCTCTGAGCCCAGGGTGAGGGGAACTGGCCCCAGTTGTTCCACGATGCTGGCGGAACGGGCGTGCCCGTCGGATTGGTCTGCGAGATGTCGCCGAAGGTCGGTGCGCTGGCCTTGCACGCGGTATAGACCCAGCTTGCGCCGGTGGTGCCGATGGGCGTGCCGTTGACGTACACGCGCGATTGACTCTTGCCGTACAGGTCGACGCTGATGGCGAGTCGAAACCAGGTCTCCGGTTGGATCGACGCCGCGGGAGTCGCGGCAGTGCGGTTCTGTGTGTAGCCGACGCTCGCGGAGCCGGCCCCGCTGCCGGAGACACGCAGGAAGACATCGGCCTGGCTGTTGTTGTTGCTGGAGTCGTCCACGAGGGGGATGCAGACGTTGCCGCCCGCGCTGTTGGCGAGCGCGGCGTTCCATGCCGCCTGCGGGATGTACAGATCCCAGATCATGGTCCACTGGCCATGGCGATCCTCGGGCCAGGTGTCGCGCGAGTTTGGCCAGAGCGTCAAGCCGATGCCTCGGCTGAGGGCCGAGTCGGCGGGGCCGGCAGGATTTCGCGGTGCGCTGGTTCGGTACACGGTGTCGATCTCGCCGTTGATCGGGGGAAGTCCGAAGCTGGCGGTGGTGCCGAAGGCGGATTGGGCTTGTGTCACGCCGGTTGGTGTGGGCGTGGATGGAGTGATGTCCAGAGCTCCGGCGCCGCCGAGGATCGGGCCGAAGGCCGGATCATCGAGGTATCGCAATCTCGCCGGCCCGGACGCGGGCGCGAGCCCGCTCTGCAGCACAGAGTGCAGATTGCCTTCGAAGTGCCACTCGGTGATTTTCGGTGCGGGTGGAGTCCAGGTGTTCACCACCAATCCGCCGGAGACGACGTTCAGGCCGATGAGGAACGCGGGTCGGCTGATGTTCCGGATGGCGGCCTGACCGCGGCCATCGGGGAGCAACTGGTGATCGAGCGTGAGCGCGAGCGTGAGACCGGAGAACGTGCCGCTGACGACCTCGAAGTCCAGGCGAGTGGGGAGCGTGCCCGTGGGGTTGCGCACGGCTCCGAAGAGCACGCGCTGACCGCCGACGGCGAGCGTGTTGAGCACGTTCCCTAGTGGCTGGTTCGTGCCCACGATCGACCCGCCGAAGAGGCCGGTGCCGGTAACGTTCGGATTGAACGCGAACTGGTATCCCTGCGCGGCCAGAATCGTCGATGTGGACGTTCGGACGATGTCTGGCGTTCCGCCGGAGGAGGGAATGCTCGATCCCGAGCAGTCGACGACGATCGAGGACGTCTGACCCGCCGCGGGAAGGGCGGCGGCCGCCGCGAGGACACAGATCGCAAGACGAATCATGGGACATACTCCGGCGCACCCCCGATCAAAGCTCGATCGTGGGAAAGGGTAACGCATGGCCCGAGATCGGCCAAGCGGATTTTCGGCTGGATCGGCGGAGTTTGAAGGATGTGGTAAAATCGAGAGTTGCTCATGAGGGTACGGATCTGCACACGAGCGTCTGGGGAGTCTGCCGGCCATGCCGGTCGGGTGGCCGCGTTCACGCTGATCGAGCTGCTGGTGGTGATCGCGGTCATTGCGTTGCTGGTGGGGCTGCTACTGCCCGCGCTTGGCGCCGCGCGTGAGGCGGGCCGGCGGGCCAAGTGTCTTTCGAACACGCGCCAGCTCGCGCTGGGAGCGAGCGCATACTCGCTGGACGTGCGAGCCGGGTACTTCATGCCCGCGCTGTTTGACTGGGAAGACAACATCGGGTGGCTGTTTCCGGAGTACATCTCGGACTATTCGGTTGCGATCTGTCCGAGCACGCGCAATCGGATCCGGTCGGATCGGATGATGTCCGAGGAGCTTGGGCAGCAGTTCGTGGACGTCTATACGCGGGACTTCATCCGGGACACGTTCTTCGCCGCCGTGGATGCGGGTGACTCCGCGGGCGGTCACTCGTACGAGTTTCGCGGGTGGTTCACGGCGGGCAAGTATCTGGATGGGACGACGCATGTGGCCGGGGACGACCAGAGCATCGGTTCGCAGCTCGGCTGGAGGCAGGAGGACGCGCCGGAAGTGTTCACGCTGAACTCCCGCAACGTGCTCAAGACTCAGAAGTCCGTGCTGTTTCCGGACAAGTGCTATCTGTTCGTGGACAATGACAACGATCAGTCTGTGCTGCCGAACTACGGTCGTCCCGACGGCATCAACAACTGGCCTGAGGCGTGGAACAACCACAAGTCCGACGGGTACACCGTGAGTTTCGTGGATGGTCACGCCTCGTTTGTCAAGGCCGACGCCCGGCTCATCAAGGTCATGCTCGAGAGCTATGACGAGCCGCCGACCAACTACCAGCGCGTGTCGCCGTATCGACAGCGAACGACGGTGGTGCGCGGCGTCACGATTCCCGAGTACTACAAGCCGTGATGGCCGCGGCGAGCCTGCTGGCCAGGGTCCCCTTGACCGCGGACATCTGGGGGCAGCGGTCCCCGAGGATGTGGCGCATGCTCGTGACAGGCCGGCCCACGAGCCCGCACGGCACGATGAGCTTGAAGTGATCCAGGTCGGTGGAAACGTTGAGTGCCAGACCGTGCATGCTCACCCATCGGCGGACGCGGACGCCCATGGCGCAGATCTTGGCCGGGGCGGCGTCAGGAGTCGGACGCACCCACACTCCGGTGGCCGGCGGAGTGGGGGGGGCGGGCGTGTCGCGAAACCCCTCGATGCCGTAGGTCGCGAGCGTGTCGATGACGGCCTGTTCCAGCAAGCGCATGTACCCGTGCAGTCGCAACCGGGCGCGATTGAGATCGACGATCGGATACGCCACGAGTTGGCCCGGACCGTGATAGGTGATGTCGCCGCCGCGGTCG
>DHLW01000175.1:32130-32393 GCA_002405485.1 Phycisphaerales bacterium UBA4658
CGGGCTCGCTGGAGGACCCATCCGCCGAGTCTCCGGCCCGGCCGGCGAGCACTTCTTCCAGGTGCGCTCGCTGCAGGGCATAGGCGTCGGCGTAGGACATGCGGCCCAAGTCCAGAACCCGCGGCGACGGGATCGTCAAGCCGCGGGTGTCTGCTGCGGGCTCGTCCGTGGAGTGGCGTTCCACACTCAGGGCTTGCTGGTTGGCTGAGCCGGCGTTCCCGGTGCGGAGGCCGGGGGGGTGGCCGGGGGGGTGGCCTTTGCCA
>DHLW01000175.1:32578-33889 GCA_002405485.1 Phycisphaerales bacterium UBA4658
AGCTTCATGGCCTCACGCACCTTCTCGGTGATGTCGGTTTCGTTGGGAAAGACGGCAAACGGGCGGGAGAGAAACTCCTCGACCAGTTGCCGCGGGTCCTTTGCGGTCATCGGGCCGGTCTTCTGGGCGATGACGTGGGAGTATCCAAGCTCGGTTGCGACCTTCCTGGCTTCCGCGCTGACCTGCTGGAGCGACTCCCCGAACTGCTTGGCCACGAGTTCGCTGTACTGATCCAGCAACTCCTGGCGGCGAAGTTGATAGGCGTCGCGTTTCTGCTGGAACGCCTGATACTTGGCCTGGGCGGCGGGGTCCTGGGGATTCGCGGTCTGCAGCTCTCGCTGCAGCGTGTCCAACTCGGTCTCCAGCGGGGAGAGCGCGGTCTTGATGCGTTCTTGATCTGCGTCTCGTGCCGGGCGAAACTGGTCGCTCTCCACGTGCCGCTCGATGATCGCGTAGACATCGCACACCGCGATCGAGGCGGGCTGCGGGGCCGCCGCCGCGGACGCGGCCATCGCACGGGGCATCATGGTGAAGGCGGTGGTGGCGGCAAACCCACCCAGGAGTCCGGCGGAGAGGAGCATGGCGAGTGCGACGCGGGAGCGCATGGAGAGCCCTTTCTGGAAAACGAAAGCGTAGGGCTTGCGGGAGCGCCCGCCGAGTCGCAGGATCGGTCGGCGTCAGGGCTTTGCGTGCAAGACTGTGTTGCGGAGCGTGCCCAGGCCATCGATGCTGATCTCGACTTGATCCCCGTGTTTCAGGTATTGCGGCGGATTCCTCGCCATGCCGACACCACTGGGTGTGCCGGTCAGGATCACCGTGCCTGGCAGGAGCGTCAGCCCTCGCGAGAGATCGCTCACCAGCGTGGCCACGTCGAAGATCATGTCGCCCGTGGAGCCATCCTGCATGACCTGTCCGTTGACCTTGGTCACGATGCGCAGCGCGGCCGGGTTCGGGACGCTTGAGGCGGGGGTGACCGCCGGTCCGAGCGGGCAGAAGGTGTCAAAGCTCTTGCCTCGAAAGAACTGCCCGCCCGATCCCGACTTCTGCCACCACCGCGCAGAGACGTCATTGGCGACGCAGTACCCGAGCACGTGCCGCATCGCATCGGCTTTGGACACGTCACGAGCCGCGGCGCCGATCACGACGGCCAACTCTCCTTCGAAGTCGACCTGTTCGCGATCCTGGCAGACCGTGGGCACGATGATCGGGTCGCCGTTCAGGCACGCCGACCCCGCGTACTTGGTGAACACCATGGGCGCGTCGGGGATCGCCGCACCTTGTTCCTTTGCGTGCTCGGCATAGTTCCGGCCG
>DHLW01000175.1:33975-34231 GCA_002405485.1 Phycisphaerales bacterium UBA4658
GCGTGCTCGGCATAGTTCCGGCCGATGCCGAGGATGTGCACAAGGGGGAGCGTTCCGAGGTCTGGCACGCTCACGGCTACGCCGGTGGAGCAGCGGATCAGGGTGTACATGAGCCGAGGATAGCACGCCGGCGGTGAAGCTCGGCATGTGCGACTCGTGCTGTCGGTGCAGGCAGCGAACCGCCGAAGCGATCGGCAAGGGTGCTCTGACCAGTGACGCGGATCACGAAGGAGCGTTCGCGAGCGCCCGAATGGCG
>DHLW01000175.1:34393-34521 GCA_002405485.1 Phycisphaerales bacterium UBA4658
CATGCCGCCGGGCGTTCAGGGCGGATGTGGTGATATGCCGAACGACGCCCTGCTGGTCGATGACATAGGTGACTCGGCCCGGAAAGAGCCCGAGTGTCTTTGGCACGCCGAACGCATTGCGGGCGTGG
>DHLW01000175.1:34746-34983 GCA_002405485.1 Phycisphaerales bacterium UBA4658
TGAGACCTTGGAGATGCTCAAACTCATCCCGAAAGGCGCAGGCCTCCATCGTGCACGCTGGGGTGTTGTTTGCCGGGTAGAAGTAGACGACGATCGGCCTTCCTCGGAACTCGCTGAGCGAGCGTTGCACGCCGCGATGGTCGGTGAGTGTGACGTCCGGAATCGGATCGCCGACGGCGATGGGTCTTGATCGCTTGGAGGCGGACATCTGCGCTGGTCCGGGTGTGTTGGGGGGAC
>DHLW01000037.1:0-21193 GCA_002405485.1 Phycisphaerales bacterium UBA4658
TCGTGCCAGACGGCAAAGCCGACGTCCGGCCGGGCCAGCGCGTGGCGCCGCACAGCTTCCAGCGCATGCGCCAGTTCGGTGGCGTCGGTTTTGAGGAACTTGCGCCGGGCCGGGGTGCTGAAGAACAGCTCGCGCACTTCCACCGTGGTGCCGACCGTACGTGCTGCCGCAAGCAGCTCGCCGCTGCGGGCGTCCACGCGCCAGGCGTGCGGGGCGTCGGCCGTGCGGCTGGTGAGGCTGAGGTCGGCCACAGAGGCGACGGCCGCCAGGGCCTCGCCGCGAAACCCCATGGTCCCGATGCGATCCAGATCCTCCGGGGCGGCGACCTTGCTCGTGGCGTGCGGCGCGATGGCCAGGGAGAGCTCGGCCTCGGGAATGCCGCAGCCGTCGTCGGTGATGCGAATGAGCTCGATGCCGCCCTGTTCGAGCTCGATGACGATTCGACGGGCGCCGGCATCGATCGCGTTCTCGACCACTTCCTTCACGACGCTTGCCGGGCGATCCACAACCTCGCCGGCGGCGATCTGATTGACCAGCAGCGGCGGGAGCTTCTGGATCGGCCGGCGGATCGACGGGTCGGTGGAGACGGTCGCGGACATCGAAGCCAACTCTACGTTCGCGGGGGAGGTCGCGCAACCGACAGGCCGGCGACTCAGGGTCGCGCGTTCTTCTTCGCCTCGGCGATGGCCTCGCGCACCTCGGGCCCGTCGGGCAGAAACTCGAGGGTGTGGAGGACATTGCCCCATGCCGCCGGCGTCCCCTCGGCCTGGGCTCGCAGCCGGAGCAGGCGGATCAACGCCTGTTTGTCGTTCAGATCGTGCGCGGACGAATACGCCGCCAGCCAGAGCATCCCGAAGCTCTTGGAGCGAACGTCCTTCTCAATCTTCAGCGCGGCCTCGCCCTCGCGCAGGACGTCGGCGAGCCTGTTCTGCCCGGCGAGTGAGCGGAGCAGCAGCAATGAGCGATCGGGGCTCGGAGCCAGCTTCGCCCCGGCCCGGACGAGCGTCTCGCACTCCTGCCAGGCCTCGGCGGCGGCGGCCTTGCCCGCGGCCTCGTCGAGCTGCTCGATGGTTGGCGAGCTGTTCAGCAGTTCCGGCGTGGCGAAGATCGGCGGGGCGGGCTGAAAGCCATTGGGCAGAATCACCGTGTGCACGCTTGTCGCGGGCGCACTCCTGGACTTCTCGGCACCGGCATAGACGGTGATGGTCGCGCCGAGCGCGGGCGTGCCGCGATGACCGTTGGATCCGACCGCGCCGGGAAGCTGCGTGGTGTGCCACGTCGAGACCAGCACATGGTCGCCGGGCTTGGCGTCGCCCTTCTGCACCGAGGCGACCCGGATGGTGTAGATGCGGGACTCGCTTCGGCCGACCTTGGAGACATGGATGCTCGAGACCGTGCCCGTCACGACGACGCTCGCCGACTCGCGCATGGACTCCACGGATCTGTTGGGCACCTCGGCGCGGATCGCAGGGGCGGCGATCAGGAGCACGCAGGCGACCAAGAGCAACGGAGCGAGCGCGATCCGCATGGAGAACCTCCGATGATCAAACCGAGCTTTACCTGGGCGGTTGCGAGTTGGTGGGCGTCAGCCGAACGACCTTGTCCGGGCCGTTCAGCACGACGTAGACCGAGCCGTCAGGCCCGGTGACGACGTCGCGGACGCGGCCCAGTCGGTGGACGATGTCCTCGCGCTCGACGACCTGACCATCCTTGATCCGCAGACGCTCGACGACTTCTCCGGCGAGGCCGCCGGCGATCAGATCGCCCTTCCACTTGGGGAACAGCTCGCCCTTTGGCCCGGGTCGGACGACATCCAGGCCGCACACGGCGATGGAGGGCAGCCAGACCCACGTCGGCATCTCGAACTTCTGTTCGCTCGTTGGCCAGGGAGTGCGGAGGGGCGCGTCGGAGTAGTTGATGCCGAAGCTGATGACGGGCCAGCCGTAGTTGGCGGCCTTCTTGATGAGGTTGAGTTCATCGCCGCCGCGTGGCCCGTGCTCGGTGTCCCACAGGTTGCCCTGCAGATCGAGGACGAGCCCCTGCGGGTTGCGATGCCCGTAGGAGTAGATCGAGGGATAGGCGTTCGGGGTGTTCACAAACGGGTTGTCGGCGGGGACGCCGCCATCGTCCCAGATGCGGAAGACCTTGCCGTGGGGCTTGGTGAGATCCTGGGCCATGTCGCCGCGTCCGCGTTCGCCGATGGCGAAGTACAGGTATCGCTTCTTGGCGTCGCCCTTGGCCGCGGCATCGGCGACGGGTTCCGAGAAGACGATGCGCGAGCCGAAGTGGAGGCCGCCGTTCTGGTAGTGCTCGGGCTTGCCCTCCCAGATGGTCTGCTGGTCGGTCCAGGCCCAGGCGTTCTCGCCGGTGCTCTTGAGCTTGCCGCGGACAACCTTGGTGAGGCCCTTGCGTTCCTGGGGGTCGCTGAAGGCGAGATAGACCCAGCCGTTGGTCGCGTAGTCCGGATGGACGGCGACATCCATCATGCCGCCCTGACCGCTGGCAAAGACCTTGGGTATCCCGACGATGGGCTGGGAGACCTTGCCGCCGGGCATGCCGGTGGTGTGCACCCGCACTGGGCCTGGGCGTTCGGCGATGAGCATCTGGCCCGTTGGGAGGAAGTCGACGCTCCAGGGGGTGTCGAGCCCGTCGGCGACGTCGGAAACACGGAAGGCATGGTGCTGGGTGGTGTAGACGTTGTCGACGGGTTTCTTGAGGGTGCCGATGCCGCCTCGGCGTCGGCGGTCGCGATCCTGGAGTTCGCGAATGTGCACGACCAGAGACCAGATCTGAGCATCTTCGAGCGTTGAGCCGAAGGCCTCCATGCCCGCGGAGTCGCCGCCCTCGTCCTTGACGCCGTTTTTGATGGCGTCGAAGAACTGCCGGTCGAACTTCATGCGGTCGACGCCGAGGTACTTGTCATCGAGGAGCGTGGCGGTTCCAGCGCCGCCCCCCTGGCCGCGGTCGCCGTGGCACTTGGCGCAGTTGTCGACCCACAGCCGGGTGGCGCCCTGGGCGAGGGCGCTGGACGCGGAGGCGGCGCCGACGGCGGCGGCAAGCAGAGGAGCAAGGTCGAGAGCGCGAATGAGGGACTTCACCATGCCAGCATGGTAGTCGAACAGATCACCCCTTCAGAATCGCGGCCTGAAGCGTCTCGGGCGCCTCATAGGCGAGCCCGAAGAGCGTCTGATTGAACTGCGCATAGGAGCACTGTTCCTGTCGGACCAGTCCCTTGGCGGGGAGCTTGCCCTGGCGGTGCAGGTCGACCATGGCGCAGACGCCGGCGGCGGTGGTGAGCTCGATCGCGGGCCAGACGCGACCGAAGAGCTCGGTGGCGCGGACGTCCTTGCGGATGTTGATCTGCTCGCGCCGGCCGTCGCGGATGCCGATGCCCGAGACGAAGACGATGACCAGGTCCTGCAGCGTGCGGGCGATGGCGTGATCCAGGAGGTCGATGGCGAGCTTGCGGTTGAAGACCTGCCCCGTGGCCGAGGGCTTGGCGTGCTCGACGCCCAGGCGGAGGTCCTGCAGCAGGAACTTCATGAGGTCGCGGTGGCCCGGGTAGCGGATGGTCTTGTACGCGATGCGCGACTCGCGGGTGGTCTTCTTCTCCTCGACCAGCGTGTCGATGAGCGAACCCACGCCGCCGGAGGTGTAGAACGCCTCGTACTTCACGCCCTCGTAGCTGAAGACCTCCAGACCCTCGAGCGCCGGGAGCTTCTCCATGTGCCCGTCGATCATCACGTTGCACGGCTCGCAATACTCGTTCACTACGCCGGCGGTGGACCAGGTCACGTTGTAGTGCAGCGCGTTGGTCGGGTGCTGCGGCACGGCCCCGACGCGGAGCGTGAGCTCGTGGATCTCGCTGAACTGACGGGCCACTTCGTAGCCCGCGATGGCGACGTACCCGGGCGCCAGGCCGCACTGCGGCACAAGGGCGACCTTGGCTCGGCCCTCTCGGGCGATCTTGGCGACCCGCTCGGTGGTCTCGACGTCCTCGGTCACGTCGAAGTAGTGCACGCCCATCTCATTGGCCAGCTCGGCAATGCCAGCGACCATGTCATAGGGAAGCATGCAGATGACCGCGTGCATGCCGGAGAGCGCGGCCCGGACGGCCGACGCGTCGGAAGCATCCAGGACCAGCGTCCTGAAGTCGACGGCGTGCCGCACCGACGCCTTGAGCCGGGCCAGATTCTGCTCGGTCTCCCGCAGATGGGACGGGTCGCGATCGGCGACGGTGATGCTGTAGTTGCCCTGCCCGCAGGCCAGCAGCAGTTCGGCGACCGACTTGCCGACCTTGCCGCCACCGAGAACCAGAACCTTGTGCATAGCCGTTCTCCTCCCTGAACCAGTGCCAAAGCACGGCGGGGCCGATGGTACGCGGACGGGATCGAGCGCGTGCGAGGAGCGCTCGGGGTTGTGCGGAGTCGGCATAACCCGCGTATGGACCTCGGGTTCTCCACAGGCTCGCTCTCCGGGGCCAGCGGGAGCCAGCCCGGCGGTGCGGAGCGGGGTCCGTCGACGCGGACGTTTCGGACGGGCTTGCCCGCACAACCGTCACGACCTGCACCTTTTGGCTGACAAGTTCGGATCAAGGCCCGCAGTCTGACTCTGGGCGTTCCGATACCCACTGGACCGAAGTGGAGGTGTTTGCCCATGAGTTCTCCCCAGCGCAGCTTCGATCAGGTTCGCTCGATCCTGGGCAAGCTCGATCGCAACATCGACGCGGCGCGTCAGCGCCGACTCCAGGTGGCCCCCGCGGGGGGGATGATGCCCGCCCCGGCGCCCTTGCCTGCTCCGGCTCCGCAGCCGGCTGCAGTCCGGCCAGGCTTTGGGCAACAGCAGTCTCCGATGCCCACGTTCTCGTCGGCGGCTCCGCAGCGTTCGCCCTATGGCCGAGCGCAGCCGCTGCGCCCGGATCGCCGGACGCAGACCGGCTCGTGATGAGTCCACGCCTTGTCATCCGCCGCGGACGCGGCAGAGGGGTTCGGTGATCAAGAACCTGAAAAAACTCTTCGGCGTGAACGATTCCTCGGGCGGGCAGGACGCCCCGTCGCTGGAGAGCCGTCCCGCCCCTCGGCCATCGCACCCGATGCTCACGAGCGAGGTCATCGGGCAGACGCTGGTGATCACGATCGTGGAGCGGGAGCTCAACGCGGTGAGCAGCGCTGAAGTCTCGTTTGAGATCAAGAACATCTACGCCCACCAGCCGGGAGTTCGGCACATCGTGCTGGACCTCGAGAACATCAAGTACGTCGACTCCGCCGGGCTCAACGCCATGGTCGACCTGCTGGGGACCGTGAAGAAGCGCATGGGACGGCTGGGGATCGCCGCGGCGACGCAGCACGTTGAGGTGCTCTTCAAGCTCACGCGGCTGGAACTCGTCTTCACGATTCGCCGGACGGTGATCGAGGTCATCGACGCGATCGAGCCGCGAGAGTGACGCACACAGGCGAGACGCCTGCGCCGCCACTCCTATTCACGCTGCGCAATCCACCGATCGATCTTGGCCTCCAACGCCGGCAGCGGGAGCGCGCCCGAGTCCAACAGTGCATCATGGAACGTTCGGCGGTCGAACCGGTCGCCGAGGGCCTTCTCAGCACGTGCGCGAAGCTCACGGATCTTGAGCTCGCCGATCTTGTACGCGCAGGCCTGGCCCGGCCAGGCGATGTAGCGATCGACCTCGCGTTCAATGTTCAGCGGCGAGAGCGACGTGACGCGGAGCATGTACTCGATCGCCTGAGTGCGTGACCAGCCCTTGGCGTGGATGCCCGTGTCGACGACCAGCCGAGACGCCCGCCACATCTCGTAGCTGAGCCGACCGAAGTCGTCATAGGGATCGCTGTAGAGATGGGCGGGCGCATCCCCCGAACCAGCTCCCGAACCCGAAATGGTGTTTGCTGGTCCGCCGCCGTCGCCGACTTCCAGCCCGAGCCGCTCGGCGTAGAGCGCCCAGCCCTCGACGAAGGCGGTGTAGCTGCTGAACGTTCGGAAGGGATGCTGGTTCTTGAGCTCCTGGGCGAGAGCGATCTGGTGGTGGTGACCGGGGACGGCCTCGTGCAGGGTGAGGGCGACCATCTCGTACTTGGGACGCTGATCGAGCTTGTAGGTGTTGCACATGAACCAGCCGGGGGTGCCGGCCTCGATCGAGCCTCGGTAGTAGTACGCCGTCGGCGACGTGGGCGCGGTAATGGCGGGCAGCTCGCGCACGCCGTAGGGCAACCGGGGCAGCACGGTGAAGAGCTTGGGCATCTCGGCATCGATGCGCTTGGAGATCTCGCGATAGCCGGCAAGCAGATCCTCGGCCCGCGTGTAGTAGAAGCGCGGATCGGTCCGGAGATAGGCCAGGAACGCTCCGAACAGCTCGTCGCCGGAGAGCTCGTCCTTCCGCGGAAAGTCCGTCCTCGCGATGACGTCCATCATTTCGGCACGGATGCGAGCGACTTCGCTCAGGCCCAGGGCATGCACGTCGAGGGCGCTCATGGGCAGCGTCGTGTGCCGCCGAAGCGCCTGGTCATAGCCCGCCGGGCCGTCCACTCCGTCGGAATAGGCGACAGTCTCTCGGCACTTGGGGATGTATTCATCTCGGAGGAACGCGCCAAGGCGCGCAAACGCGGGCACGATCCCGTCGCGGATGGCCGCCCGGGCCCGGACAGCGGCGGGATCGGTCATCGGTCTGGCACGGAACGGGGCATAGAACCGGCTCAGCGTCGGCGACTCGCGCACGTCGTCGGTGGCCAGCATCAGGCACTGATCGACGGTGCCGACCATGACAACCTTGGGCGGCACGCGACCGGCGGCGAGACCGGCTCGCATCTGCTCGATGATCTGATCGATCTGCCCGGGAACGAGCTCCAGCCGTCGCGCATGATCCGCATAGTCGGCGTCGGTCGCGAAGGGGAGCGGATCGTGCATCTGCGGGAGCCAGACCTGCGGGCCGGACCGGGCGTCAATCGGCGTCTGCTCGGGAAAGAACCGGGCCTGGGCAAGGTCCGATTCGAGCTCCGAGCGGAGCAGGTCGGCGTCCAGCCGGTCAACCTCCGAGAGCCGGGCAAGGTCCAGCCGGTCCAGCCGCTGGAGCCGGGCGCGGCGAAGGTCCCGCCCCTTCTGGATGGCCTCGGGCGAGAGATCGGCGAGGCGCTGGGCGTGCCGAGCGTCGCCACGCTGCACGGCGTCCAGCGGATCCTCCTGCAGGAGCTGCTCGACGTGTTCATCGAGGATCGCCAGAAGCTCGGGATCGCGGCCCTGTCGCCACGGGCCCTTGGCATCCAGGACTGGGGAGACCGCGGCCGCCGGACTGGACGACGAACCCGCCGCCGTCGACGGCCCGGGACCGAGCGTGTGGGTGAGGAGCAGAGCGGAGCCGACCAGAGCGAACTGCAGCATGTCCAAGAGCGTATCCGAAGCGGCAAGCGGCTCGGTCTTGGGGGGGCACACGCACGGCGGAGCCCCAAGTGCATGGCCGGCCTTGCCGATACGCGGCGTGGAGCCCTACTATTCAGACCCGTTCCTTCTGGACCGGGCAATCCGCTGGGGATTGGTGTAACGGTAGCACGAGTGACTCTGACTCACTTAGTCTAGGTTCGAATCCTAGATCCCCAACTTTTCCTGCAACTCCGGGTGTGTGTCACCTGCATCGGGCAGCGAGCCGCGATGGATCATCGTGTCCATCGGCGCAGGACGACCGGGCGATGGAATGCGCCGTCGTCGCCGCCATGCTTGGCCAGCAGCGCGTGCAGCCGGGGGCTGTCGGCCGAGAGCATGGAGATGTGACCGCCGCCGACGGACACGCGTTGGATTCCGACGCCCTCGACGGCTGCCGGGCGCTCGAGCGTGTCAGCGTTCAACATCCAGAGCGTCAGCTCATCGCCAAGGCGCTCGACCTTGAGAAACTGGTGCACCGGCACGACCAGGAATCCCACAGAGGTCACGAGCCGGTCACGCTCGGAACGAGCCAGGAACAGATCGAGATAGCGCGTGCCCGCGATCTCCGTCAGCGTGATCTCGACGGGCGTGGCGGCCTTGAACTGGCCGTCGTGGTGCACAACCACACTGCCCAGGAACATCCCGAGATCGCCACCGGCGTCGGCACGAATGATGGCGCGGACCTGGGTGGAGTCCGCAGGGTCTTTGGTGGCCCACTCGCCGACGAGGCCGGGGTCGTGGACGACCACCCCCACCGGGGGATCCCCTGCGGGACGCATGACCGCTGAACCGCACCCGACGAGCCAGAGAGCCGCGGACACGCACCCCGCACACGCGAACATGCGGCTGAGCATGGGTGACCTCCTGAGCCCCTTGTGATTCTAGCGAGCGGCGCGTGTGCGTGCGGCTCTCGTGGGATCGAGCACGCGTTGGATCTGGGCGGCGCTCAGGAGCCCGCGTTCGCGGACGAGTTCGACGACGCCGCGACCGGTGCGCAGCGCCTCACCGGCGATCTCCGAAGAGCGTTCGTAGCCGATCAGCGGGTTGAGCGCGGTGACGATGCCGATGCTGTGCTCCACGAACGATCGGCAGACGCGCTCATTGGCCGTGATGCCCACGACGCAGTGCTCTCGCAAGGACTTTGCGGCGTTCATGAACAGCATCTGGCTCTCGAACACGCACGAGGCGATGACCGGCTCCATGACGTTGAGCTGCAACTGTCCGGCCTCGGCGGCCATGGTGACGGCGAGGTCGTTGCCGATGGCCTTGAAGCAGACCTGGTTCACCACCTCGGGGATGACGGGGTTGACCTTGCCCGGCATGATCGACGAACCGGGCTGCATCGGAGGCAGGTTGATCTCAAACAGACCCGCCCGCGGGCCCGACGAGAGCAGCCGCAGGTCATTGCACACCTTGCTGAGCTTGATCGCCAGACTCTTGAGCATGGACGAGTACAGGACATAGGCCTGAGTGTCCTGCGTGGCCTCGATCAGATCGCGTGCCGGGCGGATGCGATACCCGGTGATCTTCGAGAGGTGCTTCGCGCACGCCGACGCATAGCCGCGGGGCGCGTTGAGACCGGTGCCGATCGCCGTGCCGCCCATGTTCACTTCGCACAGCACGACCTCGACGCGCTCCAGAGCACGGATCTCCCCGCGGATCGTCGACGCAAAGGCGGCGAACTCCTGGCCCAGAGTCATGGGCACGGCGTCCTGGAGCTGGGTCCGGCCCATCTTGAGCACACCGGCGAACGCCCGGCCCTTGTCGTCAAAGGCCCTGGCCAGAAGCGCGAGCTCCTCCCGCAGCGGGCGATTCATCAGCAGCATCGCGAGGTGGAGCGCGGTGGGATAGGCGTCGTTGGTGCTCTGCGACATGTTCACGTGATCGTGCGGATCGCAGTGGGCGTAGTCGCCTCTGGCGCGGCCCATGTGTTCGAGCGCCCGATTGGCGATCACCTCGTTGGCGTTCATGTTCGTGCTGGTGCCCGCACCGCCCTGGAACACGTCGACGCCGAACTGGTCGTGCAGTTGCCCGTCGATGAGTTCCCGGCAGGCAAGCTCGATGCCCTTGAGCACGCGCGGGGGGAGCAGGCCCATCTGCGCATTGGCGCGTGCGGCGGCGAGCTTGACCATGGCCATCGCCCGGATGAGCTGCGGGTAGTGCCGGATGGTCACTCCGGAAATCGCGAAGTTCTCCATGCCGCGCAGCGTCTGGATGCCGTAGTACGCATCGGCAGGGACTTGCCTCTCTCCGAGCAGATCCCGCTCGACGCGCACGCGTGCGGAGCGCCGCGGGCGGGGGCGGCGCGAAGCGCTCATGGAGACACCGCCGGCTTGGTCTTGAGCTGACTGACGACCTCGGCCGCGGGCCGGCGCTGGATGCGGCGATAGGACCCGATGCTCAGCCCCGCCGTGAGCAGATACCCGACCGCCAGCACGCTCATCATCAGCCACATGTCCTTCACCGCGAGGGCGGCCATCGCCCCGACCCCGACGAGCATCGGCACGATCGCATGGCGCGACACACGCATCTTCTTGAAGCTGTACATCGGGATGCGGCTGATCATCCACAGCCCGATGAGCACCGTGTAGCCCACGACCACGCCCACGACCCAGGGAGCCGCGGCGGCGGCCGAGGCGTCGGCACGCCCGGGCTGCGGTGATTCGGGCATGCCCAGCCACGGCCTCCAGGTGGACTGCACCGTCACGGAGTACGCAAGCATCACCGGAACCATGACCGCCGCGCCGGCGGCGGGCGTGGGCAGACCGGTGAAGAACCGGGAGCGCACGATCGTGTCACGCTGCTCTTCGGCCGAGGGAGGCGACGTGGACGGACCCTGCCCGGGCTTGACGCGCACGCCCGCGGTGAACCGCGCCAGCCGCATCGCGCTGCAGAGCGCAAAGGTGGTGACGGCGACCAGCCCGAACCACCCCTGATCCTTGAGCATCCACTGATGCAGGAGCACCGCAGGGGCCACGCCAAAGGACAGGAAGTCGCTCAGCGAGTCGAGCACCTCGCCAAAGGGGCTCGTGACCTTGAGCAGACGGGCGGCCCGGCCGTCGAGCCCATCGAACACCGCGCTCAAGAGCACGGCGAACATGGCTCGGTCCCAGTCCCCCTTCAGGCTGTAGTGCAGCGAGGCCAGTCCGCAGCAGAGCGCGACGGTCGTGAGCATGTTCGGAACAAACAACCGAACCGGCACAGTCCGCTTGCGATGCGGGTAGTGGATGAACATCGCTCAGACCTCCCCAGCGTGCGGCCGGCTCGTGCGCGGGGATTCGGGAGGTCCGTCAAGGACCGCGAAGATCGTCTCCCCCGCGACCGTGCGATCGCCGACCTTGACCAGCGGGACGACCCCGCGTGGAAGATACACGTCGACCCGGGAACCGAAGCGGATCAGCCCGAAACGCTGCCCGGCCTTGAGCGCCGCGCCCTCGCCGACCCGGCAGACGATCCGCCGGGCAATGAGCCCGGCGATCTGCACGCACGCGATGCGCCGCCCACCGGCGGGCTTCAGGATGATGCCCATCCGCTCGTTGTGCTCGCTGGCCTTGTCGAGCGCGGCGTTGAAGAACTTGCCCGGTGTGTAGACCGTGCGATCGACAACCCCCTGCACCGGGGCGCGGTTCACGTGCACGTTGAACACGTTCATGAACACGCTCACCCGCGTCGTCGCCGCCGACTCCGCCTCGCTCATGCCCAGTTCACCCGGGGGCCTGGCGGGTCCGACGAAGCTGATCACCCCGTCGGCGGGGCAGATGACCAGCGCGACACCGTCGGTCCGCTCCGGAATGCGCCGCTGCGGGTCGCGAAAGAACCAGATCGCCCAGAGGCAGAGCAGGCACGTCACCGCGCTCGCCGCGCTCGCCGCCACCGGACCCAGCCACCATCCCGCGGCCGTGACGATGGCGACGCTCACAAGCACAAAAGCGACGATGATGGGAACGCCCTCGGGCGCGATGATCGACGCCGGGTCGTCCTGGCGGGCTCGAAGCGGGACCGACCGATCGGCCCGGTCGTCTCCGCCCGGCGAGGGCGAGTTGCTGACGCCGGAGGAAGTGTCGGGAGTGGTCGCGGATGTGGTCACGCCGGGAGTTTAGGGCTTTTCCCTCGGGCTGTCTGGAATCGAGCGGCCAAGTGGCAAAGGGTGATAGACTCTCGGTCAGAGGTCGTGCACGCGCCGCACGCGCATCACCACAATCAATGCCCGCACCACACACGCCCAGCATCGTCTCGCCCCTGCCCGTCGGACCCGTCAAGGTGAACCCCGCGGTCGCGGCGTTTCCCAAGCTCGCCAAGCTCATCGCCTACCTCGACGGACTCACGACTCGCGCGAATCTGTCGACGCTGGACTCTCTGCTGCGCGAGCAGCGGCTGTCGCTGGAGGATTTTCGACCCGCGATCATGTTCGGTCTTCGCGGCTACAAGCGGAACACCATCAGCCGGAGCGATCACTACGAACTCCTGGCCCTCTGCTGGCGCTCGGGGCACTGCACCCCGATCCACGATCATCAGGGCGTGAGCTGCGCCTTCCGCGTCATCCACGGCCAGGGAACAGAGATCCGCTTCGCACGGTCGGCCTCTGGACAGGTGATCCCGGAGCAGTCTCGGATCATGCCGCCGGAGTTTGTGTGCTCCGCCGATGAGCCCGACATCCACCAGATCGTCAACGCTCAGGCCGCGGACCATGATCTGGTGACGCTGCACATCTACTCCCCCCCCATCCGGCACATGAACACCTATCGCCCGGTGGAGCCCAGGGAGCGGCTGGACGTGTACGGCTCAGACGATGAGTCGGTCGTCATCTGACAGCTATCCCCGTGCGTCGGTCGGAGCGACACCCCGCACGGCCAGAGGCACCGGGCGCCGGCGGTGCGCCAGGTTGCCCAACTGGCCGCACGCGGCCATCGTGTCACGCCCCTTGGTCCGTCGACGCTTGGCATAGCACCCGGCATCCGTGAGCCAGGCCAGGAACTGATCGACGCTCTGCTCGTCCGGGGCCGGCCACGGAGAGTGCTCCCGCGGGTTGTAGGGAATGAGATTCACCAGCCCGTGCAGCGGCGGGCGGCCCGCATAGGGGCCCGCTCCGGTCACGAACTCCCCGACCTGCCGGGCGTGCTCGGGACGATCATTCACACCCGGGATGAGCACATACTCGATGCACAGCTTGGCTGCGCCGTATATGGGCCACTGCTCCAGCGCGCCTCGGAGCGCCGACAGGTCATACCGGCGATTGATGGGCATGATCTCGCCGCGCACCTGGTCGTTCGGCGCGTTCAGCGAGATCGCCAGGTTCAGCCGATGCCAGCCGGGCTTGCGCACCTGCTCGGCAAGGGCCATGATGCCGTCGACGCGCCCGACGGTCGAGATCGTCACCTTGCTCATCGGCAGATTCGGCCCGTTGCGATCGGTGAGCACCGCGATCGCGTCGATCACGGCGGAGAGATTGTCCATCGGCTCGCCCATGCCCATGAACACCACGTTGCGAATCGTCGGGCACCCGGGTCGATCGGGCAGGTCACCGGACACCAGATGGCGAGCCGCGAACCACTGCCGCACGATCTCCCCGGGTGTCAGGTTCCGCACCAGGCCCATCTGCGCCGTCTGGCAGAAGCCGCACCCCATGGCGCACCCCACCTGAGATGAGACGCACAGCGTGTGCGTGAGCACCCGCTTCTTCCCGATCATCGGGATCAGCACCGATTCGGTCTCCAACTCCGCGCCGGGCGCGGCCCGGTCATACACACCCGCCTCCGCCGGACCGAGCACAAGCGTGAACTTGCGCACACGGCCCTCGCCGGACTCCGACACATGCACGCGCCCGATCCGAGGCGGGTCGCAGATCAGGCCCGGCTGCCGAAGCACACCCGTACGGAACAGCGAGCGATACCGCTCGATCGCCCCCGAAACACCACCCTTCAGTCCTGAATCGGCGCACGCCTTCGCATAGACGTCAGAGGTCAGTCCGAATGGACGATTTTCAATCGTGTTCTCAGAGGCGACCATCAGGGAAAACCCGGAATCCTCAGTCTGCACGAGGACCTCCCCCCACTGTCTTGATGAGTTTGGTCCGCCACGTGCCGATGCACAGGGATGGCCCCAGTTCTCTCGGCCAAGACGCCGAGATGCCGGGCTCCATTCTAGGAAGCGATCCGGTACCGCTCGAGGGGATACCGGACACGCACCTCCTGGGGGCGCCATCGATCTGTTGGCGGCCCCCCTTGCCGTGCGTCTCCATCACGGCGTGCACCACACGCCTGCGATCGGGGCGAAGTCCGGTACGTGTGTCACCCTTGGAAGCGTGATCGGAACTCGATCGGCGCACAGCGCGCCAAGCACGGCCATCTCCGCGGCCTCGCGGAAAGAGCCGGGGAGTCCGGCGTCATCCGTCGCCGCCACGGGCGCACTCGACGACAATCGGATGGCTCGCACGAGTGCGGCGTTGTTCACGCCGCCGCCGGCCAGCAGCACGCGTTGCACACCATCGACGCGACGGGCGATGGTGGCCCCCAAGCCCTGGCACGCGGTCGCACAAAGGTCGGGCGCACTCACCGCCGTCTGCCAGCGGCGGATCCAGTCGGCTGTCTCGTCGCCCGTCCCGAGCGATCGCCTCGAACTCGACTGGCCGCGCAGGGCACGCACAAGATCGTCGAGCGCCGCCGGATGCACCCGCCCGCCGAGCGCGGCACGTCCCCCATCGTCGAAGGGCGCTCTGAGCACGACCCGGGCGAGTTCGTCCAGCACGTGGTTGCAGGCGCACACGTCGAAGCCGTCGATATCGGTGATCGGCGAGCCGACCGCCGGCAAGAGAGTGATGTTGCAGAACCCCCCGAGGTTCACCACCGCCGCCGAGCCGGAAGACCGGAAGAACAGCCAGTCGGCCAGCGGCGTGATGGGCGCGCCCTGTCCCCCGCGGGCGACGTCCGCCGAACGCAGATCGGTGACGACGGGCGTGCCGAGCTCCATCGCCAGCGTGGGCGCACTGAAGAGCTGCCAGGTCAGCGGGGGCTGGTGGAAGACGGTCTGCCCGTGCACGCACACGAAGTCGATGCGTTCATCCTGCACAAGCGACCGGACCGCCTCGGCGTGCAGAAGGGCAAAGTCCCGGGTGATCCGCGCGATCTCGCCGCTGGTCATGGGCCGCTGCTCGGCGATGGCCCGGAGATCATCCGCAAGCCGGCCCAGTGCGCGGGAGACACCGCGGACGAATCGCGGGGTCAGATCCAGACCACGGCCACAAAGCCGCACCAGCGCCACGTCGAGCGCGTCGATACTCGTCCCGGTCATGCACCCGACCGCGAGGCGCACTTGGCCAGATGGGTCGCTCACGGCTTTGGGGCATCCGCCGGGGACTTCTGGGGAGCCGTCTCCGCGGCCGGAGCCGGGGGTGTGGCCGGAGGTGGGGCCGGAGGTGGGGCCGGGGGTGGGGCCGGAGCCACAGCCGGGGCCTGTGAGCCGCGCGTTGCGTCGTCCTTCAGGGTGAGTGTGCTGGCGCCGATGAGATCCGACTGCATCGGCACGCCGTCACGCTCGAAGCGGGTGCGGATCGAGTCGTTGCGCGTCTGCTTGAGCAGCCGAGCCCGAGCGGTGTCCCACAGATACTGGCTGTCCACGCGCATGTCCAGGAAGGCGACGGGCTTGCCCTGGAAGTCCTCGGGCTTGCCCGATGCCCGGGTCTTGCCGGAGACGGTGGCGATGTCGCCGGCGACCGACTCCAGCGTCCGCGTCTCCCACACTGCGCACTCGGTGGCCCGTGCATACGCGTGCATCCGGTAGTACCACGGCTCGCCGATCGGATGCATGGCGCCGTCGCTCTTGAGCGTGAACGCCGGACCGAAGTTCGCCCGGAAGAGCTCCTTGTCCAGGTATCTGCGGAAGATCGGCCAGGCGGGCTCGGCCTTGATGGCGTCGGGGAAGGTGATCGATGTGGTCTCGCCCCCGGTCGAGATGTTGAGCCGCGCCGTCACGCCCACGAGCGGGCGGAATCGGTCGTAGATCGAGCGTGCCGCGGGGTCATTGTCCGGGGGTGTCGGACTTGTCAGGTCCACCGGCACCATCCGGTTCTGAAAGTCGATCCAGACCCGGAACGACTCGAAGGTCGCGTCGACGATGCTTCCGGAGGTGGTGTCGGCAGCGACGGTGAAGCGGACGTCGACCTCCTGGATGCTCTTGGTGAGCGTCGCGGGCTGGTCGGGTTTGTCGACACGTGTGAGCGTCTCGTCGGTCTCCAGCCGAAACACGTAGCGCAGCTCCTCGCCGGTCTTGAGCCGGGCGGTCGCCTGCAGGAGCTTCTGGGCGCACGCCGACCGCACGGGCAAGGCGATCGCGAGCATCGCCAGGACCAAGGCGAAGGCAAGCCCGAACCGGTCGGTCCTCAGGGATGCAGAACGCAGCGAACTCATCGCCGGCCTCCAACGTCTGCGGGAGCCGGTCACCCGGGCGGCGGACGCCCTCAAGCCGGCTTCCCTCGATGCGATTCCCCCCAGCATACCTGCGATCGCTCCTCAGCGGGACCCTGTTGGCGTCGAGCCTGCGCGGACGCCGGGCTCCAGCATCGCGCCTGAGCGCCCGGCCGGGGCGATCATCACCCGGGGCAGGAGCGAACCCTCGCCTGAGCGCAGCTCCGCCCCCTCCCGCCCCAGCGCCCGAGACCGGGCCCCGGAACGACGCAGGGACCAGCCGACGCGGATCACGTCGGCGAGCATGCGCGGCGCATCGCGCCGGACGTTCAGCGTGGACTCCCGCGGGTTGTTCCAGCTCACGGGAACCTCGCGGATCACCGCGCCCAGACGATCGGCCAAAAGCAGCGCCTCGACGTCAAAGGCAAACCCCGAGATCGTCAGCTTGCCGAAGATCGGCCCGACCGTCCAGCGCTTGAAGACCTTGAATCCGCACTGGGTGTCGCTGACGGCCGGGAGAACGTGCGAGGTGAGCTTGGGGAACAGGTCCCCGAGCATGCGCCGATGCAGCGGGCGTGCGATCGCCGACGTCGACTGCGCCGACCGCCGAGACCCGATGATCACGTCCGCGTCCTGGGCACGCTCGGCGACCAGCCGCAGATGCTCGATGTGCGTGGAGTGGTCGGCGTCCAGGAACATGGCCCAGTCCCCGCCGGCCGCGAGCATGCCGGTCCGGACCGCCCCCCCCTTGCCCCGATTGGCCGGGTGCCGAAGCAGGCGAACCGTGGGAAACCGCTCGGCGACGATCCGCGGGGTGTGGTCAAGGCTGGCGTCGTCGACGACGATGACCTCGTGCATCAGCCGCTCGGCATGCACGAACGCGAACACCTCCTCCAGCGTCGACGCGATCGACGACCCGGCGTTGTACGCGGGAATCACGATGGAGATGGACCGCAGCGCCGTACCCATGGGTGAGCGGATTCGTGGCGGGCGCCCCGATCAACGCCGCGGGGACCAGCGATCGCTCCGCTGAGCAGAATCGCGCCGCCGCGGCTTATCGGGAACGGGACCCGACCGAGCCGTCGTCATCCACAAGCATACGGTGGGCGGGCGTCTCCAGGTCGTCGTACTGGCCCTCGAGCGCGGAGCGGACGAAGGCCCAGACCGCCAGCCCGGCAAGCACGAAAGCCAGTGGAATCAGCAGGAACAGAACGCTCATCGGCCCGCCTCCATGGTTATCGCTCCTTCCGCCGGCCCTCGGCTGGCCACCGGCCGGGGCCCGCGAAACGCGCCAGATTGCAGACAGATCGCCACGACCGTGAACGAGCTTGCGGGCATGATGATCGCCGCGAGCAGCGGACTGATCAGCCCCGCGACCGCCAGTGCGGCGGCAAGCACGTTGTACGCGATCGACGCCGCGATGGTCCAGTGGATCGTCCGGAGCGTGCGCCCCGCGCCATCGATGAGTTCGAGCACGGGCGAGAGCCCCTCGCGGGAGAGCGAGACGTCGGCGGCGGCGAGCGAGGCCTCTGCCCCACCCCGGACCGCGATGCCCACCGTGCTCGCCGCGAGGGCCGCCGCGTCGTTCACGCCGTCACCGACGACGATGACCGGCCGCGTTTGCAGCTCCTGGCGCACCACCCGCAGCTTGCCCTCGGGCGTGATCCCCCCCAGGCACTCCTCTGGCGACAGGCCGAGTTGCGCTCCCACGCGACGCACCACGTCGGGATGATCGCCCGAGAGCATCCGCAGGGCATACCCGCGTGCTCGCAGGGCGTCGATCACCCGCCGGGCGTCCGGGCGCACCGGGTCGCCCAGAGCGGCGACCGCAACGCACACGCCGTCGCAGGCGACAAAGACCGGCGACAGTCCCTCGCTCGTGCACCGGCTGGCGCGGTGCGACCAGGCGTCATCCACGCGGACGCCGCCGGATCGCAGGAACTCCTCGGTGCCCACCAGGATCGGCCGACCGTCGACGACGCCCTCGATCCCCGCGCCTTGGTGCTGCACGACGCGCTCGGGCGCGCAGCGGATCCGAGACGCGACAGCGCTCCCGGCACTCAGATCGCGCTCCAGCGCGCGGGCCGTCGGATGGCTGCTGCCGGCCTCGAGCGCACAGACCAGCGGCTTGACCCACTCGGCGCCTTCGAATCGCACCAGCGACAGCCGACCAGTCGTCACCGTGCCGGTCTTGTCCAGCACGATCAGGCCGCGATCTCGGGCATCGGCCAGGGCCTGCACGGCGTCGGCCCCCTTGATGAGCACGCCCCGCCCCGCCGCACGTCCGATCGACACCGTCATCGCCAGCGGGGTCGCCAGTCCAAGTCCGCACGGGCAGACGGCAATCAACAACGCCGCGGCGCGATCGATCGCCACCGTCGGGCTCTCTCGCCACCAGATGGCCAGCGTCAGCCCGGCCAGCGCCAGCAGCGCCGCCAGCAGCCACCCGGCCCAGCGGTCGGCAAGCTGAACGATGCGTGCGCGGCGGCGCGACGCTTCCTCGACGGTGCGCATGAGCGTCCCGATGCGAGTGTCCTCGCCGACCGCCCGCACGCGAACGCGAAGCACCCCGCTCAGGTTCACGGCGCCGGCGACCACGTCCATTCCCGAACCGACCCGCACCGGGCGCGACTCGCCGGTGAGCAGAGCCACGTCCAGATCGGCCTGGCCCAACTCCACCACCCCATCCACCGGCACGCAGTCGCCGGCACGCACCTCGACAAGGTCCCCGATCGCCAGGGCCTCGACGGGCACTTCGCGGGTGTGCGCTGGATCATCCGTTTCGACCTTGCGGGCCACCGAGGGCGTCACGCTGAACAGCAGTTCGACCGCGTCGGCGGCACTGCGCTGCTGGCGACGCTGGACGTATCGCCCCACCAGCAGGAAGAAGATGAGCGCGGTGATCGAGTCGAAGTACAGATCGCCCGAGCCGGCGATGGTCTTGTACATCCCCCACGCACCGCCGAGATAGAGCCCCAGGGCGATGGGCACGTCCAGGTGGATCGTCCGCATGCGCACCGCCGCGAGCGCTGAACGGAGAAAGACCTGCCCGGGCCACGCCAGGCAGATCAGCGTCAGGCCCAGCGACGCCCACCGGAAGAACTGGTCGTGCGCACGCTCGATGCCCTGGAACATCCCGGCGTACATCGCGACAAACAGCAGCATGATGTTCCCGGCGCACGCGCCGGCCACCGCCATCTGGATCAGCAATCGGCGATCCTCGATCCGCCGAACGTCGCGGACCGTCATCGATCCGCCCATGCCCGCACCAGCCCCGCCAGAGCCAGACGCCCGCGCCGGATGCGGGCAGTATCCAAGCGAGTCGAGCATCCGCGCGATCCGGCTGAGCCGCACCTGGGCCGGATCAAAGGTCACGCTCACCGACGCCCTGCGAAGGTCCAGTCTTGCCTCGGCGACGCCCGGAAGCACCTGCGGGAGCTTCTCCACCAGCCACACGCACGCCGCGCAGTGCACACCCTCCAGCAGCAGTTCCGTCCGCAGCAGCCCCGAGGACGCGTCCGACGCCTGCGCGGCCCGGTCCTTGACCGGTCGGCAGTACAACGCGTGGAACGTCGGGTCATCGAACTCCCCGTACGCACGCCTGGACACACGGGCCGGCCCGCGCTCGCCGCTGGTGCGTTCAAGCAGGTCGTAATACGCCTGCAGGTTGCACGAGGAGATGACGCTGTACGCCGTCGCGCACCCGTGGCAGCAGAACTGCTGGGCGGATCCTTCCACGACCAGTCCTGCGGGGACCGGCAGCGAGCAGTGCGCACAGGCGTGCCGGACCTGCTCCGCACTCGACGGGGCGTCCCCGATGGCGACCGTGCGGACAAGCCGGTCGCGAGACACGTTCAGCATGGGTGCGGGGTGGGCGGTCATGGAAGGTCACTTGCTTGGGTGGCAGAGGGGGCAGTTCTCCGACGCGGCCCGCGCCGTGCGCCCGAGCTCGGCCCGGGCATCCTCGATGGTCGCTGGAACCTCCGGCTTCATCGCCAGAGCCGGAGCGGCGATGCGGCCGCTCAGCGTGTAGACCCCGACGGCCACGAGCGCCAGACTCGTGAGCAACGGGAGATGGGGACGCAGCCGACCGGTCAGAGACTGGATGCCCAGTCCAAGCGCACCGAGCAGCGGAAGCGTCCCAAGCCAGAATGCCAGCATCGTGATCGCCCCGTAGACCGGATCTGCCGTTCCCGCCGAGGTGATCACAAACGCGTACAGCCACCCGCACGGAAGCAGCGTGGTCAGCAGCCCGACGACGCCGGCCCGCGCCAAGGGCGAGAGCGCAAAGGCGCGCACATGCGCCGCCCGGGCAAGACTGGTCAGGGCCTTGGGCAGGGGCGCTCGAGGAATGCGCACGCCGAGATGGCGGGCCACTGCAACCACGCCAAAGCCCACCATGATCGCGCCGGCTCCGATCGCGGCCCCCCGCTGCACGCCGACAAGCCGGCCTCCGAGATCGACCGCCGCCCCCACCCCGCCCGCGACCGAGCCCATGGCGAGATACGTCGCCAGCCGACCGAGGTTATACGCCGCGTTGAGCGCCGCCCGCGACGCAAGACGGCGGGGCTGCTTCTGCGACCCAAGCTCGCCCTCGCCCACCGCGAAGGCGACGAATGCGCCGCACATGCCCACGCAGTGGGTTGAACCAAGGAGACTGGCGGTGAAGACGGCAGCGATGAGCGGGATCACATCAGACTCCTGACCTCGATTCGCCCATCCGAACGGGCGCATCGGTCTCGTGGGTGAACACGTCCACCGCGGTGCGCGCACGCACACGCACGTGCCAGAGTCCGGCCCGGTCCACGTTCACGCTGCCGCGATACGCGCCCGGCTCGGATCCAAGAGACTCCAGCGTCACCGTGCTGCGCTTGCCGGAGTTGGTGTTCGCGAAGTACTCGCACTCGATCGTCGCGCCCGCGATCGGCTCGCCGAGCTTGTTCCGTAGATCGACGCGCAGCGACTGCCCGCCTCCGCCGGCGCTCGCCTGGAAGGCGACGTGCGCCGACCACCCGAGCTTGCGATTGTGCTGGATCTGGCGTGCGGTCTGGTCCCACGCCAGGGCCTTGCGGTAGTAGTCGGGCTCCACCGCCGCGGACGGATCACTGATCGCGAAGTAGACCGTGAACCCGACCACCGTGAAGTTGATCGACAGCAACCCGAGGATCCACGCCACCCAGATGCGCCCGCTGCCGTGCCGGGGCGGACGAACCTCCAGCGTCGGCAGACGCACCGGGCCGTGTCCGTTGAGCGACGGCTGAACGCCTGAAGAGTGCATCATGGCCTGGCCTCCGATGAAGGTTGGACCGCCGGCAACGCCGGCGAGGGGCCATACGGCCCGATAAGCGTGATCGGGCCGGCATACGCGA
>DHLW01000037.1:21382-26349 GCA_002405485.1 Phycisphaerales bacterium UBA4658
CCGCGGCACAAAGACCTGGGCCGGCACAGTGACCATCTGGCCCGCCTCGATCCGAACCGGGCTGCTCTGCGGCACGATTCTCGCGCCCTCGATCCCGCGCAGACCGATGGCAAACTCGGCGGGCGCGTCGATTCGGTTGACGATCTTCACGCGCACCGTGTTGAGCACCCGCGCGTCGTCCACGATCGTGAACGGCTGCCCCAGCCCGCGCATCACCGACACGTCGGCGATCCCCGTGTTCACCAGCACCAGCGTGAACAGCCCGAACACCGCGGCGATCAGCGCCGGATACAGCACCACCCGCGGCCGAAGCAGCGACAGCTTCTGCCCTTCCATCGCCGCGTGCGACGAATAGCGGATGAGCCCCCGGGGCCGACCGAGCTTGGTCATCACCGCGTCGCAGGCGTCGATGCACTGCGTGCAGTTCACGCACTCCATCTGCAGGCCGTTGCGGATGTCGATCCCGGTCGGGCACGTCGTGACGCACAGGCCGCAATCCACGCAGTCCGCTGTGCGGGACTCGACCGCGAGCACGGGTAGAGCGACATCGCCCGCCGGGCTGCCCGACTTCGCGGGCTTGCCTTTGCGACCGCGCGGTTCGCCCCGCCGCTGGTCGTACCGGACGATGAGCGAGTGCCGATCCAGCAAGACCGACTGCATCCTGCCGTACGGACACGCCACGATGCACACCTGCTCGCGGAAGTAGCTGAAGTCGAACATCATCGCCGCGGTCACCAGCATGACCACGCCGAAGCCCACCGGATGATCCAGCGGCGAGCCGAACACCCACTTGCCGAGCTGGTCCCAGCTCACGAAGTACGCCAGGAAGGTGTGCGCAAGCGCCAGCGAGCAGGCCAGATACACCGGGTACTTGAGCACCTTGCCAAAGCCCGAGGTCTGCAGCCACCCCTTGGGCGCACGGCCCGGCGACCCCTGGAACAGCCGCTCGATCGGACGATACAGAAACTCCATGTACACCGTCTGCGGGCACGCCCACCCGCACCACACCCGCCCGAACAGCGCGGTGAGCCAGAAGACCGTCAGCCCGACACCCACCAGCAGCAGCGCCAAAAGCAGCGTGTCCGTGGGGAGGAACGTCCCCCCGAAGATGTGGAACCGGCGCGAGATGATGTCCAGCAGGATCAGCGGCTTGCCGTTGATCTGCACGAGTGGAAGCGCCACGAAGATCGCGATGAGCACATACGCCACGATCCGGCGCCGCGTGAGAAACCGGCCCTGGCTGAGCTTCGGGCTGATCCACCGCCGTGATCCGTCGTCGTTGAGCGTTGACAGCACCGACCTCGCCTCGTCGCTCGTGTCCGTGCGCACCGAGGTCGCCGGCACATGACCAAGCTCGCCCGAGCGTCGAGGCTGTCCGCCGGGACCGACCCCGCCGATCCTCCGGGCTGCGAAGCCGGGCTGCTCCGACGGCTTGAACGCGTTGCTCTCTGCTGACGATGGCGCGGGAACTGGGGCACTCATGACTGGCTCTCCGATCCGCGCTGCTTCCGGCAACACGGAGGACCTGCATGTACCAACTCACCGGGTTGTGAAGCCGGGCATGGTCCTTTCAGACACACGCCCGGCGTTGCCGGAAGTTCATGTCCCGGCCGACGCGGGCTTCGCAGCCGCGTCGGGCGCGGGCTTGGGCCACGGCGGAATCACCTCGCCCTCGGGCGGCTTCGGGCTCTGCGGCGTCGTGCCCCGCAGGAGCGCCACATACGCCGCCAGCAGCACGCGCTCGTTCTGACTGAACCGCTGCGCCTGCGCCGGCATGGCCCCGTTGTTCGCCCCGTTGGTGATGACCAGGTACAGGTCCTCGATGTTCTTCCCGTTCTTGTAGTGCTCGTCGGTCAGGTTCACGCCCGTGCCCGGCATGCCCCCGCCGTCCGCCGCGTGGCACTGGGCGCACGTCCCCACAAACAGCGTCTTGGCCACCGCCATGAGCTTGGCGTCGTCCTTCATCCGAAGGATGTCCTTCTCCGTGCCCTCCAGGTTGCCCACCGCGCCGAAGAGCTTGGCATACTCCCGGTTCTGGGCCGCCACCCACTTGTCCTCGATCGTCCACGAGATCGGGCTGAAGTGCCAGAACACCGTGTACACAGCGCTGAACAGCACCGTCGCGATGAAGATCAGGTGCCACCACCCGGGCGTCGGATTGTCGTACTCCCGAATCCCGTCATACTCGTGGCTCGTCAGTTCGTCCATCTTCGGCACGCTCATCGGCGGACCTCCACGCCGGGACGCTCCCCCGGCTCAAACGTGTCCCGGGCCAGCGGCAACAGCCCGCCGCCCGCGATCTCCTCCCGGCGGTGCCGCCCCATCACCCGAAGCATGGCGATCACGAACACCACCATGAACATCACCATCCCCAGCGTCGGATACACCCACAACCCGAACGCGCTCATGACGTCGGAGTTTCTCATCGCTCACCTCCCTGCACGGCGCCCTCGCCAGGAACGGCCTCGTCACCCTCGACCGTCCCCTCTTCCGTCGGCGGGGCCTTCTTGATGTCCGTCCCAAGCCGCTGCATGTACGCGATGAGCGCCACCACCTGCTTGTCCTCAAGCCCCGGCCGACCGCCCGCGCGGGCGATGTCCTCGGCGATCAGTCTCGCTTGCTCCTTCGCGCTCGCCTGCGACGCTCCGTCCTTCACCATCTTCGCGTAGGGCACCCCGAGCATCGCGTGCGTCCGCACCAGCCGCTGGATGTCCTCAAGGTCCAGCGACTTCTCGAACAGGTGCCCGTACGACGGCATGATCGACTGGGCCGTCACTTCCTGCGGGTTCTCAAAGTGCTGCGCGTGCCACAGATTGCTCCGCACCCCGCCCTCACGGGCAAGATCCGGCCCGATCCGCCGAGATCCCCACTGGAACGGATGGTCATACACGAACTCTCCGGCCTTGGAATACTCCGGCGAGTACCGCTTGGTCTCCGCCCACAACGGCCGGATCATCTGCGAGTGGCAGTTGTAACACCCCTCGGCGATGTAGATCTCACGCCCCTTCAGCTCCAGCGGCGTGTACGGCTGCACGCTCGCGATCGTCGGCACGTTGGAACGGATCATGAACATCGGCACGTTGCTGATGAGCGACGCCGCCACCACCGCGACGATCGTCCAGATCGTGAACACCATCGGCTTGCCCTCCCACACCCGGTGCCACCACGCCTGCAGCCAGACCTCGCCCTTCTTCCCGAAGTCCGTGTTGCTCGTCAGGCGGCTCGACGGCTTGGGCGCATCGCTCACATACGACGGCGTCAGCGCCGGAGCCGTCTGCACCGCCTCGGCGTACTTCGGCGGGCGGGCCATCCACGTCCGGATCAGGTTGTACCCAAGCAGCAGCGCGCCCGCCAGGTACATCGTCCCGCCGATCACCCGCAGCCCGTAGTACGGCATCAGCCGCATCACCGTCTCGACAAAGTCGGGAAACTGCAACTGCCCCTGCGCGTCAAACGCGCGCCACATCAGCCCCTGCGTGATCCCGCCCACATAGATCGGCACGATGTACAGCAGGATGCCCAGCGTCGCCAGCCAGAAGTGCCACTCCATCAGCTTCTTGGAGTGCAAAGAGGTCTGGAAGATCCGCGGCGCCAGCCAGTAGATCATCCCGAACGTCAGCATCCCGTTCCAGCCAAGCGCGCCCGAGTGCACGTGCGCGATCGTCCAGTCGGTGTAGTGGCTGAGCATGTTCACCGTCTTGATCGAGAGCATCGGGCCCTCGAACGTCGACATCATGTAGAACGTGATCCCCGTCACCAGGAACTTCAGCACCGTGTCGTCCGTCAGCTTGTGCCACGCCCCGCGCAGCGTCAGGAGACCGTTGATCCCCCCGCCCCACGACGGCATCCACAGCATCACGCTGAACAGCATCCCCAGCGTGCTCGCCCACGCCGGCAGCGCCGTGTAGTGCAGGTGGTGCGGCCCGGCCCAGATATAGATGAACACCAGCGACCAGAAGTGCACGATCGACAGCCGATAGCTGTACACCGGGCGGTCCGCCGCCTTGGGCATGAAGTAGTACATCAGCCCCAGGAACGGCGTCGTCAGAAAGAACGCCACCGCGTTGTGCCCATACCACCACTGCATCAGCGCGTCCTGCACGCCCGCGTACACGCTGTAACTCTTCGTGAAACTCTTGGGAATCGCCAGCGAGTTGAACACGTGCAGCATCGTCACCGTCACGATCGTCGCGATGTAGAACCACAGCGCCACGTACATGTGCCGCTCGCGACGCACCTTCAGCGTCATGAAGAAGTTCGTCCCGAAGAACCCCAGCCACACCACCGCAATCAGCAGATCGATGGGCCACTCCAGCTCGGCATACTCCTTGCCGCTCGTGATCCCCAGGGGCAGCGTGAGCGCGGCCAGCACGATGATGAGCTGCCAACCCCAGAAGTGCAGGTTGCTCAGCACGTCCGACCACATCCGGGCCTTGCACAGCCGCTGCGTCGAGTAATAGACGCCGGCGAAGATCGCGTTGCCCGCAAACGCGAAGATGACCGCGTTCGTGTGGAGCGGCCTGATGCGGCCGAAGCTCAGCCACTCAAGCCCGAGGTTGAACCGCGGATCGGCGAGCTGCAGCGCCACGAGCACGCCGACGAGCATGCCCACGATGCCCCAGACCACCGACGCCATCATGAAGGCGCGGACGATCCCGTCGTCGTAGCTGAACCGCTCCACCGCCGACGGCGGGGCGTTCATCCGGCTGTGGTCTTCGCTCGAGTGCAGGGTCGCTGAACCGGCCATCGCAGGTGTCCTTCGGCGCCTGTTGGCGCCCTGCGGGTGGATCGGGGACCCGCGTTCCTCGTGCATCCGATCTTTCCGCGCATTGCGGAAATCCAAACCTTTGTCTCCGCATTTTGGCGGCGATCTGGTCGGGTCGCCCCCGCTGCGAGAGATGGTTCAGAGGGACTCGACCCCAGCCCCGATCACGGACATATACATCGGTGTTTCTGTGATTGCAAGG
>DHLW01000137.1:0-406 GCA_002405485.1 Phycisphaerales bacterium UBA4658
CTGTTCAAGGCCGACACGGCCTCGATGGCGGTGGCGCGGGAGGGGCGGGCCCCGCTGCTGGGGCGGGACCTGATGGCGGCGTGCCTGCGCGAGCCGCGGGGATCGCTGATGCCCTGGGGGCGACGCAAGGGCCTGCTGCGGCAGGTGGCGGCGAGGCGGCTGCCGGCGGAGGTGCTGGCGCAGCCCAAGCGCGGATTCGGCATCCCCATCGGCCGGTGGTTTCGCGAGGACTTTGGCGGGCTTCGGACGCTGCTGCTGGACCACCTGCACAGCAGCGAGCCGTTCGGCCCGCCGTGGCTGGGCGTGGGGCTGAGCGTGCCCGCGGCCCGGCGGCTGGTGGCCGACCATCTGGAAGGCCGGGCTGAGCACGGCCAGCGGGTGTATGTGCTGCTGGCGATGATGGTGT
>DHLW01000137.1:550-8793 GCA_002405485.1 Phycisphaerales bacterium UBA4658
GGGCGCGGTGGGCGGCGCGGCTGGGGGGTTGACCGACGCAGGCGGGACGCAGCGCGCCGCAGTGGCGGCGGGCCCATAAACTGCCGCCATGAGCGATCGCCTGCCGGTGCACAAGACCTACAAGCTGTACGTGGGCGGGGCCTTCCCCCGCAGCGAAAGCGGGCGGACGCTGCCAATCACCGACGCCAGCGGGCAGACGGTGGCGTATGGCTGCCGCGGGAGCCGGAAGGACCTTCGCGCCGCGGTGGTGGCGGCCCGCAAGGCGCAGCCGGGGTGGGCGGGGGCGACGGCGTACAACCGGGGGCAGGTGCTGTACCGGCTGGCGGAGATGATCGAGGGCAAGCGGACGGAGTTCGCGCAGACGCTGATGTGGGGCGGGGCGAGTGCGGCGGCGGCGAACGCGGAGGTGGCGGCGGCGGTGGACCGCGTGGTGCACTACGCGGGGTGGACGGACAAGTTCGCCTCGGTGCTGGGCGGGCAGAACCCGGTGGCGGGCCCGTACTGGAACATCTCGGTGCCCGAGCCGGTGGGCGTGGTGGCGGTGGTGGCCCCGGCGGACGCGGCCCTGCTGGGCGCGGTGAGCCTGCTGGCCCCGGCGGTGTGCGCCGGCAACGCGTGCGTGCTGATCTCACCGGCGAACGCGGCCGTGGTGAGCGTGCTGGGCGAAGCGTGCGCCACCAGCGACCTGCCGGGCGGGGTGGTGAACCTGATCAGCGGGCTGGTGGATGAACTGGGGCCGGTGGTGGCCGGGCACCGCGATGTGGACGCGGTGGTGGCGGCGGGGCTGACGGCCGAGCAGGCGGCGACGCTGCGGGGCGGAGCGGCTGAGAACCTCAAGCGGGTGAGCGTGGTGGATGCCCGTGGCGGGCTGGACTGGCATGACCACGCCCGCTGCCAGGGGCTGGCGTGGATCGAGCGGACGGTGGAAGTGAAGACCAGTTGGCACCCGGTGGGCAGCTAAGCGAAGCGGCGGTGATCCGGACCGACTAGCGCGAGACCGCGGGGGCCGCGGGTGGCGCTGCAGCGCCGGCGGCGGGCACAAGGCCGAGCATGCGTTCGATCTCGTCGGCGGCGCGGGAGGCGGCCGACACACCCTCGAACTTGCGGCAGACTTCATCGAGCGCCTGACGCTGCTGGTCGGCCAGGCCGGGCTGGCGGAGGATGCGGTGCACACCGAGGGCCAGCGGCTCGCCATCGCCGAAGTGGGGCACCAGTTCGGGCACGATGCGGCGGCCGGCGATGACATTGGGCAGCGTGAACATTCTGGTGGTGAACATCAGCCGGCCGAAGAGCCAGTAGGGCAGTTGCAGCGAGCGGCCGAAGCGGTAGAACGTCACCATGGGCTTGCGCTGGCGGGCGACCTGCAGCGTGACGGTGCCGCTGGCGACCAGTGCGCAGTCGCACCAGCGGACGGCGGCGTCGGTCTCGCCGACGACCACGGTGAGGCCCTCGGGCCAGCCGCCCAGTTCGCGGGCCATGACGCGGACGTCGTCCTCCACGGCGGCGCGGGTGACGGGCATGATGCCCCGGATGTTCGGGTAGTCGGCCTTCAGCCGGGCGAAGGCATCAAGCAGGGGCGGCACCGAGCGGCGGATCTCGGCCGGACGCGAGCCGGGCATGAGGGCCAGCTTGGGCTGGCCGGAGCCGAAGGCGGCGGCGCGGGCGTCAAGCGATGCCACGTCGAGCGGGACATCGAACAGCGGATGGCCGACGAAGGCCGCCCGCACGCCCCGGCTGATGAACCACTGCTCCTCAAACGGCAGCAGGCAGCAGACCAGGTCGGTCAGGCGGCGGAGCTTCTTGATGCGGCCCTCGCGCCAGGCCCACAGCTGCGGAGCCACCAGGTGCATGACCTTGGCGCCGCGGCGTTTGGCCATGGCGCAGATGGGGAAGTTGGCGTCGGGCGAGTCCACCGGGATGTGCAGGGCGATGCGGTGGTGGTCGAGCCATTCCTCGATGCGGCGGTTGATGCGGACGTGCTCGAGGATCTTGGCGATGCCGGGCAGGCCCATGACCGCCTGATCGCCGGTGCGTTCCACCAGGGTGGCGCCGGCCTTCTCCATCTTGCGGCCGCCCCAGGCGAAGATGGGCAGGCTGGGCCAGCGGCGTTTGAGTTCGGCGATCACCACGGCGGCGTGGTCGTCGCCGGAGGGCTCGAAGGCGGTGAAGAGAATGCCGGACCGTTCGGGCATGGGACCAAAAATAGGGGCGGTGGGGCCGGGGGCGAGCGGCCTTGGACAAAGAGTGTGCAACGACGCTGGGGCGTGATGGATATACCCTTGGACACATGGGCATCAGCGATCGACGCTACGACTCGGGCGATCAGGGCGAGGGCGGGGGCTTCCGCCGGGCGTTGCGGCGCGTGTTCGTCGAGGGCTCGAACTTCTTCGAGTGGGCCTTCACACTGTTCTGGGTGCCAAGGAGCGTGCCCTGGATCGGGGGGATCCAGGTGCAGATTCACATCTTCTATGTGATCTACATCCTGGCCAAGCTCATCTGGCCGATGCGCCGCGACGCGGTGGGGTTCATGTTCGAGGCGTTCTCGCTGGTGTCGCTGTTCGTGCTGGTGCTGCTGCACGAGTTCGGACACTGCGTGGCGTGCAGGCGTGTTGGGGGCTCCGCGGACCGGGTGCTCATGTGGCCCCTTGGGGGGCTTGCCATGTGCTCGCCCCCGAACACGGTGCGGGCGAACACGATCACGGTGATCGGCGGGCCGCTGGTGAACCTGGCTCTGATCCCGGTGTTCGCCGGGGCTTTGCTTGCACTGGGCGCGGGGTGGGGCGCGATCGTCTTCAACCCGTTCGACCGGGCGAGCGTGGTCCTGAACGATCCGTTCTTCACGCAGAACACGAGCTATTGGCGGTACTTCCTGTGGTCCGCGCATGAGATGAACCTGTACCTGTTCCTGTTCAACATGCTGCTGGTGATGTTCCCCATGGACGCCGGCCGGCTGCTGCAGTGCGCGCTGTGGGCGAGGATGGGCTATCGCCGAGGCACGCTCATCGCGGTGAACGTCGGGCTGTTTCTGGCGGTGATCATCGGGGCGACGGCGATCATGGTGGACCCGAAGGCGATCCTGTTCGGTATCTGTGTGTTCTGCGGGATCACGTGCTTCACCGAACGGCAGCGGCTGCTGTTCACCGAGTCCGCCGTGGAGCCTTGGGCATATGACACGGACAAGGGCTTCGGCGGATTCCAGGGACGTTCGACCGGGGAGAGTGGTGGGGCGGCGGTCGACAAGGCGTATCAGGCCGCGCTCAAGCGTCAGGAGAAGGAGCGTCAGCAGCAGGCCGAGGTGGACCGCATTCTCGACAAGATCCGCGATCAGGGCATGCAATCGCTCACTCGGCGGGAGAAGTCGATCTTGAAGGAGGCGACCGAGCGCAAGCGCGGGGTGGGATGAGCGCCGATGATTCTTCCCGGGCCCGCGGACCATCGGTCGATAGCATGCGACCCCTGGATCCGGCGGCGGGTCCGTTGCCGCACACCGGGACTAGTTCTCCTCGCCACGCGCACGCTCGAACGATCTCCGCATGGGCATTTCCGATCGAGACTACACACGAGCCCGAATCGATCCGCGCAGCCGATCGCGCCGAGTCGGCACGCTCGGCGTCGTGAGCGTGAACACCTGGCTCATCATCATCAACGTGGCGGTCTTCATCGTCGCCAACCTGCTGCTCGGCAACGTCACGTTCAAGACCAGCGCCGGGGCGTTCACCCGGACCAATGCGACCCCGCAGCAACTTGCCCGGCAGCAAGTGGATCGCACCATCAGTCTTCCCTCCCGGGAAGTCTCGGGGATGTGGTACCACCCGCGCGTCGACCCGCAGACTCCGCTCACCGACGCGGCGGGGCGGATCATCCTCGGGCTGGACGGGCGGCCTCAGCCGGCGGAAGTGGGGGGCGAACGGTTCTGGTTCCGTCCCGTGGTCGAGGCGTTCGGACACTTCTCAACCGGCAAGGCCTTTCTGGAGCTGCAGGTCTGGCGATTCATCACCTTCCAGTTCCTGCACGCGGATCTGTATCACCTGTTGTTCAACATGCTCGGGCTGTGGTTCGTCGGGGGCATGGTCGAGGAGTATCTCGGTCGTCGCAGGTATCTGGCGTTCTACCTGGCCTGCGGTCTGTTTGGCGCGGTCGCGTACCTGGCTCTGAACCTGTTCGGGTTCATCCTGTTTCACTACGTGTCTCCGGGGCTCAAGGGCGTCGTGCCCGCGCTGCTGTTTGATGACATCTTCACGCCGTTGGTGGGCGCCAGTGCGGGAGTTTTCGGGGTGCTCATGGCGGCGGCCAGGATCGCTCCCGACTCGATCGTCGACGTGCTGCTCATCATCCCGATGAAGCTCCGCACCGCCGTGTACATCTTCCTGGCTCTCGCCGCGATCAACCTGCTCCGCAGCGGCCAGAACGCCGGCGGCGACGCGGCCCACGTCGGGGGCGCGCTCGCGGGTGCGATCCTGATCCGCAGGACCCATCTGCTGCGCGACTTCTTCGACGTGCTCAGCGACTCCCGGAAATCCGGCCGGTCTCGAGGGGTTCGGTCGGGATCCATGGAGGCCGCACCATCGCGTGCCGAGGTCGACATGGTGCTGGACAAGATCCGTGTCGGCGGGCTCCAATCGCTCACCGACGCCGAGCGCGAGATCCTGAAACGCGAGTCGGCGGCGGCCCGGCGCGAGTATCTGGACTAGCCGCCCGCCCGCGCTTGCCGATTCACGATCGTTCCCGCGATCAAACGCAGAACCCCCGCACAGGCGTCGTGGCCTGAGCGGGGGAGGGGGCGCCGGGTTGTGTGCGGCCGGTTGTTCCGCGGGGCTCATGGGCAGCCGTTGAAGAACGCCTGGAGGAACCCGAAGACGTCCTCGATGCGGATCTCGCCGGACTCGTCGAAGTCGGCGGAGTCGTCGCCGGCGAAGAAGAAGTTGAGGTAGGTGAACACGTCGCTGATGGAGAGTTCGCCGGACGCGTCCATGTCGGCGGGGCAGACCAGTTCGCCGCTGGCCTGACGGATGACCAGGCCGGCCAGGCCCTCGACGGTGGCGCTGGGGCTGATGAGCCGCATGGGCTCGATGGTGTTCGTGGGCACGAGCACGACGGAGATCTCGTCGGCGGTGACGACCGTGTTGTCGGGGCACAGGAAGGTGCTCGGACCGGAGAGTCGCGAGCGGATCGAGACGCCGCCGAGGTCGTCACGCTGCATATCCCACTGGGCCGCGCCGCAGAGTTCGGGGCACATGATGTTGCACTCGAGCTGCGGGCAGAGGGCGGTGAGTATCCAGCATCCGACGACGTCGCCGGTGCAGGAGTGCTGGGCCACGGGCACGCCACCGCTGCGGAGCACCAGACGGATCGTGCCGGGCACATCGGCGGCCTTGCCGTAGTCGAACCGGATCTCGCCGTTTGGCCCGACGCTCCATCGCGCCCAGAGTGCCGAGGTGATGATCCGACCATCGACCCACACGTCGTCGGCGACGGTGTGCGACGAACCGGGCCGGGCCGAGTCGAGCGGGACCTTGGTGAAGTTCAGGCTCATGGACTCCATGGGCCGGTTGGCCGAACCGCTGTCCGAGAACGAGACCTTGCCCGAGCCACCTCCGCTGCCGGGGTTCCAGATCGCGACGCGGACGCCGCCGATGAACGACTCGTTGAAGGTGCTTGACTCAATCACTTCGCCATCGATTCCGTCGAACTTGATGTACGCGGGTCGGGCGATCGCGGCGGAGACGGAGAGTGCGGACGCGACGCAGGCGACGACGAACTTTGCTGAACGAAACATCTGAGGACTCCTTGAGTCTGGTTGTCCAATCCCCACCCGCCCAATGACGCCCCTGTTCCGGCGCACGACGACGGATCTCGCAGATCCGATGGACTTTTTTTCGGTTTTCTTCGAGCGGCGAGCGTTCCAAAGCACAACGCCCCGAGGGGGTGACCCTTCGGGGCGTGCGGTTGGCGGAGTTGGGTTGTCGCAAAGCCCGTCGATCGGCCGGGAGGCGTTACTCCGGCTTGCCGCCGCTCATGTCGTAGATCCACGCGTCGCCGGCGCGGTTCCACGAGAGGACCTCGCCCGGGGCAAAGAACAGCTTGAGCTCGCGCTCGGCGGCCTCGGGGCTGTCAGAGCCGTGGATGAGGTTGAAGGAGTTGCTGACGCCGAAATCGCCTCGAATGGTTCCAGGGTTGGCCTTGGAGCCGAAGGTGGCGCCCATGAGGTTGCGGGCAATGGTGATGGCGCCGTTGCCGCGGAGGGCCAGGACAACGACGGGGGACGAGGTCATGAACTTGACCAGTCCGGGGTAGAAGGGCTTGGTCTTGTGGGCTTCGTAGTGGGTCTCGGCGAGCTTTGGGCTGATCTGCATGAGCTTCATCCCGACGACCTGTAGGCCTTTATCTTCGAATCGGGAGAGGATCTTGCCGCACAAGCCGCGCTGCACGGCGTCGGGCTTGAAGATGATGAGCGTGGTTTCCATGAGTGAGAGCTCCAAAGTGGGGTTGAACACGCCGCCGCATGGCCAACTCGCCTCGCGGGAACTCGCCCGACGATCCGGGGCGCCCCACGCGGCGATTCCGCGGGCGGGGCGAACAGTAGGCCCAAGGGTTCCCGGCGAGGAGCCGCGACGTCCGGCCTCGGCCCGCCGGTCCGACGCCGATACGGCCACTCCTGCCCGTCGGCTGTACGTCACCTGTTCGTCCGACTACACTGGGCGTCTATGGCCGAGTTCCTGTCTTCCATCCTGAGCTGGCAGCTCATTGTCAGCGTCGTCGTCATCCTTGTGGTGATCCACCTGCTGCTCGTCCTGGCGGGCGGGGGGACGTATCTGGAGCGGAAGATCTCGGCGTATATCCAGGACCGGATCGGCCCGAACCGCGTGGGGCTGGACCTTGGCCTGCCGGCCCTGAAGTTCCTGAAGGGGCTGTTTGGGCTGGGCCAGCCGCTCGCCGATGGCCTGAAGTTCATCCTCAAGGAGGACTACACCCCCCGCGGCGCGGACAAGACGCTGTTCACCCTTGCCGCGGTGATTGTGGTGGTCCCCGTGATGATCGCCTTCGCGATCATCCCCTGGGGCGGCAAGCTCGCTCTACCGGAGGTGAACATCTTCGGCGTGATCATCAAAGAGCAGGTCGTGCATGTGACGGCGGCGAACATCAACGTGGGTCTGATCTACCTGCTGGCGGTCGCATCGCTGGGGATCTACGCGATCACGCTGGCCGGGTGGAGCAGCAACAACAAGTACTCGTTCCTGGGCGGTATGCGATCCAGCGCCCAGATGCTCAGCTATGAGATTCCGATGGGGCTGGCGGTGCTCATGGTGCTGCTGGTCACCGGTTCGCTGATGCCCGACGCGATCGTGGCGTTCCAGGCCGACCACGGCTGGTTGATTCTGTACATGCCCATCGTGGCGGTGATCTTTTACATCTGCGCTCTCGCCGAGGGGAACCGTGCTCCGTTCGACAACGCCGAGTGCGAGCAGGAGCTCGTCGCCGGGTGGCACACCGAGTACTCGGCGATGCGGCTTGGCCTGCTGCTGCTGAGCGAGTACGTGCATCTATTCACCGGCGCGGCGTTCTTCGCCGTGCTCTTCCTCGGGGCCTACCACCTGCCGCTCAGTTGGGTCGGCGGGCCGGTCGATCACCTCCTGCACCCGGACAACACGTCGATCCTGGGCGTGCTCGCCAAGTTCCACGTCATCCTGGGCAAGACGGTCCTGGTCGTGTTCGTGGCGATGCTCGTGCGCTGGACGATCCCCCGGCTGAAGTTCAACCAGGTCATGGGCATGGCTTGGAACGGCGTGATCCCGCTCTCGATCGCCTTGGTCGTACTCGCAAGCATCATGATTGCGATGGGCTGGACCCAGCTCTGGCAGATGCTCGCGATGAACCTTGTCGTCGGGGCCGTCTTCCTGGCCTTGGCGCCAGCCTCCATCGGCACCACCGAGAACAAGAAGCTCCGCATGGCCGGGTCGCGATTCCACCCGCTTGCCGGGGAACGCGTCGTCACCGGCGCGGCGGCCGCCGCCCGGGCCGATCACCCGCATACGACCATCTAAGTGCGCCTCTCTCCCCCTCGCCCCCGTCGCCCCCTCGCCTGGGGGCCTTACTGCATGGGCATCACGTTGTCCGCCGCGCGATTGACGCTGTACATCGAGATGAGCAGGTAGCGGCGACCCTTGTACACCTGCACGTCGCCAGTCAGCGTGTAGGTCGTCGCGTCTCCGAGTTGGTCCACGATCGACTCGAGCGCCGTGAGG
>DHLW01000137.1:8925-12611 GCA_002405485.1 Phycisphaerales bacterium UBA4658
TCTGATTCGGCAGCAGCAGCAGCGGGCCTTCGGTTCGTCCGCTGGTCCCGTTGTCCAGCGTGGCGGCGAGGGCTCCGTCGGCAAGACGGACGATCCGAGCTCGCCGAGTGGTCAGGAAACCCGCCATGACTCCCGCATCGGCCCCGTTGATTACCGGCGTCGCCGCGGCGGGGCCCACGGGCGCAGGGGCGGCGTCGGTTCCCGCAGACGGTCGCCGAGTGCCCACGGCCTTGTCCAACTCCTCGACGATCTGCGCGATGCTCGGGTCCTCTCCGGACGTCGGTCGCGGCGTGGATGGAGCAGCGGGCGGCGAACTCGCGGCGGCTGCGGCCGCCCGCTCCGACGCGGCCAGCCGCTGGGCCTCGTCATCGGTGGGGGTGGCCCGCTCGATGAGCGCGGGCGCCGTCGCGAGCAGGAAGTTCCGATCGCGATAGACCGTGACTCGTCCAAAGAGCCGGAATCGGGATTCGGGCTCGCGTTCCAGTGCACGCTCGATCGCCGCCAGATGCGGGCTCTCGCTCAGGATCATCGGCGGCAGCCGACGACCCAGACCGTCGGCGTCGAAGATCGCATACTGCCGTCCTGAACGCCCACGGACGATCTGCGCCCTCGCGCCGGAGATGAAGGCCCCTTCACGCATGAGCGGCGGATTTGCAGACAGCGACAGGTCCGCGGCCGCCGCCGGCGGAAGCTGCGGACGGACCGGCTCCAGCGTCGGCGTCGTGGTCGGGGCGATGATGATCCGCGTTGGCGGCTCGGCCATGGGCTCGGCCAATGATGGCCGTGCGACCGTTGAGGAGGTCAGAAAAGGACCGAGAACACAAGCGGCAATCACCGGGCGTCCGTGCGGCATGATGATCATGGTATCGGATCGCGTCGAGCGTCGGTATGGGGCCGAAACAATCGGTCGTGCGTCATTCCAACCCTTCATCCTCAAAGTACCCGCAAAACCGGGGAGAGCCCGCCCGCGGCATGCGTTCAACGGACGAGCATGCCCGAGAAGGTGGGTGGGTTCTGCAAACTCCGGCAATCGGACCCTGAGGAGCCGGGTTGGCCTTGCCGAGGTGGGGTCTGCATGCCAGACTGTGGTCGGTCCGGATCGGCCCTCAGGAGTGTGAGCCGTGCTTGACGGCGTCGGTTTGGGCTGGTACGGTCCGATGGAACTGGCCGCGTACCAAAGTGGTCTAATGGAGCGGATTGCAAATCCGTTGGCGTAAGCCTTCGTCGGTTCGAATCCGACCGCGGCCTTTGCGGGTTGACCTGCCGCCACACGCCACCCGAGAAGTCTCGACTTCTCGGGTGGCGTGTGGCGTTTTGGGCTGATCGCCGGGACTGAAACGGGGCGTTCGGCTGGGTCGGATCAGGCGTAGCGGGTGGGATCGGGAATGCTGGCAGCGGTGAAGCCCTCGCGGCGCAAAATGCACGAATCGCAGTGACCGCAGGCCAGCACGACGCCGTCGCGGGTGAGCGGGTCGTAGCACGAGTGGGTCAGCCGATAGTCAACGCCGAGCCGGACGCCCAGGGCGATGATGGAGCTCTTGCTCAGATGCACGAGCGGGGCGTGGACACGGAGCGAACTGCCGAGGGATCCGGCCCGGGTTGCGAGGTCGGCGGTCTGCTGAAAGCTGTTGATGAACTCGGGTCGGCAGTCCGGGTAGCCGGAGTAATCGACGGCGTTGACGCCGATGAAGATATCGGCGGCGTTGATGGACTCGGCGAGCGCCGTGGCGAGCGCGAGAAAGACCAGGTTTCGTGCCGGCACATAGGTCACCGGGATGTCGCGGGTCATGTCCAGGTGCGATCGGTCCTTGGGGACTGCGATGTCTGCGGTCAGAGCCGAGCCGGCGAACACGCCCGCCGAAGCATCCTGGCTCAGACCTCCGATGCGCACGACGCGATGGCTGGCAACGCCCAGGGAGGCGGCGACCCTGGCCGCGGCGTCGAGTTCGTGTCGGTGGCGCTGGCCGTAGTCGAAGGCGAGGGAGTGGCAGGCGAAGCCGTCGCGGCGAGCGACGGCGAGTGTGGTGGCGCTGTCGAGCCCGCCGGACAGCAGGACGACGCAGGGCTTGGGCAGGTCGGCTGGGGGCATGTGAGCGGGCGGATGCTATGTGCCGAGCGCGCTCGCAGGTCCGTGCGAACAGGCCCTACGCTTGGGGTCGATGATGAGCGTTGCCGCCGATCCGATGACTCCCGAGCAGGCCCGCGAAGCGATCGAGCGGTTCCGGGCCGACTATGCGCTCGTACGACAGCAGGTCTCGAAGGTGATCGTGGGTCACGAGGATGTCGTGGACGGGGTGCTGACGTGCCTGTTCTGCAACGGGCACGTGCTGCTTGAGGGCGTGCCCGGGCTTGGCAAGACGCTGCTGATCCGGACGCTTGCGCGGGCGTTGTCGCTGACGTTCTCGCGTGTGCAGTTCACGCCGGATCTGATGCCGGCGGACATCGTGGGGACGACGATCGTGCGCGAGGTCGAGCACGCGGGGGGATCGCGCGGCCGGGAGTTTGCGTTCCAGCCCGGCCCGGTCTTTGCGCAGATCGTGCTCGCCGACGAGATCAATCGTGCCACCCCCAAGACCCAGTCCGCGCTTCTGGAGGCGATGGCCGAGCGGAGCGTGACCATCGGTGGCGCGGGCGGGGGCACGCACGAGCTGCCCCGGCCATTTCTGGTGATGGCGACGCAGAACCCGCTGGAGCAGGAGGGCACCTATCCGCTTCCGGAAGCCCAGCTCGATCGCTTCTTCTTCAAGCTGATGGTTGGGTACTCCTCGCGGGCCGAGCTATCGGAGATCCTGAACCGAACCACCAGCGGCCGGGAGGCGCAGGTCGAACCGGTCCTGAGCGCCGAGAGCATCGTGTCCTATCAGCGCCTGGTGCAGCGTGCGGCGATCGCGCCGCACGTTCAGGATTATGCGGTGCGCATGGTGCTGGCGACGCACCCCAAGGGTTCCAGATCCAGCGGAGAGTTTGCCACGCCGATGGTCGGGCGGTTCGTGCGCGTGGGCGCCTCGCCCAGGGCGGCGCAGGCGGTGGTGCTCGCCGGCAAGTGTCGTGCGCTGCTGGACGGGAGGGCCGGCGTGAGCGTGGACGATCTCAAGGCGTGCGCCGGCCCGGCCCTGCGCCATCGGCTCATTCTGAACTTCGAGTCCGAGGCCGAGGGCGTGTCGGCGGACCAGATCATCGAGAACATCATCGCGACGCTGCCCATGGGCGCGGGGTGAGGGTGCGTTCGTGCCGCAGGGCCGTACAGTCGGCTCAGGCGGCGGTGCGCCTCGCCACGTCGGCCGCTTCGCGCTGCCGGAAGCGGCGGGCGGGATGGACCTGCACGGCGTGGCCTTCAACGTGGATCTGGCTGACCCAGCCGCCGAAGGGATTGCGCCGGACCCCGCTGGCGGCAAAGTCGGCGACCCATTGGGTGTCGTCGACGAGGTAGCTGAAGTCGTGGTCGCCCGCTGGCAGTTCGAGGGTCACGGACCACCACCCCGTATGCTCCCGGGTCATGCGCACGGGACGGGTGCGCCAGTCGGTGAAGCCCCCGACAAGCTGGACCGTCCGGGCCTCGGGAAGATACACGCGGAAGGTGTGACGATTGCCGCTTTCACAGATGACCATGGTGACCCTCGACACGAATGTCTGCGATTGGCGAGCGGCTCGCCGATCCGGACGTCGGTCCGGCGGGAGCACGTGCG
>DHLW01000137.1:12840-25643 GCA_002405485.1 Phycisphaerales bacterium UBA4658
CCCGCGTCGGGCTGGCGGCGGTCCTGATGGCCGGGCTGGCCTCGTGCGGCGACTCCGCGGGGCATGCCCGGGAGGCCTCCGGGGCTCTGCCGGCACTCGCTCCGGCGCGGCTCAGGGCCTCGCCCGCGGCTCCTGCGGTTGTGTTTGCCCGCCGAGGCGGCGGAGGCGCCGTCGTTGTGCCTCTTCGGCCCTCAGATCCGGCGATCGCGCGGGGCGTGGTGAACGTGGAGGTCTCCGACGCCGAGTCGTTGCCCGGAACTCTGCGATTCGTCGCCGAGACGCCCGAGGACCGAACGCGCCTCTCGACCATGGACTCATGGCTTGGCGGAGCAGCGGCCTGGCGTGGGTACCGCGCGACGGAGCGACCAAGAAACGCACCGGGACTCTGGGTTGCGGAACTCCCCCTTGGGGAGCGCGAGCCGGCGCAGGTGCGCATCGAAGGCCGAACGTTCGTCATGCGCTGGCTGGACAGCGACGACGACGGTCCCGGCTCATCACCTTCGCTCGGTGATGCCGCTCTCACCGGTTCGCTGCTGCGAGGTCGGGCGGCCAGCCCGCTGGAGCGCTGGCGGACGCGGCTGGCGACCGCCGGGGTGGTCATCGATCCGCCGGGCCAGGATGATGCGTTCAACGACCCCGTGGTGGAGGGGCTCGCGCGGCAGATCGAGATGCAGTGGCACGCTGCCCTGCGCAGAGTCGACGAGGCCGACGCGGCCCTCGGCAGACGCCTCCGCCAGCGGCTGGCGGGGATCGTTCGATTCGACGACACGCCGATCCCGGTGTGGGTCGAGCCCCGAGAGCGGCTGGAAACGTTGCGGCGAGAGCTGCTGGCCGAGGGATTGTCTCCCGGAGCGTGCGCCGGGATCGCCTTGGATTTTCTGGATGCGCCAGGACCCGCCGGCGCCGTCATTCGCGATGAGGCGACGGCGATCAACATCCGGACCGGAGCCGCCTATCCGAGCGTGCTCCTTGTGAACATGTCCTCAACGCCCGCGGCGGCGTGGCTTGGTCGGCGGACTCTGCCGACGGGGGCGACGCCCGGCGAGATGCTCCGGCTGGACCCGATGGCGGCGCGGACACTGACCTTTCCCGGAGACTTCGGAGAGTCCGGCGGGCCCGCCGCGGACGGGCGTGCATCCGGTTCTGGCGGTCTGGACGCGGGAGTTCTTCGATTCGAGTGCGGGGTGGGCGACTGGGTCGGCGAGCGGGTGAGCACCGGTCGGATGGCGGGGGTTCGACCCCCGGGTGTTGCGATCGGACCGCTGCTCACGGATTGGACCCAGGAGACGTTCGTGCTGGCCATGTCCGCCGCGTCGCCGAGCGCCGCGCTTCGGCCGGTTCCAGCATCGACGGCGGTCGTGGGACGGCTGTCGCGCGGGGGCGAAGCGGGCGGTCGCTGGACGCTGTTTCTCGAGGCCGCGATGCCACCGGCGAGTGCGTCGGAGCGATCGATCGTCGCCGTGCACATCGGATCCGCATCGCGGGCGATGCGGATCGAGATCGACCTTGAAGCACAGACCCAGCGGGAGTTCCGCGCCGGGGTCGAGGCGGGCTCGGGGCGTTCCATCATGACCCGATCGACGGACCGGGCATCGGTGTGGGTCACGATTCCCGCCGACGCAATCGAGCCGGGGACGAGGCGCTCCGATGGTGTGCTTCGGCTGGGCGTCGTCCGGCAGGTCATCGCGACAGACGGCAGGGTCATCCAGCGCGGGGCATGGCCGAGGCCCATGTTCCCGTGGGAACGGGAGCCAAGCCGGGTGGCGCTGGATCTCTCGACCTGGGCGCCGGCGAACGAGTGAGTTTGTCGGGCGTCAGAACCCGATCTCGACGCTCAGTCCGACGAAGGCGGCGGGGCGCGTGCGATCATCGGCGAGTCGGACGCCCTGAGCGTCGAGAAACTCGAACCTCTGCCACACGATTGCGCCGGCGCTCAAGGCGAGCGCGACGTTGGGCGACGGCGTCCATTTCACCGTCGCGCCGACGGGCACGCGGGAATCCTCGAGCACGCCATCAGGGATGGACGAGTCATCGGCAAGCCGGTAATCGCGGATCTCATAGCGTGTGAAGATGGAGCAGACGATCTGGTCGCTGACCTTTGCGCTCAGGCGAAAACCAAGGGTCTCGTTCTCCAGCGACAGTCGGTCGTTGATCTGCCATCGAACGCCCAGCAGCGGAACAACCAGCACGTCGTCCTCGAGCCGGGATTTGATGATGACGCCGGCGGTGAGGAGCAGATCATCGCTGAAGCGATACCCGACCCCGCCAAAGCCGCCGTAGGTCCCGGCATCGCCGAGGGAGACGTCGCGCTCGCCGGCGAACTCGATGATGCCGCCGCCCACGATGCTCCACGAGCGATCGATGGCGAAGCGAGCGCCCGGGGCGAATCGGACGAGATATGCGTCATCGATAGGGTCGTTGGCATTCGGCAGGATCGAGCCGAAGTTGCTGAAGTTGTACCACGACGCCTCGCCCTCGATTCCGAAGCTGAGTCTCAGCCGCTCCGATGCCTGGTATCCGAGGTCGAAGTCCACGCCCGCCCGGGAGATGCTCACTTCCGCGTCCGACTTGCGCAGAGATGACTCGAACGTGTACTCGCCACGCGGCGTGATGGTGAAGCTGAGCGCCGGGCGTGCCGGCGCGTCGCCCGTCGGCTCGCTCTGTGCCTGAGCTTCGCCGGAGGACGGCGCCGGGACCAGGGGCGATTCGGAGGTCTGTGCGACCGCGGCCGCGGCGGAGCAGAGCAGACCGGCAAGGCCAAGAACACGAGGTATCGCGAAGCTCATTCAAGACTCCGAAGTGGGCTCAGGATCGGACGCGCCAAGCGTACACGAACCATTCGACGCCGAGGACAACACAGGCGCAGAGAACGAACCAAAACCAGATCTCTCGTACGGACGAGGCCCGTCCCTCGTCCGCACGATCTCCGACGACTCGGTCCGCGATCTCGATGCTCGTGCGGGTGCGCACCGTCGACGCGCTCGCGTCCAGGAGATTGACGGGGATGGCCTGGGCAAACCCATCGGCTTCGGCGCGATACACGCCGACCAGCCGAGGAACGCCCAGCGGCGCAACTCCACCTTCCTGGCCCGGCGCGATCACATCGATCGTCCGTGCCTCCGGCCCCGTGATCCGAACGCGCTGCACGCCGGGGGGCGTGATGATCGACACCGGCTCGCCCGTGGTGAAGCCCACGCCCGAGGCGGCCTCGCCCCGGCCGGTGAGCGCGTCGATGGCGGAGGCCACGAAGATCGGAAATGAGACCTCCGGCCCCCAGTTCGTGCGGAGCAGGTCGAACGCCAGCACCAGGCGTCTGAGCCGCTTCGGGCCCGGCTCCTCGACCAGTGCGATGACCGGGCCCTGCGAACCAAATGCCAGCGGGGTGATCGCGGGGGGCGCCTGAGTCGCGTCGATGGCCGCGGGGGCGTCGGCGATCGTCATCCGCATCGGCGGACTGATGAGCACGCTGTCGAGCGCGGCGTACCGGAGAATCGGGTGCGTGCGGCGCCACGAGATGATCCGGGTTGCCGCCTCTGGCCATTGCTCGCGTGGGATCGGCTGCAGCGACAGCCCACGCATCGGCGGCGCGGCCCCGATGAACATCGCCGGCACCGGCGGAGCCAGGGCCGGCGCCACGCGGTCGAACACGACCAGATCCCAGCGATCGATCCGCGCGGCGCTCTGGCCCAGCTGGCCGTACGCGGAGGCATACTCACCCGCGTCGAGCACGCGAAGTTCGGACGGCTCAAGGTCGCCAAGCGCGCCGAGCAGGAAACGGTCCACGCCCTTCTCGCCGCGGGCGCGAAAGAGCGGATCGGAGGTGTCATCGGGCCCGACCACAAGTATGCGAGGCCGCGAGGCCGGGCGAACGACCACCGCGGCGGCGTTGTCGGCTTCGAGCAGATCCGACCGCGGGATCGAGACGACCACCAGTCCGCCCTCGGGCCGGTCAAGCACGAGCGTGCCGCCGGCCTCGCCGGGAATGAGCGTGCCGGAGGCGTCGCGGGTCGCTGCCGGCACGATGAGCGGCAGGAGCCCGCCGGGCTCGCCATCCACGGTGCAGGTGAGCGTCACCTCCGACGGTTGCGTGCGCACGCTCAGGACACGCACAAAGACGCGCACCGATGAGGGCTGATCGGCGTCCCGCCTGGCGCTGAGAGCGACGATCCCGAGGTTGTCCGCGCCCGCCTGCTCACCGCCGGATGCGCCGCTTGGAACCAATCGAACACGCACCGACGCCGGCAGTGCCACATCAGACGGCGGCATGCCGCCATCGGAGAACAGCAGCAGGGTTGTGCGCTGAGCGTGAGTCTCGCCCGCGTCGACGCCCGCGCTGGCGAGGCGGATCGCATCATCCAGTCGGACGGGCTGATCCGTCGGCTCGATCGACTCGATCGCCTCGCGCACCCGGCGCAGGTCGCTGGTGTAGGGCTGCAGAATCTGTGCATCGGCGGCGAGGGCCACGACCATGACCTGCGGGCGCGTGGATCCGGCGCGAGCAAACTGCTCGATGGTCTGGATGGCCTGGCGCTTGGCCTGGTCCAATCGCGTGGGCGTCGTGGAACCCTCACCGGCTTGCGCTGGTCCGGAGCCATCGCGCGCCGACATCGACGCTGAGCGGTCGATGACGACGATCGTGCGATCATCCGCCGAGGTCGTTGATGGAACCGCGGGTCGGGCGATCGCGATGAGCACGCAGGCAAGCGCCAGCGCCTGCAACGCCAGCAGCCACGAGGGCTTGATCCATCGGAGCGGGACGTTCGCCTGAACGTCCCGCACGGCGGACTCCCAGAACATGATCGTGCTCACACGCAGAGTGCGTCGGCGGAGCTTGAGCAGGTACAGCGCGATCAGGATCGGCGCCGCGGCCGCCCCCCACACGATCCCCGCCATCGGTTCCAGAAACGTCACCGCCGCGTCTCCCCGCCTCCGGGCGTGCCTCCCCGATCGCCGCCGCCCCAGCCCTTACGGGGCGCCGGCATCGCTCTGGCGATCGCGTGCGGATCGCCCGATTGCCCGGCTGAGGACTCGCCCGCAGGGGAGCCGGTGAAGCCCTTGGCGATGATGAACATCTCCCGCGAGACGTCCCGTGAGGCGTCGGGCTTGAAGCCCTTCACTTCGGCGAACAGGGCCTGGGTCTCCTTGAGGAGCTTCGGGTACTCCTCGCCCTCGAAGACCTTCATCACCAGATGACCGCCGGAACGCAGCACCGATGGCGCCAGATGCAGCACACGCCTGCAGAGTTCGACGGAACGGAAGTGGTCTCCCGCGCCGCCCCCGCCGCCCTCGGTGTTGGGGGCCATGTCGCTGAGCAGGACGTCGACGGGTCGTGGACGGGCGGACTCGGGCGTCACCAGCGCCAGCAGCGTTTGCGCGTCGGTGGCGAAGATGTCGCCGATCATGGTGCGGACGGTCGACCCTGAGGGCCCGCCGGGCAGGTCGGCGGTGACGGGCTTGAGGTCGATTCCGCCGACGCAACCGGCCCGCTTGCCATCGCCGAGCACGCACTCGCAGGCGACCTGCAGCCACGAGCCCGGGGCGCAGCCGAGATCCAGGACGCGATCGCCGGGGCGCAGCACGCGATGCCGCTCGTTGATCTGCTTGAGCTTGTACGCCGAGCGCGCCGCATACCCCTCTTCCTTGGCGAGCTTGAAGAACCGGTCATGGAGCTTGCGCGACTGGGCCACCTGGGCGATGGTACGGGGCCTCCTGAGGCGGGGAGTCAGATCCGACCTCGGGCAGCGGAGCCCCTCGGCGGCGACGGTGCCTCTATCGGTCCGCCTTCCTATCCTCCGCTCCCCGATGACCGCTCACGTTGCCAAGTCCGCTCCAGATCGCGAGCCGCTGCTCAAGGCCGCCGGAATCAGCAAGCGATTCGGCATCACGCAGGCGCTGGACAATGTGACGGTTTCGTTCCTCCCCGGCGAGGTGCACGCGCTCATGGGCGAGAACGGCGCGGGCAAGAGCACGCTGGGCAAGGTCATCGCCGGGCTGCACACGCCGGACTCGGGCACCGTCACCATCCGATCCGTCCGAGGCGACGGTCAGGATCGCACGCTCACGCCGGGTTCGATCCAGGACGCGTTCCACGCGGGCGTGCGCATCGTGCACCAGGAGCTGGCGCAATGCCCGAACCTGAGCGTTGCCGAGAACCTCTGCCTGCACGATCTGCCGCGGACGCGGCTGGGGCTGATCGACTTTGCGGCCATGGAGTCGCGGGCCCGCGTGCTGCTGGCCGAGCTCGAGCCGGGGATCGACGTGCGAGCTCCGCTGGGTTCGCTCTCCCCGGGGCACCGCCAGATCGTGCAGATCGCCGCGTCGCTCGATGACGGTGGCGGGCGGGAAGGGGGGGGCGGAGGTGCGAAGCTCATCGTGTTCGACGAGCCGACAAGCTCCCTCTCGATCGCCGAGGTGGATCGACTGCTGGCCATCATCCGGCAACTGGCCCTGCGCGGCATCACGTGCGTGTATGTTTCGCATCGCATGAGCGAGATCTTCGCCGTCTGCGATCGAGTGACGGTGCTGCGCGACGGCAAGTTCGTCGCCACCAGCGTCGTCAAGGACATCGACGAGGCCGGGCTTGTTGAGCAGATGATCGGACGCAAGGTGCCCCCACCGGTTCGTCGCGCCCGTCCGGAGCTCAAGAGCGCCGCCGTGGGCGGACTGGTCGTCGAGAATCTCTCCTCTCCGGGGAAGGTCGAGGGCGTTTCACTCCGGGTTGAGCCGGGCGAGATCCTGGGTGTCGGCGGGCTCGTCGGCGCCGGGCGCAGCGAGCTGCTGGATGCGATCTTCGGGCTCGATCCCGCGGCGTCGGGCACGATCACCTGCGCCGGCGTCGAGCTTGCCCGTGGCGGAGCGCACGCCGGCCCCCGAGCGTCGATCGCCTCGGGCATGGGCTATGTCCCCGAGGATCGCAAGCTGCAGGGCTTGTTCTTCCAGCTTGGCGTGGGCGAGAACATCGCGGTGCCCGTCATGCCCCGCCTGGCCGCGGCCCTCGGCGTACGCTCGCTCCCGCGCGAGCGCACCTATGTTTCTGAGCGTCTGCGCTCATTCGAGGTCAAGACGGCCGGTCCCTCGGCGGTCCCCGGCTCGCTCTCTGGCGGAAACCAGCAGAAGCTCCTCATCGCCCGGTGGATGGGGAGGGAGACCAGGGTGCTGTTGCTCGACGAGCCAACCCGCGGCATCGACGTCGGCACCAAGGCCCAGATCTACGCACTCGTCCGCCAGGCCGCCGAGCAGGGGCTCGCGGTGCTCTTGGTCTCCAGCGAGATGCCCGAGTTGCTCGCGCTCAGCGATCGGCTGATCGTCCTCAGCGACGGCCGACCGACGGGCGAGCTGCGCGATGACCACATGACCCAGGCCAACATCCTCAAGCTTGCGACGCTTGGACACTGATCGGACGGGCGTCACTCCGCCGACAGGGCCAGCCGGCACATCACCTCGACCCCGGTCTCCAGTGCGTCGTCATTGAAGTCGTACTCAGGCTGGTGCAGGGACGGGTAATGCTCCACGCCGTGCGGCTTGACGCCCAGGATGAAGAAGCACGCCGGCACGTGATGCCCGTAGTACGCAAAGTCCTCGCCCCCGAGCGACGGCGCCGGGACGTGCGCGACTCGCTCTTTCCCAACGGACTGCTCCGCGATCCGGAAGAACTTGCCCGTCAGCCGCTCGTCGTTGTATGTGACTGGGTACCCCTCTTCCCAATCGATGTCGGCCCGGCATCCCATGCCCGCCGCCACCCCCTGAGCGATCTCGTAGAACCGGCGCTTGCCGAGATGTCGAGTCTCGGGCTTGAGCGTGCGCATGGTGCCGGTGAGGGTGATCTCGGCGGGGATGATGTTCCGAGCCGCGCCCCCGTTGATGGTCGCGACCGTGACCACGATCGAGTCCTGCGGGGCGACGTTGCGCGAGCAGATGGTCTGCAACGCGGTGACGACCTGGGCCGATCCCACGATGGGATCCGCCGAGAGCTGCGGGTATGCCGCGTGCGCCTGCGTGCCGCGGATCCGCATGACGAAGTTGTCCGTTGCCGCCAGCAGGGGTCCTGGGCGCGAACCGACCATGCCGAGCTCGTACTGCGGCCAGCCGTGCAACCCGTAGATCTCGCGCACCGCCGTGCCCAGCCGCGATCCGTCCAGTGCGCCGTCCTCGCACATCCGCTTCCCACCGGCGCCGCCCTCTTCGGCGGGCTGGAACACGAGCGTCACGCCGTTCGGGCGATCGTCCAGCGACGACAGCACCTTGGCCACGGCCAGCAGGTTGGCGGTGTGCCCGTCGTGCCCGCAGGCGTGCATGACTCCGGGGGTCCTGGAGGCGTACGCCGCGCCGGTCTTTTCGAGGATCGGGAGGGCGTCCATGTCGGCTCGCAGGGCGATCGAACCGGTGCGCTCCGCGCCGGGCCGCGTGGGCGGGATGTACCCGAGCACGCCGGTCCCGCCGGCCAACCCATGAACGTACGCGACACCCATCTTCTTCAACTCCGCCGCGACCGTCTGGCTCGTGCGCTTCTCCTGATACGCGAGCTCCGGATGCGCGTGCAGGTCTCGACGAAGTCGGACGAACTCGGGCAGAACCTCACGAACCCGGGCACGAAGGGCGTCGGCAGTCAGCATGTCCAAAGGTTACGCCGATGGCCGGCGCTCTCCACCCGGGCCGACCGGACCGTCGACCCAGGCCCGTTCCCGGTCCATCAGCACGCCGACTGTTCCCAGCGCGCCGGGTCCTGCTTGTAGTAATGCGCGAGGGTCTCATACAGCGGGGTGTCCGATGCCCGCAGTTCGTGCGGGCGCTGGAAGAACGCCTCGGTCGCCACCGCGAAGAACTCGCCGGGACTCGTCGCGCCGTAGGGGCTGAGCACCGTGGGCATGCCCAGTGCGGCCGAACGAGAGAGTGCGATGTACGAGCCGGTCATCACGTTCTTCCACTGCTCAACGTCCTCCCGGCTTTCCAGCAGTGGCGTCCCGTTCACGCTGCCGTCGAGCATGTCCAGCTTGTGCGCGAACTCGTGCAGCACAACGTTGTGCCCGCTGGCCATGTCGAGCGACCCGCGCAGAGCATCGGCCCAGCTCAGCACCACCGGCCCGGCTCCGGCCCCATGGTCCCACGCTTCTCCCAGGTTTGCAAAGCCCTCACCCATCACGGGCAGGTTCCCGATCGTGCCGACCGGACGCGGCGCCGTTGAGGTGAACGCGCTCGGATACACCAGCACCGTGTCCATGTTCGGATACAGGTCGTCGCGCAGCGGGTCCAGTCCCAGGCCAAGAAGCAGCACCCCCGCCTGGGCCGCGATCACGAGCTTCATCTCGTCGCTGAGCTTGCCCTTCATCGGGCCGCACCCTTCCCAGGTCTTCTCGGCGACCAGCACGCGGGCGATGTCCCGGAGTTTGGCCTTGCACGCCGACGGCAGACGCTTGTACAGCGCCACGTGCTCCTCAAGCGCCGCCGCACTCGACGCGTTCAGCGGGGTGTCCAGGAGGCGTTGGCGACGACGGGCGGTGAGAAACGGAACGAGCATGGGCGTGATTCCTGGCAAACGACAAGACTGAACGAACGACCCGGTGCGAGCGTGGCGATGCATGTCCAACGCCAACACCCGCCGGAGAGGGCCTTAGAGCGAACCCCGTGCCAGGAACTCTGGGCAACCTCGGGCCCGCACGGGATCGCGGTTCCGGCTCTTGCCCGTGCGGGGAGATGGCACTCACGCAACGCAGATCGACTCTCCGCCCGCCGAGGGACCGCCATCTGCCAATCAGGCAGGTGCGTTCATGGTCGCAACGCGGGCGATCCGATGCCCTGCGTCCATGACCTGACGGCCCGGCACGCGCGAAAGCGCGGCGAATTCATCAGGAAACACCCTCTTAAGCCGATCGCAAAATCCGCGCTTCGGGTGCGTTCGTAGACCCTGCCGCCGCGACCGGGCGTGGCGCTCACAGCGCCGACGCCGGGCAGTGCGAAGGTCCCGGTGCAGCGATGGAAGACGTGTGTAGCTACGCCGCACAGTGCGGGGTGGGCGCGGTCTCCTTGTCATGCACCTGGCGGATGCTCACTTTCGGTTCCGCGGCACGGAGGAATCTCAGATGCGTTCAATCGTCGTGATCTCGGCTGCCGTGGCTTCGCTCGCGCTCGCGGGCGGCGTTCTGGCCCAATCGGTGCAGACTGCGTATGGACTGACCGTGGACGGGACCCGGCTCGTCGGGTTCTCCCCAAGCAACGTCTCGACACTCCTTTCCGACGTAGCCATCACCGGACTGGGCTCCGGCGAGACCATTCGGAACATCGACTTCCGCCCTCGCAACGGCGAACTCATCGGTCTCAGCTCGAGCAACCGCATGTTCTCCATCAACCCGGTGACCGGCGCGGCGCAGCTTCGCCTCGTCGGCACGCCGACCGCCTTCGTCATCAACGGCACCGCGGGCATGGACTTCAATCCCGTGCCGGACCGCATCCGCGTGGTCACCAGCACCGTGCAGAATCTGCGGCTGAATCCGGACACGGGCGGGCTCGCCGCAGACGACGGCGCGCCGGTCGCTCCGGCGCCCGCGCTGCGGTTTGTCTCTGGTGATCCGAACTTCGGCGCAACCCCGAACCTCGTGAGCACCGCCTACACCAACAGTGTGTTCACGAACGGCGGACCCACGGGCCTGCCCACGACCATGTTCGCCGTCCATCGCACCAGCCAGTTCGTGAACACGCTCGTGCGACAGGGATCGGTGAACGGCTCGCCCGATTCGCCCAACAACGGCAACCTCACGACCATCGGCTCGATCTTCGGCATCTTCCCCGATGATCTCTTCGGCTTCGACATCTTCAGCGAGAATGGCGGCAATCAGGCCTATTTCTCCGGCAACCCGATCGTCGGTGGCACCGCGTTCTACACACTCGATCTCGCCACCGGCTCCAACGCGTTCATGGGCAACATCGGCGGGGCCAATCCCGTCCGGATCCGGGACTTCTCAGTGATTCCCGCGCCGGCCTCCGCGGCCCTCCTGGGTCTTGGCGCTCTGGCGGCGACTCGCCGCCGACGCTGAGATCGTGGTGCCCAGGCGACCCGTGAAGCCACGACTCAACAGGTCGCTGCACCTATCTCGAGGGCACCCGGGCGCGAGAGCGCCCGGGTGTTCCATTTTCCGCGGGGCGGGCGTTGGAGTTGGGGCCAGGCCCGATTGCTATTGCGGACGTCCGCCGTGCAGCGGCGAGCAGTCCAGAGCGTCCGATCCAGCGTGCTGGGCGTTCGAGGAGTCCGATAACCAATGGAAGCGATCGGTCGGCGGCCGATCATGCGATCCGCGGGCCGTTCTGTTTGTTCAAGAGCCCAATTGTGGTACTTACTCATACTCTGAGAACTTCGCTCTTCCGACTCTCACCGGAGTGAGCGTGTCCCATGGTTGTTGAGAGGGAGATTGCACGAAGTTGTTGCGTTCTGTCTGCGCGCTGAGCGTGCTCGCTGGGCTTGCCGTGGCCACTTCCGCGTCAGCGGTCACGGTGTCCGTGTCCGATCCGTCCGGCCTTGCCGCCGAGGCCCAGTTTTCCATCACCGGCCCGACCCAGCTCACTGTCCGACTCCGGAACATCTCCACAGGGTCCGGGTCCTTCACGGGTGCCGCTGCCATTCTGACCGGATGCTCGTGGGACTTTGGCGCCCCCGGCGTGAACGTTGGCGACAACACCATTCTCGGCGGCACGATCGTCATCGGTGCGACCAGCCAGTCCGTGAACTTCTCCACCGGCTCCTATGGCCCGGGCACCAACGTCGGCGGTGAGTGGGGATATGGCAACGCCCCCTCGGGGCTCTCGTTTGCCAACTTCATCTCCGCCCTTCAGGCGGGGTCCACCGTGTTTGGCGGTCCCAACCTCGATGCAACCACCGTCCTCGACGGACCGCAAGGCGGCCTCATCGCTCCGGCGACGGTCGGTCAGCTCGGCGGGCTCGGCGGCATCAACGATGAAGTCGTCGCCGTGCTCAACCTCAGCCAGCCCATCACCAACCTCAACTTCGTCACCCAGAACAACGTCCGCTTCGAGTTCGGATCCGACGCGCTGTTCATCACCACCCCGACTCCGGGGTCGGCGGGAGCCCTGCTGCTCGGCGCAGCGCTGTGCGCCCGGCGGCGACGGACGGGTTCAACAAATCTTCACGTGAGCTCGAACCGTCCGAAGGCGTAACTGCCGTCGAGCCGGAGACATCCGAGGTAGTCTCATCCGACGCGGCGGGCCATTTCAGGCTCGCCGCGTTCCATAAGGACGCCTCCATGCTTCTCCGCGCAGCGCACGTGCACACGCTCCTGACCGCTCTCGTCATGGCTCTTGGTGTTTGCGGGTCATGCCCTGCGCAGGGCACGCCCGCGGCGCCGGTGGACAACATCGGCCACGACCGCCACACGCACCACCACAACCCCAAGCACCCGACCGAGCAGCCCACCGCCGCCCGCTTCGTGACCAGCCGGTCCAGCAGCGTGGTGCTGCCGCTCCCGGAGGAGAAGGACGCGTTCACGTTCGTCGTCTTCGGCGATCGCACGGGCGGCCCGACCGACGGCGTCAGCGTCCTCGCCGACGCTGTGCGTGACACCAATCTGCTCGAGCCCGACCTGGTCATGACCGTCGGCGACCTCATCAACGGGTACAACGACACCCCGGCGTGGATGGAGCAGATGAAGGAGTACAAGCGGATCATGGGCGAGCTTCGCTGCCCGTGGTTCCCCGTCGCCGGCAATCACGACACCTACTGGCGCGACCGCGGGAGCGGCGAGAAGAAGCCCGTCGACGGGCACGACGGCAACTACGAGATGCACATCGGCCCGCACTGG
>DHLW01000118.1:0-364 GCA_002405485.1 Phycisphaerales bacterium UBA4658
CGAAGCGGAGCATGCCCTGGCGCTGCCGCTCGAGTTGTTCGAGCGGGTTGGGGATGTTCGGGGCGGGTGTGGGCGAGGTGGGCGGGGACATGGGCCGGGCGTGGGGCAGGGGCCCCGATGCAGTTTATCGGCGGAATCGGGCGGGCGATGAGCGGCGATCCGGGAGGAGGCAGGGGATGAGACGATGGGTGAAGTTGGCCGTCGAAGGGTGCTGTGCATCGATTCGCGGGGCAAAGGGGACAAGTTGCCTCGGACCGACCGGGTGGCCGGTTCTGGGCGATATCGCGGCGGAGGATGCGTAGCATGCCCAATGGGTGTGCCGAGGGGCACGCCCCTGGATCGACGGCCGGGCCCGGTGCACGGG
>DHLW01000118.1:522-924 GCA_002405485.1 Phycisphaerales bacterium UBA4658
CAGGGCTTGATCGCAGCAGCCATAAGCGGCGTATGCCCGGTGCTGCCGGTGTCCTGGCCGTCGATCTTGGGGCGTGGAGGGGGTTGGTAAAGCCGAGAAAGCCGATTTACACGAAACGTACGTGGCACCCTCTTGCGGTCCATCGCACCTGTGGTACGTTCATCCGGTGGGAGCGAGAGGTCGCGGAACGGATGTTCGTTGACCTTTGATTGGGGTGGTATGCGGACCTTTTCTTGGGTACTTTGCCGTCGGCAGGTGGCACGGGTTGTTGGCCGTCGGTGCCGCTGGCGATGTGTCTCAAGTCCATCATGCTGTCGATGCAGCAGCGCATCGTTCGTTTCTCGCCGCTCTCAGCCGATCCGCTGGCCTTTGAGATCCATCCGGTTGCCCGAGGACTGGTTG
>DHLW01000118.1:1053-2097 GCA_002405485.1 Phycisphaerales bacterium UBA4658
GCCCGAGGACTGGTTGCAGAGCCGAGCGATTGGCGCTGGTCGAGCGCGCGTTGGTGAACCGCACGGCAGCGTGTCGAGTTGCAAGACGCAGACGATGTGCCGTGTGATTGGCCGCCGAGAGAGCCGCGCGAGTGGGTCATGCGGCAGAGATCTCAATGACATGGTGTGCTGACGTGGACTCGCCAAGGCACACCAGCCGCACAAAGCCGCGGTCGGTGGCACGGCTTGGTGCTGCGCGAAGTGGTCGGTTCCGCATGCCGACGAACCACCGGGATCAACGTGGTCTTCAGGGCTTGGGGCGGGCTTACAATCCTCTCCCATGGCCTACACCGTTCTCGCGCGCCGATACCGATCCAAGGACTTTGACGAGCTTGTCGGTCAAGAGGCCATCGTCCGCACCTTGCGGACGGCGATCGCGCAGAACCGGGTCGCCCATGCCTATCTCTTCACCGGCACGCGGGGTGTGGGCAAGACGTCATCGGCTCGGCTGTTTGCCAAGGAGCTGAACGCCGTCGGGGCGGATGGCAAGGTGCAGGAGGATGTCGCCGAGGCGATCCTGAAGGGGCAGGACACCGACACCATCGAGATCGACGCGGCGAGCAACAACTCGGTGGATGAGGCGCGGACGCTGATCGCCAACGCCGCGTATCGCCCGCTGCGCGGCAGGCGGAAGGTGTACATCATCGACGAAGTGCACATGCTCTCGACGGCGGCGTTCAACGCGCTCTTGAAGACGATGGAAGAGCCGCCCGAGCATGTGGTGTTCATCCTGTGCACCACCGAGACGCACAAGGTGCCGGCGACGATCCAGAGCCGCTGCCAGCGGTTTGATTTCAAGAACATCCCGACGTCGACGATCGCCAGGCATCTGGGCGAGATCGTGAACCAGGAGGGGCTGAAGGCCGAGCCGGAGCTGCTGCACATGGTCGCTCGGCTTGGCAATGGCTCGATGCGCGATGCGCTGAGCGTGATGGATCGGCTGATGGCGGCGGGTGAGAAGTCGCTGACGGTCAAGCTGCTGCAGGACTTGCTCGGGCTGCCGGA
>DHLW01000118.1:2282-27890 GCA_002405485.1 Phycisphaerales bacterium UBA4658
GGCGGGTGATGAACTGCTCAAGCGCGGGTCGAGCCCGGAGCAACTCCTCGGCGTGCTGGCGGATCGGTTCAGAGACCTGATGATCGTGTGCGCGTGCGGGGCGGAGACGGATCTGGTGGAGGTCAGCGCCGAGCACCGAGCCGAGACGGCGGAGCTTGCGGCGCGGTTTGATGCGGCTGGGCTGACGCACCTGATCGCGGTGTGCGACTCGGCGGGTCGGAGTGTGCGGACGGCGAGCAGTCCGAGAGCGGTGCTGGACGCCGCGCTGGTGCGGATGGCGATGAGCGAGAAGCTGGCGGACGTCGCCGCACTTGTGGGCGGGCACGTCCGCGCGGTGGCGACGCGGGTGGGAGCGCCCGCGGCGATCGGAGCAGGTGGGGGGGGCGGAGCGGCCGCAGGAAAAAAATAGATCGGGGGGCGGGGGAGGATGGTGCACGAGACGAGCGGCGGGGTGCGGCGTCGGGAGATGAGGTGGCCGAGACGCCGGAAGCCGTCGCGGAGGGCGTCGCGGAGGGCGGCGTGCGCGCCGGCGACGCACGTGCGCGAGCGGTGGGTGCGGAGTCGGTGGGTGTGGCGGCTGGAGAGGGTGAAGCAGACCTCGCCGCGCTGTGGGCCAAGGCGCAGCGCATGGGTGGCGAGACTGGACCGCTGCTCCGCGCGGTGATGGCCAACTGCACACTGGTCGCGGTGCACGGGGGTGGGCCGAGGCGTGCGGTGGTCTCGATCGCGCCGGCGTGGGCCCATCGCGGGGCGAAGTGGACGGGACAGATCGGCGAGATCCTCGGCAAGCTGCTCGGGGGCGCGGTGATCGTCGAATGGGCAGGGGGCGACGTGGCCGGCGAAGCCGTGGCCAGCGACGAGGGCGGCCCGGCGGCAGAGTCTGGAGCAGGGCCAACAGGCGGCGGCGTGGGTCGTGCGCCGCGAAGTGAACCGGTGCAGGTGACGGATCATCCGCTCGTGCAGCGGGCGATCGAGCTGTTTGGGGGCAGGGTGGTGGACGTCCAGCCGCGGCGGAAGTAGTGTGGAGGTGTGGAGTGGGGCAACGGGTCGATCGGAGCGTGCGATGTTTGATGCGCTGAAGACGGCGGGTGCGCTGGCCTCGCTGATGAAGAACAAGGATCAGCTCAAGGCCGCGGGAGATCGGGTGCGCCAGCGGCTGGGCGAGATCCGTGCCGCGGGCGGCTCGGGTGGTGGAGCGGTGCGCGCGATGGTGAGCGGCGACATGCGCGTGGTGAGCGTGACGCTGGAGCCGGCGGTCTGCATGGGGCTCACGAGCGGGCGCGAGCAAGATCGCGAGCAGGTGCAGATGCTGATCGTCGAGGCGGTGAACAACGCGATGGACATCGCCAAGGCGATGGCCCAGCGCGAGATCGCCAAGGAGGCCGAGGCGATGGGCCTGCCGAACATGCCGGGGATGGAAGGGCTGCTTGGGTGAAGTGGCACGCATCGGCGGCGGCGCGGTCGGTATGCGAAGGTGACGGCGTGGTTGTCGATGGCTTGGAGCGGTCTCTCCGCATGGCATGCCTGTGAGCTTTCACGACATTCCCGGCATCACCATCTGGTCCTCCACCGAGGTCTTCGATGCGCGGGGCGAGCCGCGGGTGCTGGTGGGGGAGACCGGCGCGTTCGCGGCAGAGTGTGGCGTGGAGGTGGAGCGGGCGTGGGGCGAGCTGCGCGCCAGGAATCCACGGTTGTTCGACGGGCCGGTGTTGCTGGTCGACCACGCCGAACTCGCGCACAGAGGACTGTTGCTCGCGCGACGCGGGACGTACAAGACGCTGGCGACGGCGGAGACGCTCGGCCGGGACGACGTTCGCGCGCTCGGGGTGCAGGGCGTCGTGATGGCGTGTGACGGCGCGGGGGATGCGTGCGTGCTGCTGGGTCGGCGAGGGAGCGACGTGCGGATCTATGCGGGTGTGTGGGAGAATGCCCCGAGCGGCACGGTGGAGCCGTCACGCGGATCTGCGATCGGCATGCGGGAGCTGCTCGCCGCTTTGGCGGAGGAGGCGACCGAGGAGGTTGGCGTCGATCTGCGGTTGGGCCGACCGCGATGCGTCGCGGTGATCGACGACGCGTGTGCGCGGACGGTGGACGTGGTGCTGCGGATTGACCTGCCGGGGCCGGTCACGTCTCGTGTGCTCGCGTGCCAGGATCAAGAGTGCGGAATCGGCGAGTACACGATGGCGGCATGGTCGCCGATGGACGAAGTCCGTGCGTGGGTGGAGCGTGAGCCGGATGTGGTGAGCCCGCCGACGCGGGCCCTGGTGCGGTGGTGGGGGCCAAGCAGCGCAGGTTGAGAGTGCGGGCCGAGAGCGCGGTGGCGACTGGGATCGGCTACTTCCTGGCATCCGCTCGTGCGACGATGTCGCTCGTCAGTTGACCGGCGAAGCCCCAGTTGTCGGTGTCGACTTCATCGATCACGACATGGGTGTGCTCGGGCTTCTTGCCCAGCACGCTGACGAGGGTCTGGGTGATCTCGGCGATGATGCGGGCCTTCTGCTCGCGGGTGACGCCGGTGCGGGTGATGCGAACGTTGACGTAGGGCATGGCGTGTCTCAGGCGGGTGCAACGGCTGGGGCTGGGGCGGGCTGCGCGGGGTCGGCGCGCATGAACAGCGCGTCACCCTTGGCGATGCGGTGGCCGGGCTTCAGGCCGTGCGGCCCGGCAAAGACCGCGAGCTCGGCGAGCGGGGCCTTGAACGCCGAGTTCGGGTTGTTCGGATCCACGAGGGGCGAGCAGTTCCACGTGCGCCAGAGCTGAGCCACTTTGGCGGGCATGGCGGGGTAGAGAAAGAGCGAGGCGATGCGGATGGACTCGGCGCAGAGGACCAGCGACGCGGCGAGTTGCTCGCGCAGCTTCCCGGAACTTGCGGGGTTCTTGTCGATCTCCTTGGCGATGGAGAACGGGCGCGTGTGCGCGATGAACAGATCGATCTGCCCGACCAGCGACGTCCCCTGCATCAGGGCCTCGTCGAGGGACATGCACTCGTGCGAGCTCCGCGCGGCCTGAAAGGCATGGCTCGTCAGCGCGCGGAAGTCAAAGTCCGTCGTGGTCTCCGGCGCGAATCGTGACCATGCGGCAGACCCGGACAGATCCACGTCCGGCAGCGATCCGCCGAAGTACTTCTCGATCATGTTCGCCACGCGGCTGGCGCAGTTGCCGATGCCGTTGGCCAGGTCGGCGTTGTACACCTCCACGAACTTCGCGTAGCTGAAATCCGCGTCGGTCTCGCGGAGCGGCCCCTGCGTCAGCATGTACCACCGCAGCGCATCGAGCGAGTAGCGATCGACATACGCCTGCAGCGCGGCGAGATCGATGAAGTTGCCCAGCGTCTTGGACATCTTCTTGCCCTCGCTGATCCAGAAGCTGTGCGCGTAGACGCACTCGGGCAGGGGGAGCCCAAGGGCCATGAGCTGCGCGGGCCAGATCACCGCGTGGAACCACAGGATCTCCTTGCCGATCGCGTGCACCTGCGCGGGCCAGTACCTTGCGCGGGCCGTGGGCACGCCCTCTTGCGCGGCGACACCCGGATCAACGGCCCCGACGGCCGTGGCGTAGTTCAGAAGTGCGTCGATCCACACCCAGGCCACATGGCCGTTGGTCTCGGGCAGCGGAATGCCCCAGGAAAAGCTGGTGCGGCTGACGGGCACGTCCTGCAGCCCGTCGCGCAGGCGCCCCAGGACCTCGTTCATGCGGGCGGCGGGACGCACGAAATCGGGACGTTCCTTGAAGAGCTTCTCCAGCGCCGGCTGCCACTTGGAGAGTCTGAAGTAATAGTTCTCCTCCGTGGCGCGGATGAGCGGCTTGCCGTTGAACCCGACGAAGTTCTTCTCGCGGGCCTGGTTGTCGGTGACGTACTCCTCCTGTCCCTCGTCGTACCAGCCCTCGAACGTGCCGAGATAGACGTCGCCGCTGGCAAGGAGTTTCTTGAACGCGGCCTGCACCTGGCGGGTGTGGCGCTTCTGCGTGGTGCGGATGAAGTCGTCGTGGCTGGAGCCGATGAGGCGCATGGCGGCCTCAAAGTGTGCCGCGTTCTCGTCGGCGAGCTGCTGAGGGCTGAGCCCCTTGGCCTGGGCGGATTTCTCGACCTTCTGCCCGTGCTCGTCGGTCCCGGTCAGAAAAAAGGTGTCGTGGCCCATCAGCCGGGCGAATCGGGCGGCGCAGTCGGCAAGCGTGGTGGTATAGCAGTGCCCGATATGGGGGCGGTCGTTCACGTAGTAGATGGGCGTGGTGATGTAGTAGCTGGACATGTTCGACTATACGATCAGATCCCGGACCGGCCCTCGGGTGATCGAACGGAAGGTATCGGACGGTCGTAGCAGCTCTGCGGCGTGCGGCCCACGCCGGTCCGAGCCCGGCACGATTCTTCATGGGGCTCGCAAGCCGATGGAGGATGTCCGGGTGCCCCGGGTCCCCCGGGTGCCCCGGGTCGGCGGAGTGGTCGGAACATGGACCTGTTGCGGGCGTAGCGCAGTCAGCGCGTATGGCGGATGAGGCGGATCTTGGGAGACTCTGGCATGTCGTGTGGATCCACAAAGACGTTGACGGTGTTCGCCGCCGGTCTGGTCGCGCTGGCTGCGGGGTCGGCCAAGGGCCAGCAGAACGTGAGCGGTGGGGGGCGCATCCTCGATGCCAACCTCAGCCGAACCGAGGGCCGAATCAACTTCCGGCAGAACTCACTTGCGGACCAGATTCGGTTGAACAACGCGATCATCACCGGGCAGGCCGGTGCCGGCCGGTCGTTCCGCGGCTCGGTGGGATACCAGGCGGTGGACCAGTTCGGCGGAACGAGCTCCTCCGACTCCAACTACGCGTTTCGACGCGACTCGGTCGGCAGCTCGTTCACGGGGATGGGCTTGCGGACGAGTGATGCTCTGCGCTATCAGTTCGGCATGACCTCGGGCGGAGCAGGGATGGGGTTTGCTGCTCCCGGAGCAGGAGCCATCGTCCCCCAGTCGCAGGTCTCCACGTTCGGCGGCGGGGCGACCCCGGCAACGAGCATCGGCGCGCCCGCTGGAGGTGGATCCAGTCTGCGGAGCACCGCGGAGTGGGCCACGGCGGCGAGTCTGCGTCCGGTGGTGATCGGCGGCCGACAGGATGAACTCGGGGCGCAGTATGTGGCCAAGGCGTCGCCCCTGACAGGCATCCGATGGGTGAAGGTCGCCGACAGCCCTCTGGGGGCGCCCGAGACGCAGCCGTCGCCAGCGTCCCCGCTCGCCCCGGGCGCCACGGGCACGACTGCGCCTACAGGGCCCGGATCTGGACCTGGATCGGGGCCCGGATCTGGACCGGGTTCGGGGCCCGGGCTGGGGACGGGTTTGACGCCCGGTGTTCCTGCGGTCGTTCCCACGCCCAGTTCGGGTGTGCCCGAGGCGGAGCCCACGCCGCGCACGGCGCCGACGAGTCCGTCACCTCAGGCCGTGCCGATCGGGCGGGTGCAACCTGCCGCGGTCCCGACGTCGAGCGTTGCGTACACCCGTGTGATGGACCGTCTGAAGACGGGGTATGAAACGCCGCCCGCGTCTGGAGCGGCGGAGGCACAAAAGCCCGCGCCGGTGAACGAAACGCTGGCCCGGATTCGCCGTCTGCTTGGCCAGGAGCCGCAGGGTGCGGCCAAGCCCGAGGTCGTGGCTGCTCCGCCGACCGGCCAGCCGCGGCCGATGGAGACAAGGCCGTCAGGCGACCTTCCGGCGCTGAGCGATTCGTTGACGGAGTTGACCGACCCGTCGGTGGTGGCGCTGGTGAAGATGATGAGATCACACGCCGACACTCGGGTGGAGTCGTTGATCGCCGTGGGTCGCGGGTCGGAAGTGGTGACCAAGGATCCGGAGGCCTATGCCGGGTTCATGCGATCGGGCGAGGAAGCAATGGCCCAGAGCCGGTTCTTCGTTGCCGAGGATCAGTTCAATCGGGCCCTGGGCGTGATGACCGGCGACCCGATGGCGCGGATCGGGCGGGCGCACGCGCAGATGGGTGCGGGCCTGTTCCTGTCCGCAGCGGCGAACCTCCGCGGCCTGATGACCGAGCACCCGGAACTCCTGGCCCAGCGGTACGCCCCGGCCCTGCTGCCCAAGCCCGACCGGATGGACCGGATCATCGAGCAACTGACCATCGAGATGGAGTCGAGCACCGGACCCATCGGTCGTGAATCGGGGCTGCTCATCGCCTATTTCGGGTATCAGCGCGGGATGGAGACGCTCATTCGTCAGGGTTTGGACGGATTTGCAAAGCGGGTCAAGGAGGGCGAGGGCGGGCAGTCGGATCGGGCCCTGGAAGTGCTGCTTCGGCAGGCTTGGCTGGGCGCGCTTCCCGCGTCGGGTTCGCCTGGGGCCAAACCTGCAGAGTGAAAACCCTGAACTCTTGGTCTGTGAGGTGGTGCGCAGGAATGGGCGCTGGCACCCGGGGTGCGAACGCGAGCGTTCCTACGATCTGACGGCTCGGAAGGAACCGGGCCGATCGTGACCATGTCCACCGACCAAGTACCTGACACAGCTCGACAGACGCCGACCGCCGTGGCTGTGCCACCGGTGTTGGATGCTGTCTCCAGGGTGGATGGGAGTGGTCGAACGGTCTGGGGCACGCGGATGCGTGACTTTCTGACCGATGGGTCGGTGTCGGCGTTGTGCGATGAGCTTGCGCGTCTGACGCAGGTGCCGATCTGGTTGCGAGATCAATCGGGTGAGGCGATCATTCCGGTCTGGAGCGACGAGGACTCGACGAGTCTTCCTGGGGCGCTCGGAAGCGGGCATCCGTGGTCGTTTGTGAGCGAGCCGCAGGCGCGGAAGCGTGCGTTTGAGCAGCTTCGGGTGGTCGATGACGGGTCGCACGAGACCTATGCGGTGCCGCTGCGCATCTCGACGGGCATGCTTGGGGCGATCGTGTGCTGCCTGCCGAGGCAGATCCTGTCTGCGCGGGTGGAGACGCCCGAGGCGCAGCGGCTGCAGTCGATCCGGCGAACGATGGTGCTGCTGGCATCGAGCGTGTGCGACGTGTGCGAGGCGCAGGTGTCGCTTCGCAAGCGGGTGCGCGAGCTGGACGCGCTGTATCGGCTCGGATCGCTCCTGAACTCGGCGGGGAGCGTGGACCACCTGCTGCAGGTCGCGCTGGATCTGGCGATGCAGGTCATCGGGGCCGACGCGGGGTCGATCGCGATCTTTGCGCACCCCGACGGGTATCTGCGCGGCGAAACGCCGGTGGTGAAGGCCTCGCGCGGGCTCTCAACGGGGTGGATCGCGGACTCTCGGCCGCTCACCCTGGGAGCGGTGCTGCGCAAGCAGGCGCTCAACGGCGACGTGGTGGCGATCGGGGACATGAGCGCCGACGGGCGGATCGCCGACCACGCGCGCATCGAGGCCGAGGGGCTGTTTGGTCTGCTCGCCACGGGGCTGCTGGATCAGGGGCGTCCGATCGGGGTGATCCGGCTCTTCACCCGGACGCCTCGGGCCTTCAGCGAGGCCGAGGGCGAGCTGCTCAAGGCGATCGCCGAGCATCTGGCGAGCGGGGTGAGCAAGGCGCAGTTGCGTGAGCTTCGGACGGAGGACGAGCGGATCCAGCGTCAGGTTCGACTGGCGGCGGATGTGCAGCGGCGGATGCTGCCGAGGCACCTGCCGCAGATCAAGCCGTTTGACGTGGCGGCGCACTATGCCCCGAGCTTCGAGCTTGGCGGGGACTTCTACGACTTCCTGGAGCTTGGCGGGCACCTTGGGGTGCTCATCGGGGACGTCGCGGGCAAGGGCGTGGCGGCGGCGCTGCTGATGAGCGCGGTGCGTTCGGCGATCCGTGCGCACGCGCAGGATCTGTACCACATCGACGAGGTGCTGAGCCGGACCAATCGCGCCCTGTGCCGGGACACGCTGGACCATGAGTTCGCCACGCTGTGGTACGGCGTCGTGGATCCGGTGTCCCTGAAGCTGACGTATTGCGGCGCCGGGCACGACTGGCCGCTGCTGGCGCACGTGCCGGCGGACAGGGCGATGGAGGATCGGGACATCCAGCGATTGACGGCCGACGGAATGGCGCTTGGGATCGATCCGATGCAGAAGTACCCGGTGGGCACCGTGATGCTCCAGCCCAGGGACGTGCTGGTGGCGTTCACCGATGGGTTGCATGATGCGACGAACTTCGAGGGTCGGAAGTTCGGCGGGACGCGGCTGCGCAAGGCGCTCGTGGAGCTTCTGGCTCAGGAGCCCAAGGCGAGCGCGGCGCGGATCGTCGAGTATCTGATGGCGCAGGTGCGTCAGCACACGGGCATGACGCCCCGGATCGACGACATCACGGTGGTGGTGCTGAAGGTCGCGGAGCGCTGAGAGCGGTGGGTGAATGTCCAACTGGAGCAGAGCGGGAGGCGGCGAGTGGGCCAGATCGATCATCGGACCGTTGTCGACGAGATGCTGACCGGGGCCGCGTCGGCCTGCGGCCTGGCGCGAGGCAGGGCCAACGCCATCGCGCTGCATGAGCTGTGCAGGTCGGCGGGTGAAGCGATCGAGAGTCCCGAGCGCGAGGACGCCGCGGGGCGGATCGCCCGACTCTCGACCGAGGAACTGGGCGAGGTGCTGCGGTTCGTCGCGGCGAGGTTCCATCTGCTCAACCAGGCCGAGCAGGTCAACATCGTGCGTGTGAATCGGGAGCGTTCGCGTGCGGCATCGGCGGACCGTCCACGTCCGGAGTCGCTCATGGACGCGATGCTCCGCCTCAAGAGCAAGGGCCTTGACGGGGCCGGGGTGCGGACGCTGATCGAGCGGCTGGACGTGCAACCGACGCTGACGGCCCACCCGACGGAGGCCAAGCGCCGCAGCGTGCTGGACAACCTGGTGCGGCTCGCGGAGCTCCTGATCGCCGAGCAGAGCGCCGAATCCAGCGGCGAGACGCGCGAGCGGATGGCCCGGATGGCCGGGTTGACGCAGATCCTGCTCGCGACCGATGACGTGCGACCCAAGCGGCTGGACGTGCTGGACGAGGTGAAGAACGGCCTGTTCTTCCTCTGCTCGTCGATCTGGGGCGTCGCTCCGCGGCTGATGCGAGAGCTGTGCGACGCGGCGAACGATGTGTTCGGCGCGGGCACGCTGGAGCTGACCGATCTTCCCGCGCTGCTGCGGTACCGCACCTGGATCGGCGGCGATCGTGACGGCAACCCGAAGGTGACGCACGAGGTGACGCAGGCGACAATCCGTCAGTTGCGTTCGGCGGCGGCGGATCTGTGGGAGCGCGAGCTCCGCGAACTGCAGCAGGAGCTCTCGCGCTCGCGCAGGCGGCTGCCGATACCCGGGTGGTTCGTCGAGCTCACGGCGCAGGAGGGAGACGGTTTCATTGACGACGCATCGTCGCTGGAACAGCGGCAGCACGAGCCGATCCGCATCCGGCTCATGCAGATCCGGGGCCGGATCCGCCGCGATCCCAGGTACGACGGGGCTGCGCTCGTCCGCGACCTGCTGCAGATCCGAGACGCCATCATCGAGTCCGGACTCGGCGATGTGGCGCGGCTGGGCCGGCTCGCCAGCGCGATCGTGCGGGCGCGGGTGTTCGGACTCCACCTGGCGACGCTGGACGTGCGGCAGCACAGCGCGGTGCACGAGGCGGCGGTCGGGGAGCTCCTCAAGCTGGCCGGCGTGGTCCACGAGTATGCGAGCTTGAGCGAGGCCCAGCGCGTGGCGGTGCTCCGCGCCGAACTCGCCCAGCCCCGACCGCTCTGCCCGGTCGACGCGGCGCTCTCGCCCGCGACGCGGGAACTGATGCAGACGCTCGCGGTCGTGCGCGGGGCCGTCGAGCACGATCGGCGGAGCGTGCGCTCGTACATCATCTCGATGACGCACGGCGTGAGCGACGTGCTGGAGACCCTGCTTCTGATGAAGGAAGCGGGACTCACCCGGGTGGCGCGCGATGCCGACGGGTCGGTGCGGCTGACGGGCATGCTCCACGTCGTCCCTCTGCTGGAGACGATCGACGATCTGGCGCATGGCGACGCGCTCGTGGGGGCGATCCTTGACGAGCCGCTGTACCGCTCGCATCTTGAATCGCTCGTGCCCGGGCGCGTGCACGGTGCACCGCCGGCCCAGAGCGGCCCGGTGCAGGAGATCATGCTCGGGTACAGCGACTCGAACAAGGACGGGGGGTTCCTGATGGCCAACCTCTCGCTCGATCGCGCCCAGCGGCGCATCGCGCACGCGGTGCGCAGCCGCGGCGTGCTGCTGAGGTTCTTTCACGGTCGCGGAGGCACGATCGGCCGCGGGGGCGGGCGAGCCGGCCGTGCGATCCTGGCCACGCCTGGTCCTGCGCGGACGGGGCGTGTGCGATTCACCGAGCAGGGTGAGGTGATCTCGTTCCGCTACGCGCTTCCGGCCATTGCGCATCGACACATCGAGCAGATCATGCACGCTTCGCTCGTCGCGTCCGCGGACACGCGCGAGCAGGAACGCGACCCGGCGCTCGTCGAACTGCTGGACCGAATGGCTCGGCGTTCGATGCAGCGATATCGAGAGCTCATCGATGATCCGGAGTTCTGGGCGTGGTTCACCGATGCCGGGCCGATCGCGCCCATCGCCGGCCTCCCGATTGCGAGCCGACCGGTGATGCGTGCGGTGGGAAGCGGGACCGCCGCGGCGGGAGTCGAGGGCGGTCGCAGCGGGTTCGACCAGCTCCGGGCGATTCCCTGGGTGTTCACCTGGGTGCAGATGCGCAGTCTGATTCCGGGCTGGTTCGGGCTGGGAACCGCGCTGGAGTCGACAACGCCTCTGGAGCGCGAGCTGCTCGCCAGCGAGTATCGACGCAGCGACTGGCTGAGCACCGTGATCGACAACGCGGCGCAGGAGCTTCTGCGTGCCCGCCTGGTGATCGCTCGGCGATACGCGATGGAGACCCGATCACCCGCGGGGGCACGGTTCTTCCAGGTGATCACCCAGGAGCACGCCTGGGCGTGCCGGGGCGTGCTCGGCATCACCGGCAAGGGCGCGCTTGATGCGGACGCGCCGATCATCGGGCAGTCCATCCGCGATCGCAACCCCTGGACCGACGTGCTGAACCTCGTGCAGATCGAGTTGCTGTCCAGGGCCCGTCGCGGCGACGAGACGGAACGACGGCATGTCGAGCCGCTGCTGCTGCAGAGCGTCAGCGCGATCGCCGCGGCGATGCAGTCGACGGGGTGACGGGCTCGCGGCGGAAGGACCGGTGCCGGAAACGACAGCGCCCCGACGATGAATCGGGGCGCCGGGTCGCGTGTGAAGCAGGTTCACGCCACCGTGACACTCTTGTCCAGGTACACGTCCTGGATCGCGTGCAGGAGCGCTGCGCCTTCCTTCATCGGGCGCTGGAAGGCCTTGCGGCCGGAGATGAGGCCCATGCCGCCGGCGCGCTTGTTGACGACGGCGGTGACGATGGCGTCGTGCATGTCGCTGGCGCCCTTGGACTCGCCGCCGGAGTTGATGAGCGGGACGCGGCCCATGTAGTTGTTGAGGATCTGGTACCGGCAGAGGTCGATCGGGTGGCCGCCCTTGCCCTCGGCGTCGGAGCCGCAGAGGTCGGTGTAGACGCGCTTGTCCCACTTGCCGTAGCTGGAGCCGCCGGTGTTGAGCGCGGCGTACCCGCCGTTGTTGGTGGGGAGCTTCTGCTTGATGATGTCGGCCTTGATCGTCGCGCCGAGGTGGTTGGCCTGGCCGGTGAGGTCGGCGGAGGAGTGGTAGTCGGTGCTCTTGCCGTCGGCGCCCTTGATCTTGAAGCCCGCGCTGCGGGTGTAGCACCAGAGCACGGTGACCATGCCCAGCGCGTGGGCTTCTTCGAACATGTCGGAGACGTACGCGATCTCGTCGCGGGCGGTGTCGTTGCCGAAGTAGATGGTCGCGCCGACGGCGACTGCGCCCATCTCGTAGCACTGCCGGATGGAGCCGAAGTAGCTCTGCTTGTGCACGTTCGGGTACGTCAGCATCTCGTTGTGGTTGAACTTGACGAGGAAGGGGATCTTGTGGGCATACTTTCGGCTGACGGCGGCGAGCACGCCGAGGGTCGAGGCGACGGCGTTGCATCCGCCCTCGATCGCGAGCTTGCAGATGTTCTCGGGGTCGAAGTACTCGGGATTCGGGGCGAAGCTCGCGCCGGCGGAGTGCTCGATGCCCTGATCGACGGGGAGGATGCTGACAAAGCCGGTGCCGGCGAGGCGCCCGGTGTTCAGGATCGTCTGGAAGTTGCGGAGGACAACCGGCGAGCGGTCGGTCTGGCTGAAGACCCGATCGACGAAGTCAGGTCCCGGGAGGTGGATACGGCTCTTGGAGAGGGTCTTGGACTCGTAGCCCAGCAGGGCTTTGGCTTCCGGGCCGAGGATGGAGGCGATGTCGGTGGGCATGGTGTGAACCTTTGCAGGAAACGCCGAAAATGAACACGCGTCGGGTGCTTCCGCGAAGCGCGGCGGCCCGGACAATCCAATGATACCCCCGGCGGGGGAGCTTCCAACGCCAGGGAGATTCCCCATGGGCTGGAGTCATCGTGGGCGGTTCGGGCGATCGATCCACCTGCTCGTGGCCGTTCTCGCCGTCGCCTCCGTTCCGTCGGGCCCGATCCCGGCGATTGCGGATGGCCCGGGTGCTCTGTCACCGGAGGTCTCCGACGCGAGCCGAGCGCGGCTAGCCCGGGTGCTCATCATCGGCTCGTACGAGCGGTTCGTCACGTCGATGTCGATGCAGGAGGACGCGCTGCGTGAGCGGCTGAGCGCGGAGTTCCCGAACATCCAGATTCGAGCGGACGCTCTCACCAGCGGTGCCGGTCCCACTCCCGAACTGACGGGCGAAGCGCGGCGTCGACTCGCCGACACGGTGCTGGAGAAGTGGCGCGACCTCAATCCCGATGTGATCGTGACGATCGACACGCTGGCGTTTGACCTCATGACCGGGCCGGAGGGTCGATCGGTGTTCCCGCGTGTGCCGCTGATCTTCAGCGGTGTCATGTGGAGCCCCGAAGAGGTGCGCAATCGCATCGCAGGTGATGCCTCCGGCGCGGGCGTGACCGGTGTTCTTGAGCGCATCGACATCCGGGGATCGCTCGCGCTCATGCGTCGCATGCAGCCGGACCTGGCCCACGTTCTGGTGGTCGGGGGCGGCCATGAGCGCGGCGCGAACCTGCGAAACGAGGTGCGACGGCAGCTTGCGAGTGTCGACGCGGGGGTCAAGCTGACTTGGGCGACATCGAGCGAGATCGGCGACGTGATCAACACGGAGGCCGCGGCGCTCGGGCCCGGCGGGGCCGTGCTGTATCTCTCGCACTATCCCTCCGAGCACGCTGGTTCCGAGTCTCTTGGGACATGGGAGCACTGGCCCGTCCCGATGTATGTTGTGTTTGAGAGCAACCTCCAGGCCGGGACGGTCGGGGGGCGGGTGGTGAGCTTCCGATCCCAGGGGCTCAGAGCCGGCGAGATGGCCGCACAGGTCCTCAAGGGCGGATCGGCTCGGGACATTCCCATCGATGAGTCCGCCGCTGTGCAGAACGTCTTTCGCTTCGACAATCTTCGTCGCTGGGAGTTGCTTGCACGTGTGCCGCAGGGCGCGCAGATTCTGGGGGCGCCAGGGCCATGGATCGAACGGTGGGGGACATGGCTTGCGCTGGGCACGGCCGTGGCCGCGGTGCAGATGCTGGTCATCCCGGTACTGCTGATCCTCCGAGCCCGGGCAAAGCGTGCCGAGCAGGCCGTCAGCACCGAACGCGATCGGTTCTTCGCCATGCTCGAGGGGTCGACCGACGGCTTCTGGGACTGGGATGTCCATGCCGATCGGACGACGTGGTCGCGGCACGCGTGCGAACTCCTCGGGCTGAACGCCCAGGCCAGGGTCGTCAGCCGGCTCCTCTGGGATCAGTTGCTGCATCAGGATGATCGCGAGCGTGCCCATCGAGCCCTGCGCAACCACCTCGAGCGCGGCACGCCGTACGTCTCGGAGTATCGCCTCAAGCTTCAGTCCGGAGAGTTCCGCTGGTTCCGATCCCGCGGCGTGGCGATCCGCGACGAGGCGGGCCGGGCGGTGCGGATGGTCGGAACGCTCATCGATATCGACGCGCTCGTCCGTGCCGACGAGCGCCTTCGCGAGGCCGAAGCCAGGTATCGCCTCATCACCGAGCACTCGCAGGACTTCATCGTGCACTTCGGTCGGGATGGTCGGCGGCTCTACCGCAGCCCGGCGTCGGAGCGGGTCTTTCCGCTCTCCGATCAGGAGCAGGCGACGCACGATCACCACGCGCGGGTGCATCCGGACGATCATCGGCATCTCGCCGAGAATCGGGAGTCCGTGCTGAGCGGCAGATCAGGACGGTTCGAGATGCGGGCGATCGATCGAGACGACCGCGTCCGCTGGCTGGACATGCAGATCTCTCCGATCATTGACGCCGACGGCACGGTGAACAGCTATGTGTGCTACGGGCGCGACATCACCGAGCGCAAGGTCACCGAGCAGAAGCTTCGCGAGGCCGAGGAGCTGTACGCGGCGATCTTCGCCAGGCATCCCTATCCGATGTGGGTGTTCGACAATGAGACCTTGCGCTTCTGCGAGGTCAACCAGGCCGCCGTCGAGACCTATGGCTGGTCGCGCGAAGAGTTCCTTGGCATGACCATCCTGGACATTCGCCCGGAGAGCGAGCGGAGCAAGGTCGCGGCGTTCGTGCAGTCACGCGATCCCGCCGCGCCCAGCGTCGGTCAGTGGGTGCACATGACGCGCGACGGGCGGGTGATCGACGTGCTGGTGTCCACGCACGCGATTCCCTCCGCAGGCGGGCGGCGTATCCGGGTCGCGACGGTGATCGACATCACCGAGAAGCGTGCGGTGGACCGCTGGCAGCAGCGGCAAAGTGAGATCCTCGAGCGCGTCGCCGCCGGCGCGCCCGTCGCGACCGTGTTCGAGGCGATCTGCCAGTTGGTCCAGGAGCAGGCCCCGGGCGTGCTCGCGTCGGTGTTGCTTCTCAAGACCGATGGCAAGACCATCGAGTCCGCAGCCGCTCCTGACCTGCCTCCGGAGTACACCTTGCGACTGGACGGTGTGGAGATCGGGCCGAACGTCGGGTCGTGCGGCACGGCGATGTACGTGGGCAAGCGGGTCGTCGTGTCCGACATCGGTCAGAGCCCGCTGTGGGTGTCGTATCGCGACTTTGTGCTCTCGTTCGGCCTGCGGTCATGCTGGTCGGATCCGATCCGGCTGAGCGACGGACAGGTGGTCGGCTCGCTGGCGATGTACTCCCGAACCGTCCGCGAGCCCACGCCACGCGAGCTCGACATCATCGCCAGCGCGGCACATCTCGCCGGGATCGCCCTGGAGCGCGATCGCGCCATTGCCGCGCTGCGAAAGAGCGAGGCGAAGTTCCGCGGCATCGTCGAGACCGCCCAGGAGGGCATCTGGGTGGTCGACATCAACTGGTGCACGACGCTCGCGAACGCGACCATGGGCCGCATGCTCGGGGTTCGGCCGGAAGGCATGATCGGCAAGCCGATCACCGAGTACATGGATGACGAAGGTCGGCGGATCATCCAGGACTATCAGCAGCGGCGCATTGTCGGCCAGAGCGAGGTCCACGACTTCAAGTTCATCCGGGCCGACGGTCGCCCGCTCTGGGCCATCGTCGCGACCAATCCGATCGCGAGCGACTCGGGCGAGTATGACGGCTCGCTCGCCATGGTGACGGACATCACCGAGCGCCGAGCCGCCGAGGACGCCCTCCGGGCCGAGCGTCGCCTGTTTCTCTCCGGCCCCGCCATCGCCTGGCGCTGGCGCGTCAGCGAGGGCTGGCCCGTCGAGTACGTCAGCGAGAACGTGGCGATGCTCGGCTACTCCGCGGCGGACTTCGTGTCCGGACGAATCCGGTTCATCGAGATCATGCACCCCGACGACGTCGCCCGGGTCGCCGCGGAGATCCAGGATCACCTTGCCAACAACCGCGCCGCGTTCGAGCAGCAGTACCGGGTCCGCACCCGCGACGGTCGGTGGCGGATCGTGGCCGATCACACCGTCGTCGATCGAGATCCGTCCGGTCAGTTGGCGTACTTCGTCGGCTACACGATTGACGTGACCGAGCGGAGCGAGATCGAGGCGCGCCTGCGCGAGAGCCAGCAGACGACGCTCTCGCTCATCGCGGCGATCCCCGACACGATCTTCCGCATGCACCGGGACGGACGCTATCTCGCCGTGCATACCAACAATCCGCACCGTCTGCTCGTGCCCCCGGAGCAGTTCCTGGGTCGTCCCGTGCGCGACGTTCTGCCAAGGGCGCTCGGCGAGCAGTGCGAGCACCATCTCGCCGAGCTCTTCCGGACCGGACAGGAACAGACCTACGAGTACGAGGTCCGGCGCGACGGCAGAGATCGGACGTGCTGGGAGGTGCGCATGTCGCGCAGCGGTGAGGATGAGGCCCTGCTCCTGGTCCGCGACGTCACCGTCTCGCGTGACAACGAACGCAAGCTTCGCCAGAGCGAGGCCCGCCTCAGCATGTTCGTCAACTCGGCGCCCGTGGGCGTGATCTCCTGGAGCACCGAGTTCACCGTCACGGCGTGGAACCCCGCCGCCGAACGGATCTTCGGGTACTCCTCTGAGCAGGCCATCGGTCGGCACGGATCGTTCATCGTTCCCGCAACCGCCAAGCCTTATGTTGACGACGTCTGGCGCAACCTGCTCACCCGCAGCGGGGGTGTCCGCGGGACCAACGAGAACCTTCGGGCCGACGGGAGCGTCATCGTCTGCGAGTGGTACAACACCCCCCTGGTGGATGCGCGCGGGCGGGTGATCGGCGTGGCCAGCATCGTCGAGGACGTGACCGAGCGTCGCCTTGCGCAGCGCCGCCAGGATTTGATCCTCAAGGAGCTCGACCACCGGGTCAAGAATAACCTCGCCGCCGTCATCGCCCTGGCCGAGCAGACCGGACGCAGCGTCGCGACCTTCACGGAGTTCATGGAGCGGTTTGTGGGACGGCTCAACGCCATGGCGCGGACGCATGGGGCTCTGGCCCGCAGCCGCTGGCAGGGCGTTCAGCTCAGGGCCGTCGTCTCCCAGCCGCTCGAGGTCTTCAGCCCGGGGGAGACCGGTCGGCTGATCATGGAGGGTCCGGACATCACGGTCCCGCCGCGGGCTGCGCAAGCGCTCACCATGGCTCTGAACGAACTGGCCACCAACGCCGCGAAGTACGGCGCGCTCAGCGGGTCCAAGGGACGGGTCGCCGTTCGATGGTCGCTCCGCCAGAGCGCGACACAGGAGCCGGCGATCGATCTGGACTGGACGGAGTCCGACGGTCCACCCGTCGGCGCCTCACCGTCTCCCGGCTACGGGTCCGAGCTCATTCAGGGTGCGATCGCTCATGAGCTCAGGGGAACCGTGCACCTGGGCTTTGAACCATCGGGAGTGACCTGCGCCATCAGTTTCCCGCTTCGGCAGGAGACCGCCGAGGAACCCCACCCCACGGGCGACATCCTTGGTCTGCATCTCTAGACGCGGGGGGCATGCGATGTGGGGACCCGGGCAGGAAGACCGAGTTCGACGTCTGATAATCCAAACCGTGAAGGGCTGAGAGCAGATATCTCGGATGAGATGCCAAGCCAGGCAACCTGTATCGGGGAGAGTGACGTATCGCAACGTGTTGATGGGTTTGCACTTGCACACACGCGTTTCTGTGGTCCATTCTTGATTGGAAGCGTTGCGGATGCTGAACCTCACCCAGTGTGGGGTCTCGGGGAAGAGAGGGCGGTGGTATGGCATTACCTCCGGCGGGATCAGGATCCTGCGTGAGCGTCATGATGTGACGGCTCGCTGCCACGTGGAGTTGAGAGAGATCGCCTGACGCACGCCCTGGGCGTGCGAAGTCATGGGCCTTTTCTCCGGCTCGCGCCCAATCACGCGCACACCGGAAGATCGGTTTCACCCACGCGCCGGCGTCAGCCCGGCTCGGTGTGGTTTCTCTCTCGTGCGGTGCCGGTCATCACCGCTCGAAACTGGACGCGTTCCAGTCCGCGTGTCGGATCTGGACGCTGTGCATGGATGCACGTGCGCACGACGCGACGCTCGCGTGGTGCGCTGTTGGAGGGCCGTGCCCTTCAGCGCGATCCGTGCGCGCCCGGTTTGAGTCGTCCCGCTGTTCACCCTCTCTCGCTTGGAGTTCCGGTCATGTTCACCCTTCTCACGTCGCGTCCGTCCCAGGCCCGCTTGGCGTGCGCCGCGGCTCTTGCCGCAATCGTCGGCGCGGCGTCGGGTGCCAACGCCCAGTTCGTGCAGACCATCAATCTGCAGAACTTCAACGATGTCTCGATGCTGCAGCTCAACGGAACCTCGGCCTCCACCGCGGGGCTGACCGGCGAGCAGAACACCCTTTCGCTCACCATGCCCGCCACCGCCACCACCGGGCAGTCCCAGGTGGGCACGACCTACCACCAGAACCGCCAGCGTGTCGATCTCGGATTCGTGACCGAGTTCACCTTCCGCATGCGTGATCGCAGCGGTGTCGGCTCCGACGGGCTGACCTTCATCGTCCAGAACCAGGGCGCCACCGCCATGGGTGCGGCGGGTGGCGCACTCGGGTTCGGTACCAATCTGGCCTTCCCCTCGGCGGGCACCGGCATCAGCAACTCTCTCGCGGTCGTCTTCGACACCTGGGACAACAGCGCCAACTGGCCGACCATCCCCGGCGCCGCGGTGCTCAGCGTGCAGACCAACGGCCTGCTCCCCAACACCCCGTCGAGCGTCAACTCGCTGAACGGCATCGCCGTCAACGGCGCGTTCAACGATCTGGTCGTGCACACCGTCCGCATCAGCTACACGCCCGGGCTCATGCAGATCTTCTATGACAACCTCGCCCAGCCCATCCTGAACGTGAACGTGAACCTGAGCAACACGCTGGCGCTCGAGAACGGCATGGACGCCTTCGTCGGCTTCACCGCCGCCACAGGCGCCCGCATCAATGCTCAGCGGCATGAGATCCTGTCCTGGCAGTTCTCCAGCGTGGTGCCCGCGCCGGCTTCGATCGCCCTGCTGGGTGTCGGCGGTCTGGTCGCGATGCGCCGCCGCCGCTGACCTGATCGGGCCAGCAGGGTGCCGCCACCGGCCGATCTCATCGGGATGATCTCCCGATCCGACCCGTGACCATCTGGTTGAAGCGAACTTCTGACGAGCTTCCGGCCCGGCGCACCGATGTGTGCCGGGCCTTTCTCTGTCCGCCCGATCTCAGTCTCCACTCCGGCGTTCTCGCCAGAGTCGGCAAGCACAGCCACGCGCCCGAGGCTGCGCCGGTTGTGTGGAGCAAGGCGAGCCCGCTCTCGCCGACTCGGCAAGGCCTCGCGGCCCTCGCACTGTCCGAGAATGACGCCTGCTCGCTTGAGCAAGTCCCATACACCTGGCGGCGTATGAAGTCGGCGGAACCTCGCCGTGCATGACGACCGGTAAGCCACTCGGCATTCCCCTCGAACTGGCGATGAGCCGTCATGCATGGTCTATTCGAGGTGCCGCTTCGTTTCCACGCAGAGCGGCTCGGGCCCGCCGCACAGTCGCGCTGAGCACCGACGGCTTTCTCGACCTGCTCATCAAACGGAGATCAGACCATGAAGACCCACACCCGCACCATTGTCGCCGCCGCCGTGATGGCTTGCGGCGTGTCGTCGTCCGCGATGGCGGACTTCGACTACACCGACTTCTCGTCCACGGCCGGGCTGAACCTTGTCGGGTCTGCCGTGCAGAGCTCCAACCGCCTGCTTGTCACCCCGAGTGTCCGTGCGTCGGCCGGCGCGGTCTGGCATGCGACGCAGCAGCGCGTCAGCGGCGGGTTCGACACCACCATGGTCATCAAGATCGAGGATCGCTTCGGCGGCGGCGCCGACGGCATCGCCCTTGTCATCCAGAACGCCGCGCCCACCGCGCTTGGCGCCAGCGGCGGTGGCATGGGCTACGGCGAGAACGCCGTCTTCGGGCTCCCCGGCATCAGCAGCTCCCTCGCCGTCGAGTTCGACATGTGGAACAACTCCCCCAAGGACTGGCCCGACGCCGGCAACAACCATGTCAGCGTGCAGTCGCGCGGCCTGCTGCAGAACAGCCCGGACTCCGACTACTCCCTGGGCTCGGCGGCCTCGCCCGATCTCTCCGGCGGCTCCAGCCATACGCTCCGCGTTCGGTACATCGGCGGGGTCATGTCGATCTTCATCGATGGCAACCTCACTCTGCAGAGCAGCGTGAACCTCGGCTCCCTCCTGGCCCTGACCTCCGATACCGACGGCGTCGGCAAGGCCTGGATCGGCGTGACCGCGGCCACCGGCGGAAATCCTGATCGCCAGGCCCACGTGCTCGAATCGTGGCGCTTCGAAGGCACGCCCCCGATCCCGACCCCGGCCGCGGCTGGCCTGCTGGTGCCCGCGCTGCTCATGGGCGCCCGCCGCCGCCGCTGATCGCGCCTTGCCCATCAAGCCGCCACGATCCGCGTGGCAACCAAACGTCTGATTCTCCGCGCACCCCGGTGGGATGGTCCCGCCGGGGTGTGTTTTTCTGTGTGGGGATCTTTGAACAAGTGGTGGCACAGGCGTCCCGCCTGTGCGAAACATCTGCGTTCAGGGACACAGGCGGGACGCCCGTGCCACCAAAGGCACTCTTCTTCAGAAGCTCATGATCTCAGTCAAATGCCCGTGCGCGAGCGCGGACACCAGAGCCGCTCGGTGGACACACGCCCATCTTCCCGTGCGCCCGCCCCGACCTCGGATGGCCTTGGCTTGCACTGATCAGACCTTGGGTCCGGTCGATCCGAGCTTGGCGATCGCCTCGCCGTACTGCTCGCGCAGCGGCTCGACCACCTCGCGGATGAACCGCTCGGTCTGTTCGACACTTCGGCCGACGTACTTCATGGGGTCCATAACTCCGTCCCAGTCGAGCTCTGCGTCGAGCGCTCCGCCGCGGGCTTTGGACCAGAACGCCTTGTCGTTCTTCAGCCGATCGAGCAGGTCGTTCTCAAGCCCCTCCTGCTTGACGCGATTGCCCGCGGCCTGGGCGTGCTGGCGGATGAGCTCGTGATAGTGCTGACGATCGCCGCCGAGCTTGACGCAGGCCATCAGAATGTTCTCAGTCGCCATGAACGGCAGCTCGGCCATGAGATTCTTGCGGATCGTGGCTTCGTAGACGACCAGCCCGCTGGCGACGTTGTGCATCAGATCGAGCGCGCCGTCGAGCGCGAGGAAGGCCTCGGGCAGCGACAGACGGCGATTCGAGGAATCGTCGAGCGTGCGTTCCAGCCACTGCGTGGCGGCGGTGTCATAAGCGTTGCCGACGAGGTTCATGACGAAGCGGGTCAGGCCGCAGATCCGCTCGCAACGCATCGGGTTGCGCTTGTAGGGCATGGCGCTAGAGCCAATCTGCTTGTCCTCGAAGGGCTCGTCGAGTTCTTTGCGGTTGCAGAGGAGGCGGATGTCGGTGGCGATTTTGTGGAGGACGCTTGCGACGGAGGCGAGATCGGCGAGGATGAAGGTGTCGAAGACCCGGGGATAGGTCTGGCCCGTCAGTGACACAGATTGTGCCTCAAGAAACGTGGCGCTGTGTTGCTTGATCAAGTCTCTCAATGGTCGCTGCTCGTAATTCGAACGCGATATTCGCAGATACGCCGCCGTGGTGGTGTCGCCATCTGTCTCAGCCTTGCGCAACTGCTCATCAAAGTGTGCGAGCACTCGCTTGCGGACTCGAATGACATAGGCCTCCGTCGATTCTTCTGTCCAATCACCCTTTAACACTCGAATCCGTCTAACCACTTCCGTTTCGAGCCGGTCAACGAGCGTCGTGTCCCCGTTGAACAACGATAGAAACGACGCCTGGGTGCCCGTTGCTCCCTTCAAGCCTCGAAGTGAGGAGGAGTACAGACGCGAGTCCGAGACGAGACTGAGGTCATGGGCCCAAAGTGCTGCCCGCCGCCCAACAGTCACCGGCTGAGCGGGTTGATAGTGCGTGAACCCCAGTGCAGGGATAGATGCCCACCGTTGCGCAAACTCTCCCAGCCGACAAACAACCGCCGCAGCCTTGCTGGCAATGCGCTGGGTGGACTCATGGATCAGCCACCAATCTGCATTGCACACCACATCCTGACTCGTCATCCCCAGATGGATGATCCCCTTCGCCTTCGGGCACGAGTCCCCCAGCGCATGCACATGCGCCATCACATCATGCCGAAGCTCGCGCTCATACCTCTCGGCAAGCTTCATCTCTTCATCCGTGATCCCGCCCGGCCGATCCACCACGGCCCGCAACTCTTCAACCTGCTCGCTCGTCACCAGCGGCTTCGGCTGATCCTTGGTGATCTCATGCTGCGCCTCGGCCACCGCGAGCCAGATCTTCCGCCACGTGTTGAACTTGTGCCGAGCCGACCACAGCCGCAGCATCTCTGGGCTGGCGTTGCGTGTGGCGAGAGGGCTGGTGTAGGTGTCGTATGGGTTGGTCATGGTCAGCGTTCAGAGCAGAATGTTCAGCCCCGCCTGTGAAAAGTGCTTGTCGCCGGTGAACACGGCGGTGATGCGCCGCTGCTTGCACAGAACGATGCTCGTGCAGTCAATGAGCGACCACTCCTTGTCGGATCGTTGTCGAAATGACGCGAACGCCGCCTCGAATGTCGCGTGGTTGGCGGGATAGACGATCTCTGCAACATCGCTCAGCACCGTGCTCACGAGCCGCAGGCCCGCGGAACGCAATCGACGCCGCGAGCAGACCGTCAAGAACTCGGCGAGCACCCACTCGCTGAGAACGAACGCGCAGTCATCGTGCACCAATCGCTCGAACAGCAATGATGCGGCTTCGTGCTTCGAATCGTCGCTATTCACCAGCGCGATCAAGGCGTGGGTATCGACAAACACACGCGAGAGGTCCGCTTGGCCCATCCGCGAAGTCAACGTCGACCCTTTCGCTTCCTGGCGTTCCGCACCGGCTTCGCACCGGTCAAGAACTCATCATGTCGATCGGCAAGGTCTGAAATGCCGGTTCTGACAGCGGTCGCCCGGACCTTGGCGATCAGTTTCTGCTTGGCTTTCGAGCGCTTGGTATCGGCCCGCTTAATGACACGCAGCGTGATGCGGGTTCCCTCTGGCAGCGCGCGTCCATCGTCGAGGACGATTCGGCCGGCGTTGATGGTGCCACGCAGTTCCATGTTTGGAGTATAGGAAGCCGTGGTCGACACGCGAGTTGCGGCTCATCGTTCCATCGCGCCCGGTATGATGCTCAACGCGTTTGCCGTCATCGCATGCCCGCCGCCGACCCCACCCTCCCCGTCCTCCAACGTCGCGACGACATCGTCTCGGCGATCGCCGGGCATCAGGTGGTCGTGATCTGCGGCGCGACTGGTTCCGGCAAGACCACGCAGCTCCCGCAGATCATGCTTGACGCCGCGGCTCAGGGGCGCATCACGCTCGCCCCAAGGGGCATCATCGGGCACACGCAGCCGCGTCGCCTCGCCGCCCGCAGCGTCGCGGCACGCATCGCCGAAGAACGGGGGGTTCGCCTCGGCGGGCTGGTCGGCTACGCCGTGCGGTTTGAGGATCAGACCAGCCGCGAGACGCAGATCAAGGTCATGACCGACGGCGTGCTGCTCGCCGAGTTATCCAATGACCCGCAACTCAGCCGCTACTCCGCGATCATCATCGACGAGGCGCACGAACGCTCGCTGAACATCGACTTCTTGATCGGCTACCTGCGCACGCTGCTGCCCCGTCGCCCAGAGCTGAAGGTGATCATCACCTCGGCGACGATCGATCCGAAGCGATTCTCCGACGCGTTCGGCGGTTCGAGCCGCACGCCCGTGATCGAGGTCTCCGGCCGCACCTATCCGGTCGAGATGCGCTATCGATCATCGCGGGATGATGACGAGCACGAGATCGATCTCGAATCCCTCGGCGACGCCGCGGAAGAGCTCTTTCGCCCGGGAGTCGATCCGGGCGACGTGCTGCTGTTCGTGCCCGGCGAGCGCGAGATCACGCAGGCCGAGGGCGTGCTGAAGCGTCGCGGGCTGGATGCCGACATCCTGCCGCTCTTCTCGCGACTCTCCAGCGCGGATCAGGATCGCATCTTCCATCCATCGCCCAATGGCCGTCGGCGGATCATCCTCGCGACCAACGTCGCCGAGACCTCACTCACCGTGCCGGGTATTCGCCACGTGATTGACACGGGGCTGGCTCGGCTCAGCCGCTATGACCCGCAGCGCAAGGTCCAGCGGCTGCCGATCGAGCCGATCAGTCGAGCGAGCTGCGAGCAGCGGGCCGGGCGCTGCGGGCGCGTCGCACCGGGCATCTGCATCCGCCTGTTCAGCCGCGAGAGCTTCGATGCCCGCTCGGCGTTCACTGATCCCGAAGTGCGACGGACCAATCTCGCCAGCGTGCTGCTGCGTTTCAAGTCGCTCGGCCTGGGTTCGCTCGCGGAGTTCGGATTTCTTGATCCACCCGACGCAGCATCGATCACCGACGCGTCCGAGACGCTCTTTGAGCTCGGGGCCACCGAGTCGCGCGATGTAGCCGCGCCGCTCACGCGTATCGGTCGCGCTCTCGCCGACATCCCGCTGGATCCGCGCATCGGCCGCATGATCCTGGCCGCGAGTGATGAGGGGTGCCTGCACGAGGTCATCATCCTCGCGGCGGCCCTCGAGATCCAGGACCCGCGCCAGCGTCCCATGGGCAGGCAGGATGACGCCGACCGCGCTCACGCTGTGTTTCGCCACGAAGCCAGCGACTTCCTCACGCTGCTCAAGCTCCACGATCAGCACCGTCACCAGTTCGATGAGCACGGGGCCTCGGCCGCCGAACGCTGGTGCCGAGACCACTTCGTGTCTTCGGCACGCATGCGTGAGTGGGGGGAGATGGTGCGGCAACTGCGGCGAGTCGCCGATGAACTGCGGTTGAGCTTCAATCGCGAGGCCGCGAGTCCGCATGCCATTCACCGCGCGCTGCTCACGGGGCTCATCACGAACGTGGCGTGCCGCGAAGGAGACGGGTCGTTCGACTATCGCTCCGTCCGCGGCGGGACGGTGCAGATCTTTCCCGGTTCCACACTGTTCAAGAAGGGTCCGAAGTGGATCATGGCCGCCGAGCTCGTGCAGACCACGCGGCTGTTCGCCCGCACCGTCGCACGCATCGAGCCCGAGTGGATCGAAGATCTCGCCGGGCACATGTTCCAGCGCACGCTCAGCGATCCGCATCTGGACCCGGAGACCGGAGTCCCAGCCATCTGGGAACGCGTGAGCATGAGCGGGATCGTTGTTGTCCCTCGTCGCCGTGCCCCGCTTGCGCCGATCGATCCCGCGCGGGCCCGGACGGTGTTCATTCTCGATGGTCTGGTGCGCCAGCGGTGGAAGCCCGGCATCGATCAGCCGTCCTTTCCTGCGGCCAGGCGTCTGCTCGCACACGTCGCGTCCACGCTGGACGCCGCCCGCGTCGCCGAGGCCAAGCTCCGGGTCCGCAACGCAGTTGCCGATGAGGCCGCACTCGCCGACTGGCTCTCGACCCGCCTGCCAGAGAGTGTCGTCGGCCCCGCCGAGCTCGACGCATGGCTCACGCTCAAGCCGTCCCGCGAGGCGGACGCATGCTTGCCGCTGGACGTCGCCCTTCGGCCAGCCGCCAGGGACGCTCTTTCCGGCGATCGCTTTCCCGACGCCATCACCATCGGCGATGGCGCG
>DHLW01000021.1 GCA_002405485.1 Phycisphaerales bacterium UBA4658
TGCCCTCTGCCTCCAAGCCTTGGCTAGCGCGGGCGTTGAGCTCGCCCGACTGCTTGCCGACGCTGTCACCGCTTTTCGCGAGGCCTTGCAAGTGCAAACCCGAGATACGCTCCCACAGGACTGGTCGATGACCCAGAACAACCTTGGCAATGCACTCAGCGACCAAGCCGAGACGAGCGCGGGCGAGGAGCGGGCCCGCCTGCTGACTGAAGCCGTTGACGCTTATCGGTCGGCCCTGCACGTTCGGACTCGAGAGACGTTCGCAGAGCGCTGGGCCGGGACCCAGAACAACCTGGGCATCGCCCTCCGCCGCCAAGCCGCGGCGAGCGCGGGTGTGGACCGCGCCCGACTGCTTGCCGACGCTGTCACCGCTTTTCGCGAGGCCTTGCAAGTGCAAACCCGAGAAACGCTCCCACAGGACTGGGCGATGACCCAGAACAACCTTGGCATCACGCTCCTCGCAATTCTGGAGTACAGAGCAGAGGACCCTTGCCCCCTCCTCCGTCAGGCCATCGCGCGGATCAAGGGTTCACTGACGGTCTACACCGGGACGGACTTTCCGCAGCAGCACATTGCGGCCACTAAGCTGCTTCAAGACCTTCGACGGCTCTACGAGCGACACGCATGCCATGGTGGCGAACGTGGTTTGCCCTTCGATGAGATTCCCCCAGCAGATTGATCCCAAAGTCGCTGGCCCTGTCATGGCGACAGCGAACCTTGAAGATCGCGAACACACCGCACGGCACACATCCTTCCACTCAAGCCCCCGCGCACATTCTGACGTGAATAACGCTCGTCGGACTTCCGGGTAAAGGTTTCGTCAGGTCTCTGCGCATCCGCTTTCGGTCGATAGCCGGGTTGTCGTTGGCCTTCCTATGCTCTTTGAGTCACACTGTGGCTCATCGGTCGCTGAAAGGCGACCATCGGGTGATGTATGAGTAGTCCGAGGAACAAACCCAGCGTTCCCAAGCTGCCCACCGTTGAGGAGGCGGCTGGAGCTATGGAGCCCGAGCCACTCATCCCCGCCGCGGCGTTTGTCCAAGGCGGGGCCGCCATCAGCGCTCTGGACTACAAGGTGCTCGTCCTCAATCGCGCGTTTGTCGCGGTCCGTGTCATCTCGGCCAAGCGGGCCTTCTGCCTGCTGCTGAAGGACATCGCCGAGGTGATCCACGTCGAGAACGGGCAGTACGTGAACTACGACTTCGAGTCGTGGGCCGAGGTCAGCCAGATGGCCCGCAGCTTCGAGCCCGACAAGCATGACTGGGTGAAGACGGTGCGATTCGACATGGCCGTCCCGCGGATCATCCGGCTGCTTGGCTATGACCGCCTGCCGGCCCAGATCGTCAAGCTCAACCGTCGGAATCTCTTCGCCCGCGACCGCAACCAGTGCCAGTACTGCGGGAAGCACTTCCCGACCAACGAACTCTCGATCGACCACGTCCTCCCCCGCGCCCAGGGCGGCGGGGACTCGTGGGAGAATCTCGTGTGCGCCTGCATCAAGTGCAACGCCCGCAAGGGCGGCCGCACGCCCGAGCAGGCCCACATGCACATGATCCGCAAGCCCGTCAAGCCCAAGCGCAATCCGCTCATCTCTATCCGCCTCGGTCAGGATCGCTACTCGAGCTGGAAGGCCTTCCTCGACGACGCGTACTGGAACGTCGAACTGAAATAGCCAAACCCGGCGTGGCCCTTGGTGGCCCGCCGGGTCGTCGCTCGCACATTGCCGGACTGCACCGCCCCGTTCGATCCTCAGGCGCCGATCGCCACGCCGCCGAACGCCTCGGCGAAGTCGAACACGCCCTTGAAGTCTTCGAAGCTGTCGCGGTCGCCCGCCCGCAGCTCCTTGCGGTCGATCATCGCGTACACGATCACCCCGAAATCCTCGGTCTTCTTCACACCCCAGCGCGTCAGCACCGTCCCCGCGAGCAGGCCATACCGCTGCAACGCCAGATCACGCAGCCCCAGGCAAAGCTGCTGCCCGGAGACATGCCGCTGATCCTCGATCGGTTCGGCCAGATCGGTCGCCAAGCCGCGAGAGCACTCGCGCTCCGCCTCGGCGTGCACCGTCTCGACCGTATGGCGCAGGCCATCGCGGACGAACTCAAACGCCTCTTCGGGAAACTCAGCGGCCCGAGATCGGATCGCCGACCAATCCACACTGCTGCTGCTTTTCACGGGCCGTTCGCTCCTGAACTGCAACGACGCTCGATCATCCCACGAGCCCAGAATGATAGCCCCACGCCCCGGAATATCGACACGCCGGCAGGTTTCTCCAAAGTCCCACTGCGCATCGATCCGGACAATCTCCGTCCTGCTCGCTTCGAGCCGCAACCCGCGCGGGACTTCCTCCCTCCTCCACGCGCCAGCTTCACCAGATTCTCACTCTTCCCATCCGACCACGACCCAGCGCAGCGGCGCACGAACCCACGCGCCCGCACTTCCGATCCCGATTCGGGGCGTCCGGCGGATCACCCGCCTTGGAATCGGCCGCAGCCCCGCACCCGGCTCGGCGATCCACAGCTCCCGTCCGCCGACCAGATCCACACCGTTGTGAGCAAGGTTCACATCCATCGCCTGGCAGAGCTTCCCCGGTCCGGAGCACAAGTCCCTGACCCGGCAGGCCGCGGCCGGATTGCCGAACCTCCGCTCGGCCATCGCAGAGCACCCCAGCATCGGGTGCACGGCGCGAATGAGCACGGCGACCGGCTCATCCACCTCGCCGCACACCACGTTCATGCAATGGTGCATGCCATAGGTGAAGTACACGTACAGCGTGCCCGCGCGGGCGTACATCATCTGGTTCCGGTGCGTCCGCCGTCCGCCGTAGGCGTGCGAGGCGCGATCCTTGACCCCGACGTATGCCTCGGTCTCCACGATGCGCCCTGCCAGCAGGAGGCCGCCGCCGAGGTCGCGCACGAGCACGCGACCGATCAGGGTTCGGGCAAGCTGGCGGGCGCCGACGGCGAATCGGTCCTCACGCCAGCGCTCGGCGGCGATGCGATCGATCGCCGGTTCGAGCGTCACATCAGATCCGATCGACTCGCTCCGTCGCCGCGTGGTCTGTCGCCGCTGCCGACTCGGGCGAGGTTGATGCGATCGGGATGCCATCGATCACGCGTAGGCGTGCAGGCCCGGGAGCAGCAGGTTCACCCCGAAGTAGGTCCAGAGCATCACCACAAAGCCGATGATGCTCAGCCAGGACGTCGTCAATCCGCGGTTCTTGAGCGGGGTCAGGCGAACGTGGATGACGATGAGGTACACGATCCACGTGACCAGGGCCCAGAGCTCCTTGGGGTCGAACGCCCACCACCTGCCCCAGGAGTGATCGGCCCACCACGCGCCAAGCAGAATGCCCACGCCCAGCGTCCAGAACGCCAGTTGCAGCACGATCATCTGCGCCTTGTCCAGATCCGAAAGCACCCGGGCCGTGCTGGTGGAGCGCCCGTCTGCGCCAAGTCCGAGCGCCTCCCCGCTCGCGGCGGCGAAGCTGTCGGGCTCTGCGCCAGCCGACCCGGCGGCGCCCGCGACGGCGGGTTCAGCGCGGAACTTCGCCGCATAGTGCGTGCCGATGTAGAACAAGCTGATCATGAACCCAAGCGCGATGAGCCCATAGCTCACCAGCACCGTGGTGACGTGGTACTTCAGGAGCACGCTCGTGTTCAGGATCGGCGCTTCACGCTCCACGCTCACGCCGGGGATTCCGGTCTGCGTCGCGGTGACCAGCACCATGAAGCCCACGCCCGCGGCGGCCGCTCCGAACAGCCATTGCCTCCGGATGAGCATGATCACCGTTCCCACCAGCGTCGCAAACAGGCTCAGCCCGGTCATGGACTCGAACTGGTTCTGGATCGCAAAGCGCTCGGCGATGATGCACCGGCTCACGAAGCCGAACCCGTGCATGCCGATCGCCCCCGCAAGCGCGACAAAGCCCAGCACCGCGAGCCACTTTCGGCCCGTGCCAAAGGCCAGCAGCAATCCCACGAGCGCAAGGGCGTAGAACCAGTACCCCCACTCGAACGCGTTCACGCGGTTGTACGCCGCCTCGAGCGCACGCCGGGCATCCGGGTACGTCGCCGCGTTGATCTTCGGGAGTTCCGCGGCGAGGGACGCGATGGCCCTGTTCGCCCGCTCCGCGTCGCCCGCTCGCCACGCCGCACCAAGCTCCGCGGCCGCCACCCGCGCGGGCGCATCGCTCGGGAGTTCGGCCAGATGCCGCCACGGCTCATCCGGGCCGGAGGACGCGACCATCTTCAGGTTCCGCCACGAGTGCTGATAGGTCAGCAGAGCGTTGCGAATCTCGTCCAGACCCTTGGCATATCCGGGCTCCAGGCCATATCGAGACGTGACCGCTTCCAGATTCTCCGCGAGCTTGGAGGGCTTCAGCCGACCCACCCGCTTCCACCACTCGCGCTCCTCCGCGCTCGCGTACGCCTGCTCGAGCACCGCTTCGCGCAGCGGAAGGAACTCCACGTGCACCAGCGGTCGATCCACGTAGTACCCCGGATCGATCACCAGATCCATGAACGTGAACAGCGGGTCATACTTGAGCTTCTTGGCGTGCTGGGGGGACCGGGGATCGACGATGAAGTCCTGATAGTCCTGCCGGCCCATGATCACCCGGATCGTCTCGCGGGCCAGCGTGTCGATGATCTTGATCCGGCCCTGGTGATAGAGCGCAAGGTCCCGCAGCGGCTCGATGTTCACCTGCCGGCTGAAGGCGTGCTTCTGCTCGGTGTTCTGGGTCGTCGGCTCCGGCTGGCCGAAAGGGTTCTGCAGTTCCTGTTCGGCCTGACCGTCGCTCAGGATGTTGTCCCGAGGGTGAGCATTGCCGGCTGGCGCGGTCTGCGACCACGCCGACGTCACTGCTCCGCCGAGCGTGAGGATCCAGACCAGCGCGCCACACACCACAGTCCGTGCGTTCATGACTCCACCCTCGAGTGTGCTCCGACGGTCGCCGCCGGATCGGCCGAGCGCCGATCCGCTCCCGGGAGCTTGCCCTCCGACGCCAGTTGCCGCTGAATCGCCAGTTTCCGCCGACGCATGATGATCGGCTTGATGTAGAACGCCCATGGAACCCCGACGCTCATCATCACCGCGCCCGCCGCGATGACGTAGATCCCCGGGTTGTTCCCCACGCCAAGGATCGTGAACCGCGCGTGCGGACGCTTGAGCTGACCGGCCTCCACCGCCGCCTCCGTCTGCCGCCAGCCCGTCTGATCCCACCCCGCCTGCGCGAACTTGTACTGGTTCGGCGAGACCAGCGAGATGAGCTTTCCAACCGCCGCCCCCAGCGGCGGCATGCCCTCCGGTCGCACGTACGGCGTGCGCACCAGCAGCGGCTCGTTCAGACTCGTCCTCCGCACCTCGTCGCGAGCCTCGATGCCCCCCTCTCCGTTGGGCCATCGCGTGCTCACGATCACGTCGCTCCGATAGTCCCGCGGCGTGGTCGAGTGCGGGTACGGGATCATCTCGAAGTTCTTGAGCCGAAGCGCCATCGTCGGCCAGAACTCGTGCCGCACACGCCCGAACGCCACGGTCACCTGCTTCTCCGGTTCGCCGGGCTTTCCGGGCAGCCCGAACGTCCGCTCCGACGGGCTGTCCAGGTTCAGATATTGCGAGAACGGCACCCACCGCGTGATTCGCGCCCCCGTCGATCGATCGCTGATCTCCACCGCCACCATCGCCGCCTGGTGGTTGCCGATCCGCTGGCGATCTCGCTCGTCCTCGGGAATCACCCGCGGCACGGTCACGCTCACCGCGTCATCGATCCGCTCCGAGAGCTTGATCGAGAGCATCGGTGCAACCTTCACGAGGTCCCCCAGACCCAGGCCGCTCGTGACCGTCGCGTTCTGTCCCGGCATGCGCACGATCGATCGCACCGTTCCGTCCGGCCGCTCATCCAGATACACCTGCAGGATCGACGCGTCGACATAGGTCAGTACGATCGACCCATCCGGAGCCCCGCGAGCCGGCATTCCGCCCGCTCCGCCGTTGCCCTGCGGCTGGACCGAGAGGTCCTGGGTGATCTCCGGAAACCGGTGATAGAGCCACCGGTCAAACGGCTTGCCCGGCTCGCCGCCCGATCCCGCCGGGGGCTGCACCCGCACCACGCACACGCTCGACGTCGCGCCGCGATACCCCGCGGTCACGATGGGAAACTGCGGCTCCGGCGTGAGCTCCTGGATCGTGAGCACGTATCCGCTGTCCCCGACGGGGATGCTCTGCTCGGGCTGGATCGCATAGACCTGCCGGAAGCCCGTGGAGGGAATCTCCACGATGAGCGCGTGCCGAGCGCCCGTCGGAATCGTCGTGCTCAGAGCGTTCCACCGATCGTCGCTTGCGCCGATCATGTACTCGACGCCAAGCAGGTCCAGACGCTCCCACCTGCGGGCCGGACTGTCCGGGGCCAGACGCCAGTACTTGGTCTCCACGCGGCCCTGAGCCGCCAGTGAAGGATCGATCACGCTCTCCAGCACCCGCAGCCGTGTCGGCCCCGTCGCGGTGAGCTTCATCCCCGGCGGGAGCACGTCCCCCGTCTGGTCCGCCTTCACCCACGTCTCGACCGGCTCCGCGAAGCTCGCGTACCCCACGATCCGGAAACTCAGGTCCGGGTCCGCGAGGACAGGATCGCCCTCGCGCCGCATGGCTTCCGGGACGCGAATGTCCAGCGGGCCAAGGGTCGCGGGCGGTGGCTCCGAAGTGTCGCTCACTCCGAGCACGTTCAACCCATAGTCGTTGTACCTGGGCACGCCCTTGAGCGGGCGCTGCTCCCACCCGCGGCTCTTGTCCTGCGTCACCCAGAGCGCCGTCCGGGTGTTGTCATAGAACCCGGTCTCCGGTCGACCCACGAGCGGCTGGTCCTCTTCATCCAGACCGTCCCCCGCCAGCAGCAGCATGTCCCCCTCCTGCTTGTGCGTCGCGTACAGCACGCTCCCAAGTCCGATGGTCACGATTCCCGAGTGGACCGTGAGCACCCCGACATTCGGAAAGCTGAACTCGATGCGGCGAAGCGTCGCCACCACCATGTTCACCACAAACAGCATGAGCAGCGCGGTGAGCGGCCACCAGGAGTAGAACTCCAGTTCGCTCATCTCCATGCCCGGAAGTCGCCGCACCTGAATCGAGGAGTACTTCTCCACAAACGCGCTGAAGAACTGCACGCCCCGGCCGGTGTACGGATCGAACATCATCGCCGGCCAGAGCGTCCGACCCCACCCCCACGACACAGCGACACACAGCGCAAGCATGCCCAGCAGCACCGTCGCAAACCGTGCCGGACGTGCCGTCCCGCGTTGCCGAAGCGTTCGATTCAGCAGCCACATCGGCAGCACCGCCAGCACCGCGAGCGCCACGATCAGGGTCATCCCCTTGAACGCCCACGTCGGCACCAGCGCAAGCAGACCCACCGGGATGCTCGCCAGCACGCCATACAGCGATATCAGCACCAGCGTGATGACCGCCAGCGTGATCGAGCTCAGCGCCCGAACGATCCATTTCACAGGTGTCAGCACGCCCGTCAGGTGCCGATCGTCCCACGCTCGACTGCGCATCCCTTTCGCGCTCATAGGCCTCGCTTCATTCGGCCCAACTGGGCATCCGTCCGTGACCCGAGAGGAAAATCCGCAAACTTGCAATCTTAGGCCCTATTCGTCTGGCCCATCCTGTCGATTCCTGCCAGATCGTATTTCTTCCCGCCAAACAGCAACTCCGCAGGTGCCGCGCTCGACATCACGGCTTCAACCAGCCCGCGTGCCATTGAACTCGTCAGCCTTGAGTCGCATTCGATCGCGACGAGTCCGGCGAGTCGACCGGATCCGAAGGTCAGGAATCGTTCATTCAGCCCGAGTCCACGCGCTCCGTGTACAGTGCCCATGGCCAGGAGCGTCATCGGGTCGGTCCCATCTCGACGGTGCAGAAACCGCATCTCATCGAGCACGCTGATTCGGTTCTCGCCTCTTGGAAGGTTGATGATCGAATCGGTCCCGATCGCGACCGGAACACCCGCCGCAAGCATGTCGCGGTACCGATGCGGCCCGAATGCGCCCTGGGCGTCAAAGTAGGCCGACGCTCGTGGGCAGTAGGCCACGACCGTGCCCGTCTGGGCAAGCACGGCGATGGCCTCGTCCGGGGCGTCGTTCACATGGGCCGCCAGCAGGCGCATCGGTCCGCACCCATCGAGCGCACGAGCCACGTGCGCGACCGGATGCCGACCCAGCCCGACGCATCCAAGAAGGTCATCCGTCCACAGCCCCAGCCGCTCCAGCAGTTCGCGTTGCGGCCCCCTGCCCTCTGCGACAAACGCCCGTTCCTCGGCGGTCTCGGCCAGATGGGTCGCAAGCACCGCCGCCCCCCCACTCTCTGGTCGCCAGGGCCCGCGAGGTTGCCCTTGCGCCAGGGTCCGCGCATACCGGACCGACTCGGCGTACATCGACGGGGCGACGGTGTTTGGTGCATGCGGCTGCACGCTGAGCAGGACATCTGGCCCGCCCTCGCGCAACGCCGCTGACGCGGCCTCCATGGCGAGCGTTGGGATCAGGTCATCCAGAAACGCACGCACCCGGGGCTCTCCCGTGCCGATCGCGAAGAACTCCAGGAAACTCGTGCCCAGCATGCCGGATCCGGCAAGTGCGTGCCATGCCGCGGCGTTGGGGCGTCCGGCGGTCGCCCCCGAGATGTCCCCCACGGCCACCACGCCACCTGACCTGGAGAGCGCGACGCCGCGCTCCACGGCACGTTGGATCGACTCGTCATCGGTCGGCCGGTTCTGCCGCACCATCTCGATCCAGTGCACGAACCCGCGTTCCGGATCGTGGGGTTGCGGGCCGATGAGGGTCAGATCGAGGTGGGTGTGGGCGTTGACCAGGCCGGGAATGAGGATCGATCGATCCCGTCGCACGCGTGCCAGCCCTGGTGCGGCCGCCGCGGGATGGGCATCGACCACCCCGGGTGTGCCGATGGCCAGCACATGGACGGGGCAGACCGAGCGATCCAGGAGCACGGACACCGGAGCGCACGCAAAGCCGGCGGCGTCGACTGCTCCCAGAGCATCCACGCGGAGCAGTTGGGGGCCGGCCGGATCGGTCTCGGGATTGTGGAAGCGGAGGTTCATGGCCGACAAGACCGTGGGCCGATCGTAGAACTTTGCCGGTGGCGCTCGCGATGCGTCGGCGGCACCGCCCGCGGCGGAGGGGCCTGCGTACCCTCAGCGCGAACGTGGGCTGTTGAGTATTGCCCAAACCCACAGACGGACACCCCACGACCCGGATCACACTGGATCACACTGGAGCACACGGATGATGACCTTGACCGCGCGACTCATGCCAAAGACCACACTCATCGGCTCGCGGCCGGTGGCAGCCCTTGCCGCCGGCGCACTCGCCGCCCTGGGGACGCTGCTGGGCGGGTGCTCTGGGAGCAACAACGCTCTGCTGGAAGCCAATCGCGCCCTGACGGATCGCAACACCTCGCTGACGCAGCAGAACGATTCGCTGAATCGACTGAACCAGGAACTGCAGGCGGCTCTGGCTGCTCGCGACCGGGCGATCGCGGAACTGCAGTCGCTGGTGGCCGACCTGCGGGCCGGGCGTTCCGGTCTGGAGGGGAAGCTGTCGGATCTGGAATCCCGGCTGAGCGGGATGCGATTCGGGAACGTGGCGCTCGACGCCGAGACCGATGCCGCGCTGCGCGAGCTTGCGGCCCAGCATCCCGACCTGCTTGAGTATGACGCGGCCCGCGGCCTTCTGCGGTTCCGGGCGGACGTGACGTTCGACTCCGGGCGTGACACCGTCAAGGACTCGGCCAAGCCGACGCTCCGCAAGTTTGCCGAGATCCTCAACGCTGCCGCCGCCCGGTACGACGTGCGGATCGTCGGGCACACCGACAGCCAGCCCATCCGGGCCGCGGCGACGCGCGGGCACCCCACGAACATGCACCTCTCCTGCCACCGCGCCATCAGCGTGCGCAACGAGCTGACGCGCAACGGCGTGGCGGCGGAGCGGATCGAGGCGGCCGGTCGAGGCGAGCATGACCCGCTGGTTCCCAACACCGCCAGCGGCAACACCCCTCAGAATCGTCGCGTCGAGGTCTATCTGACCCGTCCGGCGCGGGCTCTGGGCACCGGGGGCGATGTGAACGCCGCCGCCCCCGTTTCCACGCCGGCCCCGGCGCCGGCTCCGACGCAGCCGAGCAGGGGCGAAGAGATCATGAAGTAATCGTCCCCGCACGCGTGCTCAGCGCAGACAAACGCCCCGGACATCCGGGGCGTTTTCGTTGGTCTTGCGATGAACCGACTGGGCTCGTGCGTGTGATGCCGAGGTCACGGGCAGCCGGCAAACCAGGCATTCAGGAACTCGAAGATGTCCTGGATGTCCACGCCCCCCAGGCCGTCGACATCGGCCCGCAGGTCCCCGGCGAACCAGGCGTTGAGGAAGGCGAAGATGTCGTCGACTTCGACCAGGCCGTTGCAGTCAAAGTCGGCGGGGCAGATCTTGATGACCACGTACTGATTGCCCGAGGGGAATGTGAAGTCGGTGGTGCGGGCCTCGGCGAGGTTGTTGTACCCGGCCTCCAGCGGACCGAGGGTCTGGTTGGAGATGAACGCCGAGTCCGCGCTGCTGATGAACACGGCGATCTTGATCTCGCCGCAGCGCTGCGTCACGCCGAGCGCAGAAAGCGGGATGGCCATCTCCACGCCGGTCTGGACGCCCGCGCCCGAGCCGATGCCCGTGCCGCTGGTGACGCCGGCGGTGTTGGAGTTGTTGATCGTGGCCTTGATACCGAAGGGGTTGGACCCGCCGAGCAGGTCGCCGGTGGAGGTCTGCGGCGTGCTGCCGAGGAATCCGCCCGAACCGCCGCCGCTGGTGTTGATCTCGGCGAAGTTGGCGAACAACGTGTAGTTCCCGCTTCCTGGGTCTCCGCCGTTGAGCCCGATCCATCGATCGGCGTCGAACCCGGCGTCAAAGCGCAGCCCGGGCAGCGAGCTGTTCAGGAAGCCCATGCGATTCAGGCGGTTGCCGTCGACATTCGGGTTGTCGCCGCGGAGGCGATTCTGGCCCGCGTTCGGAATCGAATCAAAGAAGATGTGCAGCCGGTTGAAGTTCGACTCGAGGTTGCCGGCGATGAACAGGAACAGCGTGTTTCCGACGAGGCGGTAGGAGAGCGCGTTCAGTTCGGACCCGTCGCAGAAGCCCGTTTGTCCGAGCGCCGCATCGCCGAAGCTCGTGTTCAGCGTCTGCACGCTCGCGAGCACGTACCCGCAGTCGCTCGCGTTGGCGGTGCCGTTGATGATGGGGAGCGATGATGGGGTGCACTGCGCGTGTGCGGAGCCGCACGCCGCGAGCAGGCCCAGAACCGAGAGAGCGCAACGATGCAAAGACGGTCGAAAGAACATACGGCCAAACCCTTGTGTTGCCCCCACCCCCTGGCAGCGTGTCGTCTCCGGCCGCGTTGGGCGGAGTCCGAACTGCCCTGGCCCGAAAGGGTAACGGAACGCCGCGAAAAGTCACCAGTGCGGGCGCATGAAGTCTTTGCGGATGTCCCGGCTGGATACCAAACTCTCTGTGGGCTCCGAAGGCGGAGGCCGAACATTGCTGGAACAGGATTTAGAACACCCGCCGCTCGCCTCGGTCGATCGCCTTCGGGCGAGCTCCGCCCAGGGCCTGTTGCAGCTCGGCGGGGTTGGTGGCGGTTCTGGGCGAGATCTCCAGCACGCAATCCGGGGTCTGCCGGGAGCCAGGCATGGTCGGCTCGCCGGGCAGAGCGTCGCGCATAGGCACCGCCGTGCCCAGGGTCTGAAGCCAGCGAGCGGCGCGAATGGTCTGGATGACGCGCGAACTGGCCGGGCTGTCCGGAGCCATGGCCTGCCCACCGGAAGCGTCGGCGTTCTTGATGGGCGCGAACTCCTCGATGCGATCGGTCTCGCAGACGACGCTCTTCTCGCACAGAGGCAGCGCGTCAAAGACGAATCGCTCGAGCTTGACACCGTTGTTGGTCGTCGGCGTGACGGCCTCGCCGGTGGCCGGGTCGACGCATGGGATCTTCTTCTCGGCCCGGTGATAGGGAAGCGAGAAGCTCGTGTCGGTGTTGAGCTTCTCGACGAATCCGACGCCGATGACGTGCACCGCGATCGATCCTGCGATGAACCGGAGCGTGCCGTCGGGGTTGGTCTGCCGCTGATAGTCCATGGGGAGATCGGAGTACTCGACGACCTCGACGCGACCTTTGCGAGCCCCGGCGCCGGCGGCGCAGAAGACGCCGACCTTCTCCTCGGCGTTGACCTTGGGCACCATTTTGCTGGACATCTGGGCCGAACTCTCGGCACCGCCTGCTCCAGAGTGCAGCCCGAGGAAGACCGGATCGAGCAGGTTGACGATCGGGTTGTCGACCTGGAAGTAGCTGATGGTGTCGACCCCTCGGCGGCGCATGTCGGCCAAAGCCCCGGAGACGTGCAGCGCCTTGAGCGATCCGCCGTGGCCGTCGGGATTGGTCGCGATCTCGCTTCGGCTGGCGAGCAGGACCTTGCCGGTCTTGATGTCCAGCGAGGGCATCACGCCCTGAGGGAAGAACATGACGTTCTCCCGCGGCAGGCCGAAGTACCGCTGCGCCTCGAAGAAGTCGACCGTCTGCTGGTGGTTGAGCGGACTGGTCATGACGTACCACGGGATGCCGGCGCGGACCCCGTGCCGCTCCTGCGCGCCGAGAATCGCGTCGGCGAACACGGCGAACAAGGGCTTGCCGGTGACGGCGCCGGCGGGATAGCACCCCTTGGGCCCTTCGTATCCGAGCCGCGAGCCCTGCCCGCCGGCGACGACGAAGGCCGCCACGCGTCCGTCACGCAGCAATCGCGAGCCCGCCTCACGGGCAGAATCGACGCTCCAGGTCTTGGCCCCGGCTCCGGGCACGCGTGGGTAGTACGGCGCGGGCTGCACCTCGGGCGGGAGCCCGAAGACGGGCTTGTTCAGAACGTAGTCATGGATGAGCTTGGGCAGGCCCTCGACATCCAGCGACGCGATCTGCGCAAGCAGGGATTTCTTCTTCGCGTCGTCGAGCTGGTCATAGAACCGCAAGAGGTGTCCCTGACCCACGGTCTCAAGACGGTGCGTGAGGGACTGCAGTGTGACAGGCGAGGGGTTCGAAGGCATGCCGTGTTCCTTCACGGGGAATGCGGAGCAAAAGGGGCAAAGTGTACTCCCGACGGGTACGCTGATCCGGACCCCTCGTGTGACCCGCCCATGCGCAACCTCTTCACCAATCCTCTCCGGCTCCCGCTCATCGCGCCGTCGATCCTCTCGGCGGACTTTGCCAATATGGGGGCCGAGTGTCGGCACATCCTGGCTTCGAGCGCCAAAGCGCCGGTGGGGTCGCCGGCGCGGTTTGCGCCCATCTCCGGAGCGAACGATCCATGGACGGCGCCGGGCGTGCCCGGGGGCGGGGCCGATCTGCTGCACGTCGACGTGATGGACGCTCACTTTGTGCCGAATCTCACCATGGGGCCGGACATGGTTCGGGCCGTTCGGCGGGCGTGTCCGGGTGCGTTTTTGGATGTGCACGTCATGGTCACCGATCCCCTCCTGCTCGTCGAGGCGTTTGTCTCGGCTGGCGCGGACCACATCACGTTCCATGTGGAGGTGATCCCGCCGGCAAAGATTGCCGAGACTGCCCGACGGATCCGGGACCTGGGGGTGACGGTGGGGCTTGCGCTCAACCCGCCGACGCCGGCTGCGGACGTGTTGCCGCACATCGAGCACGTTGACCTGATCCTGGTCATGTCGGTGCATCCGGGTCGATCCGGGCAGTCGTTCATCCCGTCAGTCCTCGAGAAGACCGCTCAGATCAGCGAGGAGTTGGCCCCATACCAGCGATTGCAGATGGATGGCGGGATCAAGGTCGAGAACATCGACGCCGTGCTTGACGCTGGGTGCGATGTGGTCGTGGCGGCCTCGGCGATCTTCGGTCGGCCAATCCCGAATCGGGCGGGTGTCGTCCGGGCATTGCGCGGGCGTGGGACGAATCCGGAGAGCTGATCGAGGTCCCAGAACGCTGCGTAGTCCCCATTTGTGGGGATATTGTTTGCCAAATCCGCGATTATTCGGACGCTGATCGGGTGGTCAGGGGTGTGGATGAAGGGTCCGATCGGGCGTGAACCGATGGGGAATGCTAAACTCCGCTCCGCTTGGGCGGCGTGGGAACACGCCGGATCGGGCACGCGATGGCTGGGGTGCCGCTGGGCAACTGCCCGCGCCAGCCGCTCGCGACTGGGACGCAGATTTCCATGGCCAAGGCCAACTCGATGCGCGTGCTGGTCGTCCGCTCCGGGCGCACGGAGTGGGATGTCTTGGGCCGTGTGCAGGGCTCGGCGGACCTGCCGATGTCGGCTGAGGGGCTGACGGGGCTGAATGCGTCTCTGGCGGCGCTTGGTGGGCTGACGCTTGATCGGGTGATCTCGGCTCCGGATGAGGCAAGCCGGCAGACGGCGTCCCGACTTGCCGAGGTTGCCAGGACGCGGAAAGCGTCGGTGTGCAAGGACCTTGGGGAGATGGGGCTGGGTTTATGGGAGGGGCTGCGGTACGAGGAGCTTGAGGAGCGGTATTGCCGGGCCGGGCGGCTGTTTCTGGACGACCCCTCCGGCGTGCAGGCCCCCGAGGGCGAGGCGGTCGATGAGTACGCCCAGCGGGTGATCGCCGCGCTGGCCAGTCAGCTTGGGAGAGCCAAGGCGGGGTCTGCGGTGGGGTTGGTGGTTCGGCCGCTGGCGCTTGGGGTGATCCGGTGCGCGTTGAACTCGGCGAGTTTGTGCGAACTGTGGAGCATGGTCCGGGAGCGGCCGGACGTGGAGTGGTACGACGTACAGGGAAGAGACCCGCGTCTGGCGGCCCCGCCGCAGAGACCGAAGCCGGCATCGGCGGCGTAGCCCGAGGCCGGGACAGGACAGAGGACGATCAACCCCCGGTCGCGGGATGTGAGGCGACCAACCCGAGCCAGGAAGGCCGGGGAAAGCTCGTGAGGAAGTCATGACGCAAGCGACCGCCCCAAAGACGTGGAACGACCAGCCCGCCGCCCGCAAGACCTCTGTTCCAGAGGGGCTGTGGCTCCGGTGCAGCGGGTGCGAGCAGATGATCTATCGCAAGCAGATGGAGGCGAATCTCCATTGCTGCCCGGAGTGCAATCACCACTACCGGATCGGCGGGGCCGAGCGGGTGAAGCAGCTTGCCGACGCCGGATCGTTTGAGGCGATGTTCACGGGGTTGTCTCCGACCGATCCGCTGAAGTTCAAGGACCTGAAGGGGTACAAGGAGCGGCTGCTGGCCGAGCAGATCAAGTCCGGGGCGACGGACGCGGCGATCGCTGGATCGTGCTTCATCAAGGGCCGTTCGGCGATGCTGTGCGTGCTGGACCTGAGCTTCATGATGGGCTCGATGGGGAGCGTGGTGGGCGAGATCGTGACGCGTTCGATTGAGACGGCGTTGGAGCGGAACCTGCCGCTGGTGATCGTGTCTGGCTCCGGCGGAGCGCGGATGCAGGAGTCTGGCCTGTCGCTCATGCAGATGGCCAAGACCTCCGCGGCTCTTGCCAAGCTGGACGACGCGGGCGGTCTGTTCATCAGCGTGCTGACGGATCCGACCACGGGCGGGGTGACGGCGAGCTTTGCGATGCTCGGCGACGTGATCCTGGCTGAGCCCAAGGCGCTGATCGGGTTTGCCGGGCCGCGGGTCATTCAGCAGACGATCCGGCAGGAGCTTCCGGAGGGGTTTCAGCGGAGCGAGTACCTGCTCAAGGGCGGGATGGTTGATCGCGTCGTGCCGCGGAATGAGCTGCGGAGCGAGATCGCGAGGATCATCGACTACTCCGGCCGCTAAAGTCGGATCGTGAATCCTTCGAGAACGATGTCGCGTCGATCGGCTCCGCTTCCTCGGGCGCGGTGGCTGTCGTTTGTCGCCGCCGGGCTGCTGCATGGCGTGTTTCTGGCTCTGGCGTTTCCTCCCGTGGGGCTGTGGCCTGTGGCGCTTGTGGCGATCGTTCCGCTGATCTGGGCGGCGTGTCGCACGGGCGGATCGGCGAAGTCGGCGGCGATGCTCGTTGGCCTCGGGGCGTTTCCCGGGTGGATGTTCCAGCACGTCTGGCTGCTGCACATCACGGGGCCCGGGTATCCGGCGATGGGCGTGTACATGTCGGCGTACACGGCGGTGTTCGTGTGGCTGATCGCGCAGGCGCGGTGCGCCGACTGGCCGATTCCCATGTCGGTCGTCGCCGGGCTGCTATGGACAGCGTTTGAGGTGCTCCGGGGCGAGCTGCTGCTCACCGGGTACGGGTTCTACCTGCTCGGGCACCCGATGATCGACAGCACGCTGCTGAGCGCGCCGGCGGCGATCCTCGGGGCGTATGCGATCTCGACGCTGTGCGCGGGGATCGCGGGGGCGGTGGCCGATGCGGCGGGGTGGTCCGGCTTGAGTCGACCGACCGGGGGTGCGGGCGCGCTGGTGATTGCCGCTGTGTGGCTGGCGCTTGGCGCTGTCGGGCTGAGTGTGAATCGGGATCAGGGGCCGCAATCGGACCTGCGTGTCGGGGTGGTTCAGACCAACCTGCCGCAGAGCAACAAGATCGGCTGGTCGATCGCGAACAAGCGCGAGGACATGAAGCGGTTCATCGCGCTCACCGAGCAGGTCGGCACGCAGCGTCCGGCGCCGGACGTGATTCTGTGGCCCGAGACGATGTTTCCAGGCGATGCGCTCAATCGCGAGGCGATCGACCAGTTCGACGCCGCGGGGGTGTTCTATCGCGTGCGGGATGACGCCGGTCAGGAGACCAAAGTCCCCGCCAGTGCGTTCGCGGCGGACCTGCTCGCGACGCATCGCACGCTGGGGACGCCGATGCTCGTCGGGGGCATCGCGATGGACGGGAACGTGCTGGAGCTGCTCAACCCCGCGAGCACGACGCGGCCGCGGCGATACAACAGCGTGCACCTGCTGATGAGCGGGCGCATCGCCCAGGATCGCTACGACAAAGTCGACCTGACGCCCTTTGGCGAGGTGATCCCGTATGTGCACCGCTGGCCGAGGGTCCAGCAGATGGTGCTCAACCTCGGGGCGGCGGGGATGCAGTTCGACCTGTCTGCGGGCACTCGGGCGATGCCGATCCGCGTGCCGGTGGGGCGGAGCGATTACGCGGCGGCGGGCGTGATGATGGCGACGCCGATCTGCTTTGAGGTGACCCGGCCGGGGCTGTGCCGACGGCTGGCGCTGGGCGACGGGACGCCCGGCGGGCGCGCGGGCGTACTTGTGAACTTCAGCAACGATGGGTGGTTCGGGGACTGGGATCCCGGCCGACAGGTCCACATGCTGGCGGCGCGCTGGCGGTGCGTGGAGCTCGGCTTGCCGATGGTGCGGGCGGTGAACACGGGCATCTCCGCGGCGATCGATCGTCGCGGGCAGCTCATCGGGACCGACGGCGGGCTGCGAAGGGAGGCCGCGCTGGTGCTGACGATTCCGGTGCAGACGGGTGCGAAGCGAGCGCAGACGCCGTTTGTGACGCTTGGGTCGGTCCCGATGCTCGTGCTGGCGGGGCTTGGCGGGGCGCTCGGGGTGGCGTGCTGGTGGCGTCGTCGTCGCGTGGAGACTGGACTGCTGTAGGATTGAACGCGCCGCGAGTCGTACCAGGGCGCACAGGAGAGTCGGCATGCAGATCAAGGCCAGGGCGTCACGAGTGGTGGGAATGACGCTAATCGTGACGATGCTCGCGTGTGCGGCGTGCGAGGGGCCGCAGCCAAAACGGCGCAGCGCCCGAAAGCCCAAGCCCACGGCGGAGACCGCGGTGCTGACTCCTCAATCCGCACAGAACGCGGGGAGTGCGGCGCGGGCGTCTGGGAACGCGGCTGAGGAGCGTGCGGTGATCACCCCCAGCGATCCGGTTGCGCCGCCCCCATCGCGGGCCAGATCCGCCGGCGCGAGTTCAGAGACTGGGATCATCAGTCCGTCCGGTCCGGGTTCGGCGCGTGCCGTCGAGACGATGACGTCGGCGGATCGCGCAACGCTGCGAGAGAGAGCCCTGGATCTGCTGGTCAACACGGCGACATCGGGGAGCGACGAGGAGCGGGCCAACGCTGTCGAGGCGCTTGTGGCAACGCCCGGCCGCCTGAGCGGTGTTGCGGAGACGGCCTTGCAGGATCGCAACGTCGCGGTTCGGACGGTGGCGGCGATGACGATCGGCAAGGCGCAGGTTCGTCCGCTGGCTGGAAAGGTGCGGCCGCTGCTGACGGACAACTCGCCGTTCGTGCAGGCGGCGGCGATCTATGCGCTTCGACGATGCGGGATTGGCGCGGATCCGACGCCGCTGGCGGGCATGCTCCTTGATCCGTCCACGCGGGTGCGTTCGCACGCGGCGTACATCCTGGGCGAACTGGGAGACACCTCGGCGCTTGGCCCGCTGCGTGACGCCCACAAGCACGGCGGGGGTGCGGGCCGGATGAACGGGAGCGAGCTTCGCGTCAGCGATCTCCAGATCGCCGAGGCCCGGATCAAGCTCGGGGACTCCAGCGCACTCGCGGACATCCGATCGGCGCTGTTTCCCGCCCGGGCAGAGGATCTGGAGGCGACCATTCTGGCGATCCAGATCATCGGTCAGGTCAAGGATGCGGCAAGCGTGAACCGGCTCATCGACCTGACTCAGCCGAGGGACCCCTCTGGTCAGGAGCAGCCGGGCGAGGTGCGGATGGCGGCGGCCATGGCGCTGGCCCGCATGGGGCAGCCGCATGGGTCGTCGATCGCCCGGGAGTTCTTTGCCGGGGCCAGCGAGCCGCTGCGAGCGCAGTCGGCGCACCTGTTCGGGGAGACCAAGCGACCGGAGAATCTGAGCGTGCTGAGTCGGATGCTGGAAGATCCGGACGGCCGAGTCCGGGTCGCAGCGGCATCTGCGATTGTGAAGATCACCGATGCGGCGGCCAAGCGTGGGGAGTAGGCAAAGGGGGCTTTGCCGGGGGAACTGGCGGGGACCGTTCGGCTCCGGGCAGCGAGCCCCTGCCGCGGGCTGACCCTGAGCCCCTGGGCCAAGAGGGCCGGAGGTACGTCGGTGCGGTTGGCGTCGGGAGGGACAAGATCGCGGTGGTCCTGGGGCCGCGAGTTGACAGCCCCCCCCCCGCTGCGGTATTACTGTGCCTCCCTGGAGCGACGCTTGTGGTCTGTTTGGGGGGTATTCGCTTCTGAAGGGTCTCGGCTGGAAACAGGCGAGCGCTGGGGAGCGGATAGGGTGCGCCGGCTTCAGGATGGAGCCGGCGCAAGCAAGATGCGGAGCTGGCGGGCCGGGTGTTTGGCCAACCGGCCTTGGGATGGGCTATCGAGGAGCCGACAGTGCACATTGTCACCAAGATTCTGATCGTGTTCGTGGCCATTCTGAGCTTGCTGCTGTCGGCGCTGACGATGGCCTATTCGGCCAACGCGGGTGCGCTGGCTCAGGCAGTGCGGAGCGAGACCAACCGCCGAGCGGCGGTGGAGAACGAGATGCAGGCGATGGCCGGAGCCCGGGGTGTGGAGCTGGCGAGCGCCGAGGACAAGCGGAAGGCGCTTGAGGGCCAGGTGAGCGCGGCCCAGTCCACGATCGCGCAGTTGCAGTCGGAGAACACCAACCTCAAGAGCGAGGTGCAGCAGGCCAAGGCGGACGCGAACGCGATCCGCAACCAGATCTCCCAGCTTGGCGCGACGGTGGACACGCAGGCCGCGCTGATCAAGAACTATCGGGACGAGGCGACGGTCATCCGCGAGAAGCTGCTCACCAGCGACAAGCGTCAGATCGAGCTTCTGGATCGGATCAACGATCTCGAGAGCGCCCGCGAGGTGCTTGAGCAGAACGCGCGGGCCCTGAAGGAGCAGCTTGAGGAGACCAAGCTCGCTCTGCAATCGGCCCAGCAGCAGGCGCAGGGTGGCTCGACGGGCACGGCTCTGGCCGCTCGGACCCTGCCTCGCGAGCTCTCCGGCCCGCTGGTGACGGCTCGGGTGACGCAGACGTTCAAGAGCCCGGCGGGTGATGACATGGTCGAGATCAACGAGGGCTCCAATCGAGGCATCCGTCCCAACACGCTCATGACGGTCGTTCGCGGGGACGGCCAGTTCGTCGCCAGCGTGGTGATCACCGTTGTTGAGCCGACTCGCTCGGTTGGCAAGGTGACGCTCACCAAGATGGCCGTGAGCAACGACGATCGCGTGCTGAGCCGGCTGGACTGATCAGCGACTGAAGTCGTTCGGGAGCTGGGTCGGGGCGGGGGTTCGGGTCGGCGGGAACACTCGGCAGAAACAGATCGCGAGACAAGCCATGAGCCAGTTCGGAATGCAGATGCCCGCCGGAACGCTCCAGCGCGGGCCGTCCATGAACGTGTACACGGGTCTGTTGTTCCTCGCCGTGCTTGCGCTGGTGGCGGCGAGCGCGTTCGTGTTCGTGCAGGGCGCGATCATCGGACCTGAGGGCAACGCTCTGGGCGTGCATCCCGTCGAGGAAGGCAAGCCCGTGCAGGTGAAGCTCTCGGGCGAGTCTCGATGAGTTTGACCGGCTTCGGCGGGGTGTGACTACATCCAGCATGGCTCGGTGGGCGTACTCGGTCTGGGCGTGTCTGGATCGCCCGGGTTCTTGTGCGCACGTCCAGTTTGGACCCCATCATGACCGAACGCTCTGCGTTACCGACTTCGCCACCCCCCATGCACCGGGTGCATGCGCTCCAGCCGCGGTACAGCACGGCGGGAGACATCTACACGATCCTGGCTCATGGCGAGGATACCGGCGGCCAGTTCACCACGGTGGAAGTGATCGTGCCGCCGGGTGGCGGCCCTCCTCTGCACACCCATGCGCGTGAGGACGAGTTCTTCGTGGTTCTCGAGGGCGAGGTGACGTTCACGGTTGCCGGACGAGCACTCCTGGCAAGGCCGGGAGATTCCGTGTTCGGGCCGCGCGGCATCCCGCACCGCTTCGAGAACTCGGGCAAAGGCCCGGTGCGGATGCTCATGACGGCGACGCCAGCGGGATTCGAGAGGATGCTGATGGCGATCTCGACAGAGCTGGAACCCGGCGCGACGTCGCCGGCGCCGGTATCTCCGGACATGATGGCACGCGTGCTCGCGGAGTGTCCGAAGTTCGGCGTGACCCTGCATGTGTGAACCGGTGGCTCGGTCGCCCCGTCAAGTGGCGAGGGCGATGAGGGGTAGGATTGGACGTGACGGCTCGCCTGCCCGGACGGTGAGGCGAAGGTGAGCCGCATCGGGAGCGACCATGGACCCCATCACGGCCTATCGCGCGTATTGGCACGCAGAGAGCAACAGCGGACGGCTTTACCTGCAGCTTGCCGACGATCCCAAGCGGTCGGTGCACATCGACGTGGACTCTGCCGCGGAACTGAACGCGATGGTGGATCTGCTTCGTCACAATGCATCGATGAGCTATGACCCGGAGAGCAAGGCGATCTCGACGGCGTGGCGCAAGCCGGGGGCCTGAAGCAGAGTGTGCCGAGACTCGGCGCGCCGTTGACGGGCGTGCAAAAACCGTTTGGCGTGACGGGGCGTACTCCGACAGCCCGCACCATCGCGTGCGATGCACATGGAGATGTCCCGATGGCTGCGAGATCACACGGATGTCGGCGCGATGGCCGCGCTTTCACGCTTATCGAGCTGTTGGTCGTCATCGCGATCATCGCGCTGCTGGTGGGGATCCTGCTGCCCGCGCTTGGGCAGGCGCGGAACGCGTCGCGGACGACGGTGTGCCTGTCGAACCAGCGTCAGCTCGGGGTCGCGGCGCGGCTGTACGCCGACGAGCATAAGGGTGAGTTCTTCCATCACCACGAGGGCTGGGTGCTGGATGATGGAACACAGGTGGCGGAGCTCCCGGCGACGCCGGAGGAGTGCGCTGGGGGCGGGACCGGGGCGAGTGAGGCCGAGAAACCGTGGACCATCTTCTTCTACCCGTACTACCAGAACCGTCAGATCGGTTTCTGTCCGAGCGATCCGACTCGGCGGAGCATGAAGCTCGCGACCAATCTGGATGAGTTCAACGGCGGGATCGAGAGCGTGGACGACGCGCTGCCGCCCGAGAGCGAACAGGCGATCGCCGAGGAGCAGGGGCTGACCATCGTGAGCTATCTGATCAACTCGGTGTTCACACATCGATCGGCTCGCTTCGCGACCGAGCGGGCCCTGCTGGGGTTCGCGACGGACGCGGCGATGGACGGGGCGCTCAACCAGCAGCTCATCATGTTCAGTGAGCGCAACAGCGAGGCCATGAACGCGCCGGACAACGAGGCGTTCGGAAGCGTGAATCAGGACGACTATGACGCGTGGGTGGGCGAGGCGGCGCTTGTCCGATGGGGTTCGGAGGCGGGCGTGTACGGCAACCAGGGGTGGATCCGGTACAACCGGCACTCGGGAGCGGCGAACTACACCTTCATCGACGGGCACGCCGCGACGCTCCGCTGGACGGATGCGCGGAGCAAGCAGTTCCCCGATCTTCGTGTGCGGCGCCCGTTGGACAATCCTCCGCGATGATCGCGTCAGTCCGTGCCCGCTGGCTTCTGGAATGTCAATGAGACCTGGGACCCATAGATCGGATAGTCGATGCCCACCCGGAACGCTCGATAATGCGCAGGATTCCACCGCATCGCCTGCATGATGCGCGCGACGACATGCATCGCCGCAGGGGCCGCGGCGGAGCGGAGCGAGCCGCCTTTGCCCAGAGGCCGCACCGTCTCGCTCAGGTCGAGTTCGTCGAGTTCCCGACGTGGATCGAAGACGTCGGCGATGCCCTCGAAGGACGTGTCGTGGATCTTGAGGCCTGGGTGCTGTCCGGGGAAAAGATCCTCATGCACGAGCAGGTCGAACTGCAGGTGCTTGGCGGGGATGCTTGCCTCGGCGAAGAAGAACCACCCCTTCTTCACGCCGAAGCGTTTGACCTCGGCGAGGTTGACGTCGGCGAAGACCAGATCGACAGCGGAGCCGGCCCCGAAGCTCGAGCCGCCGAGGGTGTAGCGCACGCTGTCGCCGTTGATGCTCAGGTCGATGGAGGGAAGCGGATCGGTGCAGAACTCGCGGATGAGCGGTGGGCGCTCGGGAACGATCGGCTGAAGATCGATGTCCAGAGCCTTTCGTGCGGCGGGTTCGGCGCTGACGCGTCGGGAGGCGAACTTGACCTTGACGCCCGGGCGGACGCGCTGCAAGCCGCGCATGCCGTGCATCCAGACGATGTCGATGAGATCTCCGCCAACGCTTGGATGGAGGATGCACGCGGCAAAGAGCGCGTCGACCTGAACCCCCTTGAGCTGGCTGTTGGCCTTGAAGGCGGCCTGCTTGCGTCGAAGCTCGAACTCGGACCGGGCCTCGGGAATCCAGGAGCTCAGAATCGCGTCCAGCACGCTTCGGTCGCCGACCTGCGCGTCGATGAGGGTCTCGAACGCATCGATGGCATCCTGAGCCGCGGCGACGCGCTCGACGTTGACTCCCGCCCGGGCGGCCGATCGCACCAGTGTTCGCAGCGGCTCCGGGCCTGGCATGGCGTACAGCGAGGCGATCGGATCTTCGGCACGAGTGGCCTTCAAGACCCGGCTGGCAAGCACCTTGTCGACCTTCAGCGCGTGGGCCAGTGCGACCGGTCCGGCCGCCGGCACCTCGACGGCGTGCACGATGGCGCGGATCGCTCCCAGCATGCGCTCCCCCACTGCGATGATGTCCGACTCCAGCGGCGACACCGCCGCGGCTTGAACCGGGGACGGCTGGGCCGAGGCAGCTCGACGCTGATGAGTCGGTGTCGCGCTGTTGGGCTGAGGGGTATTCATGACCAGCCCTGCCGGATCAACTGTGCTCAGAGCAAGCGGGGATGACCATCATCGTACA
>DHLW01000050.1:0-204 GCA_002405485.1 Phycisphaerales bacterium UBA4658
GGAAAGACCCCGTGGACCTTTACTATAGGCTTCTACTGGACACGAGCATAAACTGCGTAGGATAGGTGGGACCCTTTGAAGTCTCCGTTTCGGCGGAGATGGAGGGAACGGTGAAATACCACCCTGTTTGCGTTTGTGTCCTAACGTTGATTCCCGTGAACCCGGGCGACGGACAATGGGAGCTGGGTAGTTTGACTGGGGCGG
>DHLW01000050.1:389-537 GCA_002405485.1 Phycisphaerales bacterium UBA4658
CGGAGGAGTGCAAAGGTCGGCTCATCACGGATGGAAACCGTGTGAAGAGTGCAAGTGCATAAGCCGGCTCTACTGTGAGACCGACGGGTCGAACAGTTACGAAAGTAGGCACTAGTGATCCTGCGGTCCCGTATGGAAGGGCCGTAGC
>DHLW01000050.1:769-2075 GCA_002405485.1 Phycisphaerales bacterium UBA4658
TCGGCTGTTCGCCGATTAAAGTGGTACGCGAGCTGGGTTCAGACCGGCGTGAGCCAGGTCGGTCCCTATCTGCTGTGGGCGTTCCAAGTTTGAGAGGAGTCAACCTTAGTACGAGAGGATTGGGTTGGACGAACCCCTGGTGATCCAGTTGCATCGCTCGATGCACCGCTGGGTAGCTACGTTCGGCAGGGATAAACGCTGAAAGCATCTAAGCGTGAAGCCCCCCTCAAGATAAGACTTGGTTGTAGCAATACGAAAGACCCCTGGAAGACCACCAGGTTGATCGGCCGCAGGTGTACGGGCAGTAATGCCTTCAGCTGAGCGGTACGAACGGTCGAAGGTTTGACCACTCCAACCGGACGCCGTGCATCCCCGGATGCACGTCGATCGACGAGTGGGTGATTCAACAACAACGCTTGACGAGTTTGAACGCATCTCGATGGTGTGCTCGCTCATCACCCGGGTCTTCAATCATCCGACTATCCGACACGTATCCGTTCAGTGCGGGCGCACAGCTCGCACTGTTCTTTGTCGGTGACCTTACCCAAGGGGTCACACCTGTTCCCATCCCGAACACAGCAGTTAAGCCCTTGGGGCCGATGATAGTGCATCGCGCGAAAGTAGGTCGTCGCCGGCTTTATAACCCCGTCCAGGTAAACCTGGGCGGGGTTTTTTCTTTTTGCCACCTTTCTCCGCCTCCCGCGTATCTCTCTGGGATGCTCGGCCGCACCGCCACCCCTCGCCTCCTGCTCCCGCTGCTCGTCTGGCTCGCGATTTCCTTCGCCCCCAGCTCGGCCATCGCCGACGGCAAGATCTTCCGCTCCGCACTCGCCGAGCCCCCGCCGATCCCCGATCAGCAGGCACTCATCTGCTACAACTTGGCCACCCAGGTCCAGACCCTCGCGATCGAGACCCGGTTCCAGCCCGCGGCGACCTCCCCGAAAGACCCGGCGAAGTCAGCACCCGACTCGTACGCATGGGTTGTCCCGATTCCCGGCCCAGAAGTACCCGCCATCACCCCAGGCACAACCGGTCTCTTCCCAACGCTCCGAGTGATCTTCCAGCCGCGCGTGCTGAAGATGCGCTCGCCCGAGTACGCCTATCCCGCTTGTTGTGCGGTCATTCTCGTTGTGCTGCTGGTCCAGATGGTCGGCCGAGGCGTCACGCTTCTCGGTGTGATCCTCTGCGGTCTCGCCGTCTTCGTCGGGTTGCTCTGCCTCCTCCCCGCGCTGGGCACCGCTCGGAGTTCGGTCGCCGCGCCGACCGCGGGTGTGGACGTGCGCGAACGTTCGATTGTGGGTGATTA
>DHLW01000050.1:2153-3774 GCA_002405485.1 Phycisphaerales bacterium UBA4658
TCGGTCGCCGCGCCGACCGCGTGTGTGGACGTGCTCGAACGTTCGATTGTGGGTGATTACGAGGTCACGACGATCGCCGCGGCCGTCGGCTCTTCAGATTCCGCCGCCGCCCTCTCGGCCTGGCTCGACGCACACGGCTTCAAACAGCCCCCGAGCGTCGCGCCCGTGCTCGCCAACTACGCTCATCGCAAGTGGGTCTTTGCCTGCGTGAAGCTCAACACGCTTCCCAAGCCGGACCCTTCGGGCATGGTTACGCCGCACCCGCTCGTGTTCACATTCAAAACCCCCGAGGCCGTGTATCCGATGGCCCTCACCGGCGTCGGCAACGGCCCGCTCAAGTTGGATCTCTATGTCTTCGGCTCCGGCACCGCGGCGTCGCCGGGCATGGATGTGCTTCGAAGCTCGCAAACGCAGGCACCGTCGGATCCTTGGCCGCAGAGCGCCTTGCAGCGATCGCCCGAGGTGCCGATCGCTCACCCCGAGCTTGCTCGTCTCGTCGGCACTCTTCCCGTCGCGACCAAGCTCAGCGGCACACTCCAGCCCGATCAGCAGACCAGCGACATGCCGATCTCCTTCAGCGACTTCAGCGCGTCTGGATCGTTGATGTACTCGAAAGATACCGCGGTGATGCGTGGGATCGACGTTGCCTCCGCGGCGTTGCTGCTGGGCGTCATCAGTCTGCTGCTGTTCGCCGCGCTCCTGCGTCGAAGTGTTTCCTGGTTCAACTGGCGACTGCCGATCCCGTTCGTGCTCGCACTGCTCGCCGGCATCTCCATCTGGCTCAGTACATCGACGGTGAACAGCGTGCCTATTTCGCGAGCGGCGGTGTATCGGGCAAATGACGCCATGGAGCGACTGCGCGACACGCTCGTCGACGCGAGCTTGGATTGGCGCGCAGCACCGAAGCTCGACGACGTTCGACTTGTTGCTCAGCGGTTCATCACCAACTCCAAGATCAACGCCAAGGAAGAAGACTCGCCCGGCAACTACACCCTCACCCTCGGCGAGCAAGGCGAGATTGACTTCACCTGGTACGACGGCATCGGTGCGCCGCAGCGATCGCGGATCTGGCCCGCGCCCGAGCGACCAGCACGTTGATCACGCGCGACATCATCACACCCATCGGCATACATGCCAAGTCTTCTTCCCCCGCCGAAGCGCGATGAGCCCGCCGCTGGGGCCGCCTGGCAGCAGCGACGCCTCGGTCACCCGCGCATCCAGCGCGGCCACGCGGCCGTTCACGCTCACCGCACCAGCGCTCAGGTGCGTCCGTGCCTCCGTCTTGCTCTTGGCCAGCGTCGTCAGCGGCAGCAGGTCCACCAGCGACAAGCCCGTGCCGGCGAGCAGCGATCGATCGTGGGTTGTGCTTGGCGCGCTGCTCAGCACGTCTTCGGGCAGCACGAACGGGCCGTCGTCGCCGGATGACTTGCTGAACAGGGCCTTTGCCGCGTGCTCGGCCTTGTCGCGTTCCTCGCGCCCATGCAGCAGATCGGTCATGTGCTGCGCGAGCGCACGCTGAGCGTCGCGCTTGGATGGGTCCGTGGCGTGCCGCTGCTCCAGCTCGTGGATCTCTTCGATCGGCAGGAGCGAGAACGTCTTCAGGAACCGCACCACGTCGGCG
>DHLW01000050.1:3931-11519 GCA_002405485.1 Phycisphaerales bacterium UBA4658
CGGCGGCGTTGAGCCAGAACTGGTAGAACTGGTACGGGCTCGTGCGATTGGGCGAGGTGTCGTCGTCGCCTTGCTTGGCCGTGAGCCAGATCGCGCCGCTCTCGGTCTTGCCGAACTTGGTGCCGTCGGCTTTGGTGACGAGGGGCCAGGTGACGCCGAAGGCCGCGGGGGCTCGACCAATGGTCGACTGTGGTACCAAAGTCTCCTGCACCTGGACGCCAGGGATCACCTCAAGCGTGGTTGTGATCCCCTTCTCCCGATTCTCCCGAGCGACGTCACTCTGCCATTTTCTTCGAATCAGATCGATCCCACAGACGATGTTGCCGAACTGATCGCTTCCGCCCATCTGCACGGTCACGTCGTGCTTGCCGTGGAGGAAGGCGAAGTCGTACGCCTGCAGGATCATGTAGCTGAACTCGGTGAAGCTGATGCCCTGGTCGCGGTTGTGGAGCCGTTCCTTGACGGACTCCTTGGCCATCATCATGTTGACGGAGAAGTACTTGCCGACGTCGCGGAGGGCTTCGAGGAACGAGAGCTTGCTGAGCCAGTCATAGTTGTCCAGCAGCAGCCCGGCGTTTGAGTACCCCCACGCTCCGCGTGGGACAGAGGTCTCGCGAGAGGGTGTGAGTGTGCTGCCCGCGGCTGCTTCGGTCGTCGCATCGCCAAGTCCCACGCGGAGCGTGGGGTTACCAGAGGCTGGGGAACCAAACTCGATCACGCGCGAGAAGATCTTCTTGATCCCTTCGACATTGCGTTTGATCTGATCGGGCGTCTGCAGCGTGCGCTCGGCGGACTTGCCGCTCGGGTCGCCGACGAACCCGGTTCCCCCGCCGGCGACGACCACAGGCGTGTGCCCGGCCCGCTGCCAGCGGGCGAGGGCCATGATGCCGACGAGGTTGCCGATCGTGAGCGAGTCGGCGGTGGGATCGAAGCCGACATAGGCCCGGCGGCCGCCGGTGGAAAGGTCGGCGGAGGCGAGGTGCGATTCGAGCTCCTGCTCGTGGGTGATCTGCTGGATCAGGCCGCGATCACGAAGGTCGCGGAGGAAGCTCAGGTTCGACTGGGGCATGCCGGCAATGCTATCACCGGGCGATCGAGCCGCGGAGGCGCAGATCGTCAGTGATCGAGCATGATCACATCGATCTCGACCTCGGCCGCTCCCTTGTGCTGCTCGACGAAGCTCTTGAGTTCATCGAGCGTCGTTGGGGGGTGCAGGGCGCCTTCGATCTTGAACTTCAGGGGGCTCTCGGAGACGACCGACGCCGCAACGTCGGCGAACTGCTTCTCGTTCATGAACTTGGTGTTCAGTTCATTGGCGGCGTTCCAGCCGGGCGTGTCCAGCGGCTTGCCGACGCGATAGCCGCTGCCCGTGAAGAGGAGGTAGTAGCTGATCCAGAGAGCCGTCGCGGCGAGCACGCCGATGACGGCATAGAGCTTGATCGCGTCTCGGCTGGATGGGAGCTTCATGCGGAACGGTACCCAAGAAAAATGCCGGAGACCAAGCGGCCTCCGGCACATGAGATCGAATCGTTCGGCAAACCCGCTCAGGGACGGAAGACCCAGTCCGGTCGGTCGGCGCCGTTGGCCCAGCGACGCATGTCGCGCAGATCGGACAGCCGCAGCATCTCGACGTGGCCGTCGGTCATGAGGGCCACGGCCCGGTTGTTGTGCCGCGGATCGACATAGCCCCAGTCAAGCGGGTTCGTGTTTCGGCGGAAGGTGTTCGAAGCGACCCACGAGATCCGCGTCGTCGCCGGAGCGCCGCCGCCGGACCCGGCGCCGTACTGCGGGCTCGGGGGCAGGATGGTCCAGAAGCCGGGGACGATCGGCGAGTTCTGGCTCCAGGTGATGTTCTGAGCTCCCCACGAGTTGCCCTGGCCGGTCCAGCCGCCGATGGACCCAACGTCCACACCGCGTGCCGACGTGCCCAGCAGGAGCTTGTCCGTGCGGATGATCTCGGAGAGGCGTGTCACGTAGAACTTCTTGGGGGGATGGCCGATGCGGGCGCCGACTCCGAACTGGTCGCCGCGGGCGTAGTTGATGAACGCCCCCTGCGATGCGCTCCCGCCGACGTACACATAGTTGAACCCGATCGACGGGTGATACGCGTAGGCGTTGGCGCGATCACGCACCGAGCCGTCGTACCACGTCGTCCGAGGGCTGTAGCTGTTGAAGTACTGCGCCGTCAGCGAACGCGACTGGAACTCCCGGTACGTCGCGCGATTGAGCATCTGGGCTTCGGCGGGGCGACCGGTCGCCCCCATGAAGCGCAGGCCCGCGACCTTGATCGCGTTCCCTTCGACCATGTACTCCGGGTTCCACGGGTCAGGGTGCAGCCAGACCAGCGTCGTCGGAGCGTTGTTCAGGTGACCGACCGCCCAGGGAATGTACCCCGTGAAGGTCGATTCCTTGTTGTCGTTCGAATAGTTCATGTACGACACGCCGGTCTGCTGCGCCCCCGCCTGCTCGCGCAGAGCTTCAGCGGCCTTTCGCGCCTCGCCCAGCGCGGGCAGCAGAATCGAGATCAGCAACGCGATGATCGCGATCACCACGAGCAACTCGATGAGCGTGAAGCCCCGCGTCGGGCGCACTTGAGCGCAGTCCATCGCACGTGCCGTCATGTGCAGTTCTCCGATTCTCGGCGTGCCGAACGTCCACATCACACGCGGCCTGAACGGCCGCCGATCAGGCAGAACGCCTGACGATTCGTCGAGTATACCACGTCTTTGACGGTGCGGTCCCGATTTTTCCGGCCCACGCGGAATTCTCGGAGCACGGCGAACTTCGCATGGATCTGACAGTCCCGCGCACCACCCCGATTGTCCTCAGGCGAATCGCCCGTTCAGGGGGATCCGATCGTCCAATCCGCCCGGCTTGCCCGGTCCGCCCACCGACGCATCTCATCCAGGGCCCGGAAGTCGGCGAGCTCGGCGTGCCCATCGAGCGCGAGCACCCCGGCCTTGCCCCCGTGGCGATAATCGACAAACCCCCATCCGGACGGCAACACCGACGCCGACCACGTGCGGGGTGGGGGGGATGTCCGCCACTCCCGGATCCGACGAAAGGGAGAGTCCGCCCTGAAAAACCCTGGAACAAGCTGCCCGCCATCCGGATTCACGCCGTGAGTCGTGACAAACGTGAGGAGTGACGCGGGGCTGCGGGCCTGGTCGATCCGGGTGAGGTAAAACGACCCCCACGCCGAGAGGGCAAAGGTGTCAAAGCCGAACCGGTCGGCGTCCCCGCCCAGGAACGTGCTGTTCAGCCCATACGACGGGGAGAGACTGATGACGTACTGAAAGTCGCTCCGCTGGCGATACCGAGACAGGACGCGGTTGTCCTTGTACAAGGCCTCAAAGGTGCTGCCGAGGTAGGGGTACATCCGCCATGGGTAGCGCTGCGCCGGCACGCCGAAGACCGGCTCTCCGGACTCGTCCCGCACGTCCATTGTCGGGGTTCCTGGGGGGGCACCCTGAGTGACCCACTCGGCCGGGAGATAGCCCGGAAGGAGACCGGCCTTGTGATCATCCGCGTAGGCGTGGTAGGCGACCATGAGCTGTCCGCCCGCGGCGGTCTCGCGGACCGTTCGTGCAGCCGCCCGGGCTTTCCCCAGGGCGGGGAGCAGAATCCCGATCAGTACGGCGATGATCGCGATGACCACCAGCAGCTCGATGAGCGTGAAGCCCATGGGCCGCATCCATGAGCTTCTCATGGCCGCATGAGGGCGAACAACCTGGAAATCGTCAGGCATGGGTGTTCTGTCAAACAAGAAATTTGCCTGTCTGGCAATACGGACGCGGAGTATAGTCGGATCGGTCTCTGTCATCGGGTGGCAGGCGGAAAACTCACCGAAAGGAGCGGACATGCAGAAGGTGTGCGGTGTGTTCGGGGCGAGCGTGCTCATCGGTCTGAGTGTGTGCGGAGTGTCGTCCGCGCAGATGGTGGACACGAGTTTTCCGGTGCCGACGATCGATCGCTGGATGTACAACTTCGCGACCACGCCGGGCGTGGAGCAGAACATCAGCGTGTTCACGTCGCTGAATGATCCGAACTTTCCGCTGCAGTTCGACGATCACGACGGGCAGTTTCTGGCGGTGTGGGACACGGCTCCCGCGATCCCGGCAGGTCGGCCGCTGAGCGAGTATCGCATCATGTCCGCGACGGTGATCGCGCGGAACAGCCGATCGCTGGGGTTTCGGTATGACCCGACGATCGACGCGTGGCAGAGCTCGCTGCCCGCGACCGATCCGCGGTTTGTCGCCGACGCCGACCTGGGTCGTCCGATCGACATGTACATGGTGGGGTATCGCAACGGGTGGACGGCGGGGACGTTCGCGGAGAGCGGTCCATTCTGTTCGCCCGCGGCCACGCCGATGAGCTGCGACTCGACGACGCTGCCGCAGCGGGCGACCCGGAACGTCTTTGCGGCTCAGTACGACGCGGGCGGAACGCTCATCGACATCTCCAACAACGTGTTGGGGCCGACGGGCGTGGAGCCGGGCTTTGATCCCACGCCGCTGGCGTTCGGCGTGGCGACCCCGAACTCGGCCCAGCCCAATCCCGTGAATCCGGGGGATCTGGTCCCCAACTTCACGGACTTCACCTTCTCGGTGAATCTCAGCGATCCGAGCGCGATCCGGTATCTGCGAGAGCAGCTCGCCTCCGGCCGCCTGAGCGTGATCATCAGCTCGCTGTCTCCCTCGGCGATGCAGGGCGGAAATCCCCCTCGGTTCTACACGAAAGAGGCCTTTTTGCAGACCGGCGACACCAACCGTCAGCCGGCCCGACTGGCTCTGCGGGTGTGCGTCGGTCGCCCGGCGGACTGGGACTGCGGCGGGCTCATCGATGTTGCCGACATCTTCGCGTTCCTGAACGACTGGTTCGCGGGCGTGGGCGACTTCAACGCCGACGGGGCCTCCACAGTGAATGACATCTTCGAGTTCCTGAACGCCTGGTTTGCAGGCTGAGCGTCCGAGCGGTTCCGGGGGGGGCAGAGCGAGACTCGAGATCGACGAGGCCCGGCCCATCGACGCGAGGGGCCGGGTCTTGCTACCCTGAGGAGCCATGTCAGACATGCATTCGTCCAGAACAGTTCAGGCGGCGGTCTTTGTTGCTCTGGTCGCGGTCGCCGCGGGGAGCCGGTTCGTTGGGGCCGAGGCGAACTTTGCGGCGATCTCGTCGGCCGCGCTGTTTGCCGGGTTCTTCTTCCGGAATCGGCTGGTGGCGGTCGCCGTCCCTGTGCTGGCGATGCTCGTGAGCGATCTGGTGCACGGGTTCTACCACCCGGCCCTGATGGCGGTGGTGTATGCGGGCCTCGCGGTTCCGGTGGTGTTCCGGCCGCTGCTCGGGGCCGTGCCGACGATCACGCGCGTGCTTGGGTGCGCCATGCTCGGGTCGGTGAGCTTCTTCCTGTTCACGAACCTTGGTGTGTGGGCGCTTGGTGATGGGGCGGCGTATCCCAAGACGGCGGAGGGTCTGGCGCAGTGCTACATCGCGGCGATCCCGTTCTTCCGCGGGACGCTGGCGGGCGACCTGGTGTATTCCGGCGTGTTCTTCGGCGTGTATGCCGCAGTCCGGATGACGCTGGCTCGTCGGCAGGCGGCGATGGCCGCGGCGTGAGCGCCCTCAGCGTCGATTGAACCGCAGAGTGGGAGCCCGGCTTCGTGCCGGGCTCCGTGTGTTTTTGCGGTACGGAGCGGCGAGCGTGAGAACCGGCGGGCGGTGGCCCAGAGCCCGTGGTTTGCCCAGTTTGCCTGCGCGTCGGAGCCGTCACAGGCCGCAGAGTCCAAAAAGGCGCAAAAAAACTCAAGTTCTGTTGACGCATCGAGGACCGTGTGCTCTTGTGTGCCCGTCTCTCAGGTCACACGAGTCTCTCTCTCGAAAGGGTTTTGACAATGCGTTCTGTTCTCGTTCCGCGGCTTGCGGCCGCGATCGGTACCGCTGTTCTTGCAGCTTCCAGCGCCCAAGCAGTGGTCTGGCAGTGGAACTTTACCAAGGGTCAGGCGGGGAACTACGGCACCAACAACACGGGCGGGACGGTTGAGACGATCGTCTCGACGTTCGACGATGCGACCAAGCGGCTGACGTTCGACGTGCTCTTCAGCGCGCCCAACAACGGGAGCGGCGCGGCGAGCACCAACGGCTTCTGGCTGGTCCTCAACGACGGCCCGAACCCGAAGAACAATCCGGGCGAACTGGCGATCTTCTACTTCGACGCCTCGCGGGTGTTCGACTCCGATCCGCTGAACAACGCCGTGATCATGACGGCGTACGAGTACAACGGCCGGAACGACAACTCGTCGTGGAACAACGGCGACGGCGATAACACGGCGAACGAGTCCAACGACTTCAACGGGCTCATTTACGGGCGCAACGAGGCGGGGCTGTTCATCAACAGCATCTCTGCCACGAGCGAGAACGGCGGGAACGCGAGGCGGATGCGGTTTGACATCAACGCCGCGGCGATCGTCTCCCGCTCGCCGGCGTATCCCGAGGCCAACACGACCTGGCACGGCACCGGGTTCGATGACCAGCTCGGCATCTGGTTCCACCCGGCGCAGATCTTCAACGCGAGCTATCAGAACAGCGGTCGCGGCAAGATCAACTCGCTCTCGGTGCAGGGCGAGGGCTGGCTGGACGGCGAGTTCTTCCGGACCGTCCCAACGCCCGGAACGGCCGCCCTGCTCGGGATGGCGGGCCTGCTCGTGACGCGTCGGCGTCGCTGAGGTCAGGAACCGACGAATCAAGTACGTGAGCGCGGCGGGCGACCTGAAGGAGGTTCGCCCGCTGTGTTTTTGTTGCGTGCGCCTCTCGTGGCGTGGAACGCGGCGACGGGCGTGCGCGTGTGGCGTTGCGGACACGCATGTTGCCCAGACGCCGCGAAGCGCGTTGCCCGCATGCAACGCGCAGCCCGCATGATCGCGCGGGTCCGGGAAGATCCCCCGGTGGCGATCGGTGCGGGCGGCCGCGAGCCGGGCTCGGCGCGGCAGCGGAGTTGCTTCATGTCGGGCACGCCGGGAACGGGTGTCTGTGTCTCCCCGACCGGCGACAAAGGAGAGAGAGTCCATGCGCACCCTGATCCGTGCGGCCGCGGGCGTCGTCGCCCTCGCCGCGTTGTCCTCATCGGCTTCCGCCACGGTGTGGTCCTATAGCTGGACCAACGGTCAACCGGGCGGCCCGAGCGCGAACCACAGCGCCGGGCTGATCGAGTCGTTCACGACGAGCTTCAATGACGTGACTCGGCGGCTGACGTTCAGCGTGACCTTCGGGGCGGTTCCTTCCAATCCCGGCGCCGGGCTGCAGACCAACGGGTTCTGGCTGGCGATCAACGATGGTCCGAACCCCAAGACCAATCCGGGCGAGATGGCGATCTTCTACTTCGACGCCCGCAACCTGGCGGCTCCGCGGATGACCGTGTACGGGTACAACGGGCAGAACGGCCCGAACTCCTGGCAGGACGGGAATCCGGCATTGGGTGGAAACCAGATCGGCGATCTGATCCACGGGGTGAATGACTCGTCGTATCTGCTCGCGCCGCTCGCGGCGGGCGACAGCATGACCCCGGGCGGAGCGCGGCGGTCGATGTCGTTCG
>DHLW01000050.1:11638-23473 GCA_002405485.1 Phycisphaerales bacterium UBA4658
CCGTTCGACATCGACGCGACGGCGATCATCAACCACACGCCGCTGTATCCGGATCCGGTTGATCCGTGGCACGGCACGGGCTTCCGGAATGAACTGGGCATCTGGTTCCATCCGGTGCGCGGGATGAGCACGACGTACAACGAGACGACGGGGCGCATCACGGCGTACAACGCGGGAACGCAGGGCTGGGTCGATGCGAGCTTCCTGCGCACGATTCCGACGCCCGGATCCGCCGCGCTGCTCGGACTTGGCGCGGCGCTGGTCGTGCGTCGCCGGCGCTGAGGGTTGGTTCCAACGTGCTCGAACACGCGAGCGCCCCGCCATGTGCGGGGCGCTTGTGCGCGCCGAGCATCCGTGGGCTCAATCCGAGACCGCCGAGCCGGGGCGATCGGCGTAGAACGCCCGGAGCTCGCGAATGAGCTGCGGAAGCGAGAGAGCCCGCCGGCCCGCGCGCCTGCGGGCGGAGGCGAGCGTCATCAGGTGCGACCACTGGGCCCTGAGCGTGCGCTGCGCAAACGACCATGAGCGGTCGGGGTCGTAGATGTTGGTCGCCTCGCTCATGGCGGCGTTGAGCTCGATGATCCCGCCGGGCTCGAGCGACCCGGACCGCAGCCGGGAGAGGTCGGAGAAGCGGAGATCGAACCGGCCGAAGTCAAAGGTGCCGCGGCGACCGGCGGGGTCGCCGAAGCGCCGTGCGACGGCGTCGATGGCGGCGCTGAGAGCGGGCGTGACAAGGTGTGCTCCGTCGGCAAAGAGCGTGCCCTGGGCGTGGTTGCCGGCGATGTTTGCGCGCAGGCGACTGCCGGCAGGAGGGATCTCGTGGAGCCGATCGGCGAATCGCGTCAGAAAGACGCGCTCCTGGGCGCGCAGGCGCGGATGCTCGCGGATGAGTCGCTGGATGGGCCGAACGCCGTCGCCCACGAGGTGCTGGAAGCGCTTGAGCGTGATCGCGAAGATGAACCCCGCGGGGGAGGGCTCGGGTGTGTCGGCTTCCACCGTGTGCTCGTGACGCACCCAGAAGACCCCGATCTCGAACGGGCCGGGGTGATAGGGCTGCACGATCGCCGGACGCGTGTAGGACGCGAAGAACCGTTCGGCGTCAGCAAGGGTTCGGCACAGGCGGACGCTGTATCCGCGCTGGCCGGCGTCGGGCTTGAGGATGAACGGGCGTCCGATCCGATCCGGCCGACGCTCGAGGAGCGATTCGAGCAATCGCAGACGGTGTTGAGGATCGGTCCCGGCGGGGATGAGATACGACGCCGCGATCGGACTGTTCTGATCGGGCGGTTCGACGGCGGGCACGCCCGGGACGACCTCGATCGGCTCGACGTTCGCGAGACCAGCGGTGACGGCGAGTTTGCTCTCGCCGATCGTGCCCCCGCCTCCACCGACGCCGGGATTCACCGCCGTGAATCCGGTGAGCGTGCGATGCCGGAGCATGAGCAGCGCGACGTGCGGCGCGAGCGGGAGGTAGAAGAGCCAACTCGGCCAGTACTCATGATGCCAGGAACCGGTGAGCAGCGGGCGGCCATCGGCCGGCGGCGCGAGTGGAAGGTCGTGAGCAGGAGCGTGATCTGCGTCGGAAGCGGACATCGCGGGGTCTAGACTACGCCCGAAGCGATGACCGCCGCGATCTCCATCGACGTGCTCATCATTGGCGGCGGGATCGCCGGGCTGTGGACGCTCGCGCGACTGCGCCGCGAGGGGTATCGCTGCGTGCTGCTGGAGCGGCTGGCGCTCGGGGCCGGGCAGACCATCGCCAGCCAGGGGATCATCCACGGTGGGGTCAAATACGCTCTTGGGTCCTCTGGGCATACCGACGCGTCGCGCGCCATCGCTCGGATGCCGGAGATCTGGCGGCGGTGTCTGCGGGGTGAGGGCGAGGTGGACTTGCGTTCGGCCCGGGTGCTCAGCGAGCACCAGTATCTGTGGACGTCGCCGGGGATCCTGGGCAAGCTCGGGGGTCTTGGGGCGACGCTGGCGATGCGGGCGGATGTTCGTCGTGTGGAGTCAGACGGCCGTCCGCCAATCTTTCGCGACGCGCCGCGATCGGTCGGGGTGTATGAGGTGGATGAGCCGGTGCTGGACGGGTGGAGCGTGGTGGAGGCGCTGGCCGCCGCGCAGGGGGCCTGGTGCCTGCGTCCGGCCTCGGTCCGGCGCGTCGATGTGAGGCGGTCGGATGACGGGCGGGTGGAGACCGTGTCCGTGCACACCGGCACGACCCTGGGCGGGGTGGAGTTTCGGGCCCGAGGAGTGGTGTGTGCGGCGGGAGAGGGCAACGCCGAGCTGAGGGCGCACTTTGGGGAGCCGATCTCGCTCATGCCGCAGACTCGTCCGCTGCACATGGTGATGATGCGCGGCGCGCCGGGGCCGCTGTTTGCGCACTGTGTCGGGGCCTCGACGCTTCCGCACCTGACGATCACGAGCGGTCGGGACCGGAGCGGGGCGTGGGTGTGGTACGTGGGCGGGGCGATCGCCGAGGATCAGGGCGTGGCCCGCGACGAGCACGAACAGGTCTCGGCGGCGCGACGGGCGATCGGGGAGATGCTCGGTTGGATCGATCTGGACGGGTGCGCGTTCGCCACATGCCGGTGGAACCGGGCCGAGGGCGTGCCCGCGTCGCAGAGCGGCGTTCGTCGTCCGGAGGGGCCGACGGTCGAGCGATCGGGGTTCGGGAACGTGGTGTATGTCTGGCCGACCAAGCTGGCCTTTGCGCCGCTGGCCGCGGAACGCGTGCATGCGGAGCTGCACAGGGCCGGTGTGCATCCCGGGGGCGGGGCGGACGAGGCGATCGACCTTCCGGCGATGCTGGAGCACGCGCCGATCGGGCCGCGGCCGTGGGAGGGACGTATGGTCGTATCCGAGGACGGAACCCCGAAGATTCAGGACGTGCGATGGAGCAGCGACCGCTCGGCAACACAGGCCTGATGATCAGCCCCATCGGGCTGGGCACGGTGAAACTCGGGCGCAACCGCGGGGTGAAGTATCCCGGCGGAGAGGGGTTTGCGATCCCGAGCGATGAGCAGGTCCGGGAGCTGTTCCGCTCCGCCGCAGACCTGGGCGTCTCGCTCATTGACACGGCGCCCGCCTATGGGCTCAGCGAACGGCGGATCGGCGAGATCATGCACGCGCAGGGCTGGTTCGGCGGGCGCGACCGATGGGTCGTGTGCACCAAGGTGGGCGAGGAGTTCGACCCCGAAGAGGCACGATCGACCTTCGTCTTCACGCCAGAGCACGTCAAGATGAGCGTGGAACGGAGCATGCGTCGGCTCCGCGTGGACGTCATCGACATCGTGCTCGTGCACTCCGATGGTCGTGATGAGTGGATCCTCCGAGACTCGGGGGCCATGGACGCGCTCCGCGAGGTGCAGCGCCGAGGGCTCGTCCGGGCGATCGGGATGAGCACCAAGACCGTCGACGGTGGTCTGTCGGCGGTCCGCCGGAGCGAGGGCGCGTGCGACGTGGTCATGCTCACCTTCAACGCCAAAGAGCGGGCCGAGGGCGTGGTCATCGATGCCGCACGTCACCGGAACGTCGGCGTGCTGGTGAAGAAGGGCCTGCTGAGCGGGCACATCGCCGAAGTGATGGGGCGGATGCCCCCCGAGATCCGGGCCGTCACCGACGACCCGATCGAGGCCTCCATGCGGCTGGTGCTGGGGCGGCAGGGGGTCGGAGCCATGGTGGTGGGTACAAGCAGTTCGGTGCATTTGACCGATAACGTTCGGGCGGCGGAAGCGGCAATGCGGGTCTAGGGGCGGATTGTCGCGATTGGAGTCGGCTGGGTGCCTATGCTCCTGGCTCTTGAGGGCCCAGTAAAACGGCTGGGTCTTCCGGTCCGAGTCAGGGTTTTCATCTGATTCGGCAACCGCCCGCACGACGTGACCCCCCTGACGGGCTAGAGGCCATTGAAGGCCGGGACAGCCCGCAGACGCGAGCAATCGCCCATCGGCTCAGAGGATTCGCCGCACGTGCGTGTTGCCGTGCGATGAACGCCCGACGCCAAGTCACACGTCTCTCCCCACAATCGGTGATTTGATATCCCAGAGTGATGTCTGTGCGCACGCACGGGCATGTTCTCGGGAGATCGTGGATCGCTGGCGGCGAAGAGGAGTGTGTCGGGGGTGGGGCTTCGAGGCCGAAGCCGGGACCCGCACCGCATGATTTCCCTGCTGAAGCAACCAGATTTCACCGACCGGGAGAGCGACGTCGAGCTGTACGCGGGCGAGCGCGCCGAGCCGCGGACGCGTCATCAGAAGCTGTTGAAGGATCGTCCCGGGCTGACGGTGCTGATTCCGGCGTACAACGAGTCGGCGTTTGTGGCCGACACGATCCGGAGCGTGCAGAACCAGACGGTTCCGCCGGCGCGAATCATCGTGGTGGACGACTGTTCGACGGACGGGACGGGCGACGTGGCGCGTGCGTGCGCGACCGACCGCATCGAGTTCACGGTCGTGCGTCCGGAGAAGAACGCGGGGAGTAAGAGCTCGGCGTTGAACTTCGGGATGACGTTCGTGGACACCGAGTACACGCTGGTGATCGACGCGGACACGACGCTGGCGCCCGACGCGATCGAGAAGCTCATGGCGAACTTCGATTCGCCGAAGGTGGCGTGCGTGACGGGCATGGTGCTGCCGCGGCACGTGCGCACGCTGTGGGAGAAGGGGCGGTACGTCGAGTATCTGTACGCGTTCACGTTCTACAAGCCGATCCAGGACTATTACGGTCGGCCGCTGATCGCGTCGGGGTGCTTCAGCGCGTTCCGGACGAGCGTGCTTCGCCGTGCGGGCGGGTGGTCGATGCGGACGGTCGGGGAGGACATGGACCTGACGTGGACGATCTATGGGATGGGGTACGGGGTGCGGTTTGCGCTGGACGCGGTGAGTTATCCGGTTGAGCCGCACAACTTTCACTTTCTGCACAAGCAGCTCAAGCGCTGGAGCGCCGGCTTTGTGCAGTGCGTGCGGGTGCACTGGAAGGGCGCGCTGGAGATTCCCTATCTGCGGAGCATGGTCGCCGTGGCCCTCTGGGACGCGTTGCAGGCGATCCTCGGTCTGTTTGTCATCATTCCGCTGCTGGCGATCTTCGTGCACCCGCTGTTCCTGCTCGGGTACGTGCTGGACCTGCCGGCGATCGCGATTCCGGTCTTCTACACCGCGTATCGCCGGGGCGAGGTGAAGCGGGCCCTCGCGGCGTTCCCGGCGTTCTGGATCATGCGGTTCATCAACAGCGTGTACGTGCTGCAGGCATTCTGGAACGAGTTCGTGATCAAGAAGAAGCTGGAGAAGTTCGAGAAGGGGCACTGAGCCCGATGGCACGAAGCGACGGCGGGACCTGAAGAGCATTGAACATCGGGCGCTTCACGCACGCGCTCGGAGAGAACGGGAGTCTGGACATGTTTGCGGGATTGCCGGGAACGGGAATTGGCGGGGTGTTCTATCTGCTGCTGACGCTCTGGATGCCGATCCACGAGCTGTATCTGCTCTGGCACGGACGCTCGTCGCTGGCGCGGTGGCGATTCATCGCCGAGCGGTGGATGCTCTTCTCGGCGGTGATCCTCGTGATGGTCGTGCAGGTAAACCTGCTCAAGGGCTATTTCGACGGCAAGTCGCCGACCTCCGCCAGTCCGATGGCGCCGGTGGCGGCGGAACTGGGCGTGGACCCTAACGCCGGGGCGGGCATCCTGCTGGGCTCTGGCCTGTACGCGGGCGCGGTGCTGCTGGGTGTGATCCTGCTGGTGCACATGGTCCGACTGGGCTTCTGGTACAAGGCCTATTTCAAGGACCTGGCCCACGACCTGGACCTGCAGCGCGACTGGGCGCACGTCAAGGCGTTTGCCAGCCGAGTTCGGACCTCCGCCGCGATCATCGGACGCGAGGTCCGGGTCTGGTGGTCCTGGAACGTCTGGCGGAAGGTCGTGACGGCTCGATGATCGGGCGAGTTACGGGCAGCCGGCGAACCACAGGTTGAGGTATTCGAAGAGATCCGCCGCGGAGAGCGTGCCGTCGCGATCGGTGTCGGCCTGGCACGTTGAGTCCGTCTGTCCGGGGTTTGAGTTGACTCCGGGGAGCTCGGCGTCCTTGATCACGATGCGCATCGCCAGTTCGCGCGACGCGGAGGACCACTCCGTTGCGCCGACCGGGCGGATGCTGGGCCGCTGCAGAGAGGAACAGGCCGAATCGCACCTGTGCGCGAAGGCAAAGAGCGCGGTTCCGCCGATGTTCCCGCCGTTGGACACGCCTGCCGAGAGCCAGTAGTTCGTGCCCTGGCGGAGCGTCCAGCCGGTCGCCGTGAATCGCAGCAGATACCCGATCAGCACCGCGTTGCCGCGGGTGACTGAGTGGCCGAGGGGGATGACGATCGGGCTTTCTGCTCGACGTGGCAGACCGGTGGGCTTGCCGCAGTCGTTCTCGAAGAGCTCGAGGAACCCGCCGAGCGGCGAGCAGTTCGTCCAGACCCAGACATCGATGAAGCAGACGTCCGCTTCGATGCACGGCGGGACGAGGAAGTCGTCGGCGGCGCGAGGCGGCGAGGCGGCGCCGTTGTCGAGCGAGAGCAGGCCATCCTTGCTGGACTGGCGAACGTCGGCGGAGCCGGTGAACCAGAGTTGCTTGCAGAACTCGCCGCGGATCGTGAACGACATGTCTCGGCAGCCGATGCAGCAGTCGTCGGCTCGCGTCCAGGGGCCGGTCAGGGTCGGATAGGGATACCCGGGCGTGCTGCCGGAGCGTTTGGCGAATCGAACGCCCTTGACGGGTTCATCGGTGGAGATCCAGGACGACAGGTCGGATGTCACGTTGTCGGTGAGCCCGACGATGCTGACCCAGTACGTCTTGCCGCCCTCGAGCCAGATCGAGCGATCGGTGAGGTCAAAGTCGTACTCCACGATCACAGCGGTTCCCGAGGGGGTCTCGCTGACCACCGTGGAGTTGTCGACGGAGATGAAGGGCGTGGTGGCGGGTGCGCCGTTGCAATCCTCGAAGATCTGCAGCCGGGCCTTTCGCAGCCCGCTGGTCGAGGTGGTGAGCATGGGCGCCGAGAAACCGTCGATGCGTGCGAACTGGCCTGTGGGGATGGAGAAATCATCGGCGACCTGCTGGCCGAAGGGGAGCGACCCGCCAAGGTGCGATGCCTGGCCGTCGAGATCGGTCGCGATGCCTCCGTTGCTCCAGATGCCGCACCGCTGCACGAAGCCCTCGAACTGCCGAGCGCGGAGGGCTCCGGAGAGGCCGGCGGAGTCGAACGAGCCCGAGCGGGTGGAGTTGAAGATGACCAGATTGCGGACCTCGTAGGGACCGTCAAGTCCGGCGGCGCCGATGGCGTTGCCGTCGAAGCTGAGCTGAATGGTGTTCACGCCGGCGACGAAGGACCGGCCCGTGCTGGAGTCCAGGTCGAGTTCGGTCCCGTTGGGGGCGACCAGCCGAGCGGAGAAGGAGTAGATCCCGGCGAACGCCGAGTCGACGGGGATGTCGACGTCGAGGCGGTCGAATCGGCCGTTGGCGTTGGTATCGACGCCGGTGAAGACGGCGGGCCCGGCAAGGAGGAACGGGTCGCGCTGGAGCTGGTTGAGGCGATAGGCGGCGGTTTGGCCGAGGTTGAAGCGCTCGTCGGCCAGGAAGACGCCAGTCAGCGAGATGAACTCAACGCCGACGCGGGCGACGGTCCATGGGCCATCCTCGTTGAGGATTCGGCGGAGATCTTCGGCTCGGAAGTCAATGGAGGGGTTCCGCTGACCGACCGCGAGGGTCTCGGTCGCCACTTCGGAGATCTCCGCGCCCGACGCCGATCGCAGCGTCACGGCGACGGAATAGTCTCCGGCCACGGCGACGTCCAGTCTCGGACGGATTCGCACCAGGTCAAACAGCCCGTCGGCGTTGAGGTCGACGCCGCTGTCGGTGAACGTCCCAGCCAGCGTCGCCACAACTGGGTTGACCTGGAAGGTGGCTGAGACGGTCCGACCGAAGGCTCGGCCGTCCTGCCTCGTGCCGCTGATCTGCGCTTGCACGAAGTACTGACCGGCCGCAAGACCGCTGAAGGTCGAAGTGACGAGTCCATCTCCGGCGAGAGCATCGGCGCCCAGGCCGTCGTCACTGAACGTGATGGCGGCGGGTGTGGATGCAACATCGAGCCGGATGATCTGGCCGGTCACCGTGGTGTTGGGCAGCACGACGATGTTCTCAACCGAGAGCGCGCTCAAGCCGAAGACGGTTCCGGCGGTGTACTGCTCTCCGCCCCCGATGATCCCGCAGCGCACGGGCGAGGATTGATTGACATAGACGACGACCGCACGATCCGACGCCAGGGGAACGGTCTCAAAGATGCGATAGGTCCAGATGCCGGGCTGACCGGTGCGGATCTCGAACTGGTGCTCGGTGCCTGTGCCCCCGACGCCGGAGACCGACTGCACAAGGGCGATCAGGTCGTTCCGCGGAATGGTCGAGGAGAGCGTCTGTCCCCCCGGTGAGGTCAGTTCGACCTGAAAGCTGTTCGACGGGCTGCCGAACAGCAGGAAGGCCTGACTCGGTTCGTCAAGGACGATCGAGCCGGTGATCTGCGTCTGCGCGGGCGTGAGGAACTCGGTGCGGGAGGATGCGGTGGTCAGTTGGACCGTGCCCGTGCCCTGGGCCGAAGCGGGCTGAGCGAGCGCCGCGACGGCAAGGCACATGGCAAGAAGCAGCAGAGTGCGCATGGGTTGTCTCTATTGGTCAGGAGGACCGGTCGTCTTAGCGGATGGGGAAGTCGGCGCGGATGCGGCTGAGAATTCCGGAGAGCACGGTGCGGCTGTTCTTGATCGAGCCGTGGTTGAGATCCAGCGGTCCGGTGTGGGAGATCTGTCCCGGCAGCCGAGCGCTGTCGGTGGTGACGGACAGGTCGTTGAGCTTTGGTGCGGCGTTCACGTTCCCGGTGATCTGCGTTGAGCGGACGAGCACCGGAATCGCCGATGGTGGAATGATGACCAGCGTCGTCGTCGTGGTGGTGCTGACGCTGGAAGTGTCTCGAAGGACCCGGTACATGTTCGTGGCGACGGCGTTCTCATCGAAAGGCAGAATCGGAATGTCCGGGATGAGCTGCGCCCGCTCCGAGTCGTTGATCGAGCCATCGTTGTTGGTGTCGGCATCCGCGCTGTATGTGTAGAGCTTGACACGGGCCGGCGCAGGTGTCGTTCGATTTCGCGCGGCACACACCGATGTCTGCAAGTCATCGACGCCGGGACGCTCAGGAACGGCGTTCACCAACTCGCCCACAAAGTTCATGAAGCCGCTTGAGTTCCGGATGAAGTCGTTGATCTGGCTGTCTCGCGACGAGGCATAGCCGCCGCTGTCGGCAGCGACGATGATGTCCGCATGCACCGATCCCCAGTGTGGGGTGCTCAGCGTGTAGAGCGAGAGCACCTTGGGATCAGTCGGTCGGCTGTTCAGGTGGATAAATCGCCGCGTGTCAAGTCCCCCCTTGCTGTGGCAGATGAGGTGATAGCTCTGTGTCCCGAGCTGTGCGGAGATTCCCTGAAGCCGTTCCTTGAGCAACGTCGAGTTGCCCTTGCTGGTCGTGAAGGGCAGGAATCCGGGCGAGTCATCCACTCGGGCATTTCTTCCAAGCTCGACGGTGATGTATGGGAACCCGGAGTCGCGCAGTTCTGGACTGTTGACCCAATCGTTCCAGGTCGAACGGTTCGCATTGATCCCATGCACCAGAACGATCGGCGCCGCCGCCTTGAGCTCCAGTTCGATCCACGCGATCGCCGTGCACCAGCACTCGCACACGCCCACGTTGGCCGTGTCGATGTCGAGCCGGATCTCGTTCATCCGCGGCACGAGCGTCGAGCCGGGCTGGGCCGCGTCCGGGAACTTCAGCTTCTCGATCGGCACCTCGAACTCCTGGAGGATCCACGTGCCGTCCTGACCGGTGAGATTCCGGATGAACTCGCCGTTCACATAGAGCTTGTCGACTTCCGGCGACTGTCCGTTGCTCGTGCTCGCGGAGGAGTCCACGTCGAAGGCCGGCAGGCGGACTTTGGCCTTGGCGGCGATCACGCCCTTGCGGACGAGTTCCGCGGCGTTCTGCAGGCGTCCCTGCGAATCGACCGGACCGTAGTACCGGTTGATCGGCAGATTGATGACCAGCGGCCCGCCGCTGCGAAACGTGCAGCCGGTGTCCAGGCCGGGACCGGTCCGCACCACGAACAGCGTGTCGCTGGGCTCGCGCGGCTGGATCGGCGAGCCGCCGCGTGGCCGAAACGGAACCTCGGCGTCGGTCTGCGCCCAAGCATTCCCGCCAAAGAGTGTTCCGAGCGCGCACGCCAACCACAGCCAACGGTTCAGATGGTTCATTCGCGTCCTCGCGGTATGAGCGGCTCTGTGTCGTACCCCCACGCGCACGTCAATCATGGAGCCCGTCGTGCGAGTGGCTATCGAGTTCGCGATCAACCTACAAGTTCAGAGATGACGTGTCAAGGTCATGACGCCGATTTCATCCGTCGCTCACGAGCAGGTCTGGCGTTCGGCCGCGGTGTGCGTGAGCGAAGAGTGTGTGTAAGTACGGCCAGATGCGCGAACTAGCAACATCGCTGCGCAGGACATTGACATCATCCCCCGTAAAAAAAGTTTGTTGTTGTCAATGGGATGATCATCGTGCGTCCGCATGCACAGGACCGGCCCCGCCGTGGCCGAGCACCGGTGGTGCAGGAGACTCCGCGGCACATCCCGATTCACAGCGAGCGCACGACCAGCAGCGCGGCGACGCTGATCGCGATCCACAGCACAACGGCCAGGACCATGGCCCGCCATCCCACGGCTCGGATCGCCTTCACCGAGAGGTTGCAGCCGATCAGAAAGAGCGCCACCGTCATCATCTTGTCCTTGGCAAACTTCCCGGCGATCTCGGCAACCTCGTGAAGCTGCGGCAGGAGCGTCCCCAGCACCGCGGCGGCGACGAACCAGAGGACGAACCAGGGGATCGGGATTCCTCCGCGCGCCCGAGGACGATCGGCGGCGGGCGACTGCGCGTCGCGAGCGAGCCGAGCGAACCACCACCCACACACCAGCACCACGGGCGCGATCCACAGCGTCCGCGTGAGCTTGACCGCCGTGGCGGTTTCGGTCGCCAGTCGCGGGTGATCCGGATCGGCGAGCTTTCGATCAAACTGCGACGCCGCGCCGACGACATTGGCGACGTCGTGAATCGCGATCGCGGCCCACGTGCCGAACTGCTCCTGAGACAGGTGCAGGAGATCGCCGAGCACGGGAAAGACGTAGATGGCGATGGCGTTGAGCAGGAAGACCGCGCCCATGGCGACGGCGATCTGGGCCTCGGTGGCGCCGATGACGCCGGCGGTCGCCGCAATCGCCGAACCCCCGCAGATCGCCGTCCCCGAACTCAGGAGCGTGGTGATGGTGCGATCGGTCCGGAGCCATCGCCCAAGCGCGGCCCCGAGCAAAAATGTCCCGACGATTGTTCCCGCGGCCAAGACGAACCCGAGCGCGCCCGCGTCGGCGACCTGACGCAGGTCCATCCCCAGCCCCAGGAGGACAATGGCCGACTGAATCAGGTACTTTGCGCCCTTGGACGCAATCGTCGATCGCACCGACAGGCCGAGCGTCGCCAGCAGCATGCCCGCGGCGAGTGCGAGCGGCGGCGTGACGCCGGGCAGCAGGCAGCCCGCCGCCGCCGCGAGCATGATCCATCCGCGCACATGTTGTCCGTCGCCCATGGGAAGGGGGAGCCAGGCGCGAGCGGAGCGTGGGTTCTGGGATGCCAATGCCACGTGGTGGCAGTGTAGATCCGGTCGGCGCGGTGCTGAGCGCTCGTGGGGATCGCCCTCGCCGGGAAGCGGGGGGGGCC
>DHLW01000104.1:0-8913 GCA_002405485.1 Phycisphaerales bacterium UBA4658
GGCAGGTGGCCCCGACCGCCCGCATCCCGTGCCGCCTGCCGACCGGTGTCCCGACGCTTCCGCTTCAAGCCACACCGGCCGCTCAGAGCCGCGGTCGGTGGCACGAAGACCTGGTTTGGTCGGTTGGTTGGTCGGTCGGTCGGTGCCACTTGCCGATGCCGGGTCAAGGTCGTGTCGTCTCGACCGCCTGACACGCCCGTTCTTTCGCTCTTGTCGTTGATGATCGACATCAGAATCGTGCGTCGGCGGCAACGGCCTGGGCCGGGGAATGGGTCATCACATTGATACTGGGTTCAGGATTTCGCGTAGCGGTGGCCCAGACGGGCTGGTCTTCGTCGCACATGAGCGAATCGATGGTGAAGCCCTCGGATTCGAGGATGCGTCTGAAGTCCGCTCCAGTGAGGTGGTTTTCGTACCATGCGGTGAGGCGATCGAAGGTGATGAGCTTCTCGACGTCCAGTCGCTTGCGTGGCCCGAGGTGGTCATAGAGCGCGTAGGTGAAGTGCAGCGGAACCCACTGGAAGCAGAACCACCAGCCTCGGTCGCCGATTCGCCGCTTGACGCCGAGCTGAACCCAGATGAAGCGCAGGAGCGGGGCCAACAAGCTCAGAAGAGCGGCGACGAGCCAGAGCGGCATGCGGTTGGTGAGCCAGCGGTACTTGTGGTGGTACTGGCGATCCTGAAGCGGGGTGGAGTTGTAGCAGTGCGCGAAGATGATCCCGCCGGGCTTGACCTTTTTGCAGATCGCTCGCAAGCTGGCTTCGGGGTCTGGGGTGTGCTGGAGGACGCGGTGGCAGTAGACGACATCGAAGCCGTGGTCTTTGAAGGGAATGGCGTTGAGGTCGGCTTGGAAGACAGTGAGTCGCGGATCGGCCAGGTCGGCGGTGGTGGCATCGATGGCGGTGGTGAGGTCGAACGAGCAGATTCGGTTCAGCGGGAGTCGTTGGAGGACTTCGGTGTCGTTGCCGCTGCCGCAGCCGCACTCGAGCAGAGACTTCCCGGCAAGGTCGTAGCGATCGAATCCGGTGCGTTTCATGATCTCGCCGAAACGATGCTGGACGTTGTTGGCCGCGTCGGAGAGGGTTGTGGACCACCGTTTCCACTGCCAGCCGAAGCTGTGGGCGTAGTGGCCCGAGGGGTCGACAAATCGCCACTTGCCATCGATGAGGGAGGCGACGGTCCGGCCATCGGAGGACCGCAGAAGTGCGTTCTTCTGTTGAAGGAGTGGTTCGTGCGAAGCGGGATCGACGAAGTCCACGGGTGGCCGATCGTGCTGCATGGGAGAGGTATCGACGCGAGCGGGTGGGAAGCTCTGAGAATCCGGGCCCCTACCGTTGGGAGTCATGCCCATTCCTCGAATCGCCATCGTCGGCCGCCCGAATGTCGGGAAAAGCTCGCTTCTGAACATGATCGCGGGGGACAAGATCTCCATCGTCGATCCGACGGCGGGGACGACGCGGGACCGGGTGAGCGCGGTGGTGGAGCTGATCCCCCCGCACCACAACGCCGACGCCGAGCACAAGATCGCCGTTGAGCTGACCGACACCGGCGGCTTCGGGGTGTATGTGACGGAGGGGGCGAGGTTCAACGAGGTGGGGGCGGATCTGGCGACGCTGACGGGGGACGTGGAGTTTCAGATCAGCCAGGCGGTGCGGTCGGCGGACCTGGTGCTTTTTGTGATCGACATCCAGAAGGGCGTGACCCCGATGGACAAGGAGGTCGCTCGGCTGCTGCGTGAGCGCGTGCTGGGTGAGCGCGGGACGCGGGCGGCGCGGGCGAAGAAGGGGGCTGGTGGTGGGGGGGGTGGAAAGCCGTCCCCGGTCGCCGATGATGAGGGAGCGAAGCAGCCGAAGCGGGACATCCGGGTGATGGTGATCGCCAACAAGTGCGACGGCCCGCGGTGGGAGTCGCACGTCGCCGAGGCCGCGGAACTGGGCTTTGGCGAGCCGATCCCGGTGAGCGCGAAGAACAACTACTTTCGTCGTGACTTTCTGGATGCGCTGTACGAGTCGGCGGCGTCGCTGCCGGCGCTCGCGGCGGGCGCGGCCGAGGGCGGCGAGGGGACGCGGGCGGGCGAGCCGGACATGCTGCTGGCGATCATCGGCAAGCGCAACGCGGGGAAGAGCTCGCTCGTGAACGCGATCGCGGGCGAGGAGCGGGTGATCGTGAGCGAGATCGCCGGGACGACGCGCGACGCCGTGGACGTGCGCGTCACGATCGAGGGCAAGTCGCTGGTGCTCATCGACACGGCGGGGCTGCGGAAGAAGAAGAGCTTCCAGGATCGCATCGAGCATTTCGCCTTCGACCGCGCCAAGCGCGGGATCGAGCGGGCCGACGTGGTGGCGATCATCCTCGACGCCGGGGATCCGGTGAGCCAGGTGGACCAGCAGCTCGCGATGCTGGCCCAGAAGTCGTACAAGCCGGTGCTCATCGTGGTGAACAAGTGGGACCTTGTGGAGAACACCCGCGCCAGCGCCGGCAAGCACAAGGGCAAGCCGATCACGACCGAGGTCTACGACGAGTATCTGCGCAAGGAGTTCAAGGGGCTGGAGTTCGCCCCGATCGTCTTCATCAGCGCCAAGGAGCGGACGAATCTGCGGGGTCTGTTGCGCACCGCGCTGGATCTGCACCGCCAGCAGAACGACCGGATCTCGACCGGCAAGCTCAATCGACTGCTCCGCGACGTGCTCTCGACGCGCGGGCCATCGAGCAAGCTGGGAACGTTCGCCAAGGCGTACTTCATCGCGCAGGTTGCGGTGCATCCGCCGACCGTCGTGCTGGTGGTGAATCGCCCCGAGCTGTTCACCCCGAACTACAAGCGGTTCCTGATCAACCGCATCCGCGAGCGTGCGCCGTTCGGCGAGGTGCCGATCAAGATGCTCATCCGCGAGCGGCAGCGGGCCCGCGTGGGCGACCTCATCGAGGGCGAGCGTCGGCGACTGCTGGACGAGGGCGCCAAGGTCATCGCTCATGACCAGGGCGATCTCGCCGGCCTCCCGCACGATGCCGACGACGCCGCGGCGTACTTCGATGAACCGGACCAGGTGCCCGACACGGGCAAGAACCTGCACCTGCTCCGCGAGGTGGAGAGCCTGCCAGCGTCTGGCGACGCGATCGACGACGAGGAGGACTCGGACTATACCGATCAGGCCGAGTTCTTCTTCGAGACCGATGACCGGTCGGATGACGGAGATGACGGAGATGATGGAGACGACGATGACGGCGGCGAGCATGCCGACATCGACGACCTCGGCGAGGACGATCCTGCTGACGACGACGCCGAGGCGTCGGCGAAAGCTCCCGCGAGTGTCCCGGCTGGCCCACCCCGCACGGGCAAGGCCGGCGCTGGGCGTGTCGGCAAGCCCGGTCCCGCGAGCGCGCGCACCCGCCGCAAGGCGCCCCAGCGCAGCGCTTCGAAGACCAGCAGTGCAAAGAGCAAACCCCGGGCAGGCAAGAAGCGCGGACGGAAGTAGACTCTGGCCAAGGAGATCGTGATGAGTCATGAGACCATCGGTGGAGTGCGCTCGATCGGCTGCGTTGTCGTCGCGGCAATCCTGGGTGCGATGTTCATGAGCGGGTGCGGGTCTCCCGGCAAGAGCGCGTCGAAGGTCGCCGCCGACCCCGCAGCCACGCCCATGTTGCCCGCGCCGGCTCCGGAGATCAAGGAGCTCGCGTTCATGGCGGGGCGCTGGGTCGCGGTGAATCCCAACAAGAGCGTCGCCGAGGAGCACTGGACCTTGCCCGCGGGCAAGGGAATGCAGGGCATGTTCCGCATCATCCGCCCAAGCGGAGCGCCGAGCTTCTTCGAGGTGACGGCGATCACGGTCGAGCCCGAGGGCGTGTTCCTGCGTCTGCGCCACTTCCATGATCGTCTTGACGTGCACGGCGACGAGAGCGAGGCCAATGTCTTCAAGCTCGCATCGGCGGAGCGAGGCGTCGCCGTCTTCAACGGTTTCGAGCGGACTCGCGGCGTTGCGCGCGTGATCTATCGCGCCGAGGGAGCCGACGGGCTGTCCATGCAGGTCGAGATGCAGCCGGGCGCCGAGGGCAAGGGATACACCACCAGATACGCCCGCCAGTGATCGCGCTCCGGTGATCAGGACCCGGTGATCGCGGGGAGCTCGGCGAGGTGCCGGGCGATCGCTCGCCCGCGCGAGCGCAGGGCATAGACCACAGCCCGACCGTCGTGCTCGTCGGACTGGCTCCGGACCAGATCCGCCGAGCCAAGCCCATCCAGGCACATGGCCAGCGCTCGATCGGTGACGCCGCCGAGCGCCTCGCGCATGAGACCGAAGCGGGCAGCGCCGCGATGAACCGCGAGGACGCACGGCAGCGTCCACTTGCGCCCGCCAAGGTCCATCAAGTCGTTTCGACGCAGCTCCACATCCAGACGATCCGCGATCGGGGCGACGTCAGCGCCCAGCGGCGTCAGCACAAACTCGGGCCGAAGGGGGTGTCCGACGCCCGGATTCGCAGCAACAAGCCCGAGATCGACGAGCGCGTCAACACAGTGCCCGATCGCCACGCGATGCCCGCCCGCCCGATGCGCCAGTTGAACAAGCTTGGCCCCGCCCCCGAGCCGGCGAAGCTCCGCGAGCACCGGAACCGACCAGCGGCGATGGGTCAATCGGGCGAGTTGATCCGGCTCGATAAGCATGAACTCGAAAGTCGAAAGTCGGTGATTGTGCACGAAAGGGCTTGACGTGAATCGAAAAATACTATACTTTGTGCGCACGTGCCCGGCAGGGTGCACGCGGGGGTTCTCGGCGTTTTTCAAGGAGTTCCCATGGCCATCGTCTCCGGGTTCAACGGCGGGCTCACGCTGGCCTTTCACGTCTCCGACCGGAACAGGTCGGCGAAGTGGTACGGCGACATGCTCGGGTTCACGAAGCTTTACGACGTCGCCGAGATCGGCTGGTGCGAGATGGCGACGCACATTCAAGGCGTCAACGTCGGGTTCTCCGAAGTCAAGGAGGTCAAGCCCGGAGGGCCGGTGCCAACGTTCGGCGTCGGCGATGTCGACGCCAGTCGAGGCGCCCTGGAGAAACACGGAGTGAAGTTCGACGGTCCGACCCAGACGATCCCGGGAATGGTCAAGCTCGCGACGTTCCTGGATCCTGACGGCAATCCGCTGATGCTCTTTCAGGACCTCTCCGGCACCTGAGCGCTCTCGCCGGGCTTCGACGAACGTCCACCAGCACGCGATCGGATAGAGGAGGCGCATGTGCGTCGCATCACAGTGCTCATCGCAGGTCTCGCGGTTCTCCCGTTGTCGATGGGATCGATCGGTGTCGGGGATGCCGCCGGGTCGGATCGTGCGGCGGGCGAGCCGCCCGCCGCGATCGCACCCCGGGACAGGAAACCCGGCGCCAGTGCAGATGCGCTGAAGCCGCTGGCGTTTCTTGCCGGCGCGTGGTCGTCGGAGGTCGATGGAGCGCTGACCGAGGAGCACTGGTCGCAGCCGCACGGCACGAGCATCGTGGGCATGTTCCGCTGGTGCAAGCCGGACGGCTCGCCGTCGATGTTCGAGATCCTCACGATCACCGCCGAGGGCGAGGGCGTGCTGCTTCGGCTCAGGCACTTCTCCCCCGCGCTGGTCGCCAAGGAGGACAAGGACAAGCCGATGGTCCTTCGGCTTGAGTCCGCGACAGCGAACGCGGCCGTGTTCGTCGCACACTCGGACACGGGCACGCTGTCGCGGATCACCTACCGCTCGCCGACGGCGGACCGGCTCGCCATCGAGATCGACTTCACACAAGAGAGCAAGCGTCCGCCGCTGAAGTTCGACCTGAAGCGCCAGATCGTCAAGGGCTGATCGGCGACGCGGCTCAGGCGATGAACGCGAAGTAGCTCACGTAGATCGCGCTCCAGACCGCAAGGTGGAGCGCGATCTTCTTCCGCACTGGCCAGGCGCGGAGCGGGCCGTGCGCGATCCAGCCGGCCAGAAGCGTCGTCAGCGTGAACCTCGCGCCGCGGGCGATCGCACTGCAGAGCAGGAACGTGTGCAGCGGCATGTTCTGCGTGACGCTGGCGACGCCGTAGAGCTTGTAGGGCACGAAGCTGACGCCTCCGACGAGCATGCCCGCCGCGCCCTGGTCGCGCAACTGTCGCTCGGCGTTCAGCAGGCGGGCATGGGTTGCGCCCGGAGTTCGAAGCACGTCTTGAGCAGCACCGGTGACGTCTCTGCTCGCCCAGGTGTGCATCGCCCATCCCCCAAGCAGCGCGCCGGCGAGAGCAAAGGCCGCGGCGATGAGCCCGGCCCGCAGTTGAACGACCGCTCTGCCCGTCGTCAGTACATCCGGCACGATGAAGAACAGCAGGGCCTCGGCGAAGCCCCAGGCCAGCGCGAGCCCGTTGAGCCACGCCGAGGGTCTGGATGGCGTGTTCGGCGGGGGCGTGGTGTCCGTTCCGGACATGGGTGATGATCCGCATCGCGCCCGGTGGAGCGCGAGGGCGTGCTCGGGGCATCAAGTCTTGCGTGTGGTGTCGGCCTGGCCGTTGTCACCCGACTGGTCGCGCTGGACCTTGCCCAGAGCCGGGGGCAGATCGATGCCGGCCTGATGGGCGAGTTCGTGCAATCTCGGGAGCACGCCGACCAGCCCGCTGACCCAGTCGGCCGTGGTATTCCGCCCGTTGCCCCCCGCTCCGCCGCCGGGCCCGCTGGTTCCCGAGTCCCAGACGGTGATCTTGTCGATCTTGAGGTTCTGCACGGCCTTGACCTGCTCGGCGACGAGCTCGGGAAGCTTCTCGATGAGCAGGAGCGTGGGGCCGACTTGCGGGTTGGATCCGCACGCCTCGATGAGCTTGCGATACCCCTCGGCCTTGGCTTCGAGCACTTTCTGCGTGCCCAGGGCCTCGGCTTCATAGCGGGCGAGGATGGCATCGGCGGCGCCCTGGGCTTCGATGCGCTGCTTCTCGGCCTCGGCCGCCGCGGCGATCTCGATCCGCTTGCGCTCGATCTCCTGGCTGGCGAGCGTCTCCTTGCTCAGTCGAGCCAGCTCCTGCTCGCGCTGGGCCACCAGGATCGCCTGGGCCGCCGTGGCCGCCGCCACTTCCGACCGGCGCCGGCTCTCGGCCTGAACTTCGGCGAGCTTGGCGTTGCTCTCGGCCATCTGGGCCCTGGATGAGTTCTCGCCGGTGGTGGCGACCGCCTCGGCCTCGGCAACGCGGACGCGCTGCTCCTGCTCGGCCTTCTTCTTGAGCGCCATCGCCTCGGCCTCGCGCTGCGCCCGCACCACCTCCATGTCGCGGTTGGACTGCGACTCGCCGGCGATCGCCTGAGCTTCCAGTGCCGCGACGGCCACGCGCTTGCTCTGCTCGGCCTCCTTCTGGCCCTTGACCGCCGTCGCCGACTCGTTGGCCACCTGCACCGTCCGCTCCCGAACCGCCAGCGCCTCGCCGATCGCGCCGTCGCGCTCCTGCTGGGCGACCTCGACCTTGGCCCGGTTGATCGCTTCCGCGGCGGCCCGCTTGCCCAGGGCCTGGATGTATCCGCTCTCGTCGGTGATGTCGCGGATGTTCACGTTGATCAGCTCCAGACCGATCTTGTTGACCTCCTGCGCGACGTTCTCGTTGATGAGCTTCATGAACTTCTCGCGGTCCTTGTTGATCTCCTCGATCGTCAGGGTCGCGATCACCAGGCGGAGCTGTCCGAGGATGATGTCCTGCGCAAGCTCGCGGATCTGCTGGCTGTTGATGCTCCCGAGACGTTCGGCCGCCGCCGCCATGAGGACCGGATCGGTGGACACGCCGACGGTGAACGTCGCGGGAACGTTCACCCGGATGTTGTTGAGCGAGAGCGCGCCCTCCAGCGGGATGTCGATGACGATCGGCTCCAGCGAGATGTAGGTGTAGTCCTGCAGCAGCGGGATCACGAACGCGCCGCCGCCGTGGATGCACTTGCTCGCCCGCGTCCCGCCCGTCTTGCCGAAGATGACGAGGATGCGATTGGGCGGGCAGCGCTTGTATCGCGTGGAGACGAACACGACCATGAACAGCAGCACGAGCAGGACGGCAAGGAGAATGCCGCCCCAGATGAGATACGTGGTGTTGCCGCTCGACAAGCGGGACTGCGCCAGGGTGATCGCGAAGATGTCCATCCTGCCTCCTTCAGAAGTTCGCACCGTGCCGACCAACGCCCGCTTGCCGTCAGGCGTTGCCGAGCGCGGAGACCGAGATCGTGTTGTCGTTGTTGGCCCCGACGACGCTCACGCGCGTGCCCGTCGGCAGCTCGCCGCCGGTGGTCACGGCGTTGAAGATCCGCTGCTTGCCGTCGACCACGAGCTGCACCTGCCCTCGTCCGGCACCCGACGCGGGCACGCCGACGTACACCGTGCCCTGCAGACCGACGCACGAGTCGATGCTGATGTTCCCGCTGGATTGCAGCTCGAACATGGCGCGCATCGCGGTGAGCATGAGCCACGCCGCGAGCATCCCGCCGGCGATCGCCGTGCTCAGCACGCCCAGGTGTCCCCAGTCGGTGAAGTGCAGCGCCGCCAGCCCGGCCCAGCCGAAGCCCATCGCGAAGGTGATCAGGCCCTGCACGCTGAAGACGGTGAACGCGCCGCTCGAGTCCGCGTGCACGTCGCCGACTGCGCCCTCGCCGATGGTCTCCCCGCCATGATCTCCGCCGAGGATCAGCAACAACAGCTTGAGCGCAAACAGGCCCGTGCCCAGCAGAGCGGGGATTCCGAACCAGATGGCCCCGTCGGAAAAGAAAATCTCGAGCATGCGCCCTCCCGCTGCGCTGGTGTGCTCTGTGATCGCCGGGCCGCACCCGGCGACTGGGCCGGGAGAACGGACCGCGAACGGTCATCCCACGCGATGATTGGGCAACCCTGGCCCGCGGTTTCAGCATGTAGAGTACCACACCCGCGCCGCGGCGTGTGCCGGGGCCCCGCAGAACGGCAGCGG
>DHLW01000104.1:9053-20453 GCA_002405485.1 Phycisphaerales bacterium UBA4658
CAGGGCCCGACGCCGCGCGAGTGATTCGAGATGTTCCGGGCGTTTACGCCGCCAGATCGCCGTAGTCGTCGGACTCCGCCGGCGGGTCGCCGAGCATGCCCCACTTGTCCTTGGGCAGGTGGCGGTGGTGGATGTGGATGACGCGCGCGAGCTGGGCGGCGAAGAGTTCGCCAACGGTCTTGAGCTGGTCCAGCAGCGGGGGGGCGAACGGCGACCGGCGGTCGCGGAAGAGCATGACGATCGCCAGGCACTCCTCGGAGGAGACGCACGGGAACGCCGCCACGTTCGAGCCGCTGAGCCAGTCGGCGTCATCCCCGATGTACTTGTCCATGGAGGCCTGCTCGGTGATGTGGACCAGCCCGCGGGCGTTCTCGAAGCGGGGCGCGACGGCGTTGGCCAGGTGGTCCAGCAGCACGTCGCACGTGTCCTTCGGGCAGTCGTAGTTCACATACGCCCCGAGGGAGTAGTCCCCGCTCGTGGTCGGCAGGAAGACCGCCGCGTTCGTCGGCCCGGATCGGGCCAGCACGAACTCCAGCGTGGTGCGAAGGAGCTGCTCGATGTCGAGCTCGCCCCGGATCAGACCCTTGAACTCACTGGCGGTGGTGACGTTGCTCATTCGCTCCGCTTGCTCCAAGTAGGCCCGGAGAAGATCGGCCGCCCACGCCTCGTCTCCCTCGGCGTGCAAGTCACTTCCGCATTGCTCCTGCTCGGCGCGCCCGCACAAGCCGCGCGGCCCATCCGACCGGCGCGTCCGCTGGTTCCAAGAACGCACGCCAACGTCCACAATCCGCTGGCCAAGGTCCGATCCGACGCACGTGCCCCGCTCCACCACGTCCATCGCGCCGATCGCCATGGCGCACCCGGCCAGCTCCACATCCACGGTTTTTCCAGCGAGAATCACCCCGATTCCGGCCTCCGCCGCCGACGATGCCAGCGCAAACCCGTCTCCGTCGGGAAGGGCCACGTCCACCACGCACGCGTCGTAGCGATCCGCCTCGCCGGCGGTCGCGTCCGATCGGCCGAGAAGTCCAAGGGCCCGCATCCCCGCATCCAGAGTGCGCACGCTGTCGCAGGTGCGTCCGAGATCGAACAGCGATCGGCGGACCTTCCGCACCCACATCGGGTTCGACGAAACCACCAGCACCCGAACGTCGTGCCCGTGCTCGCGGACCGGCTGCTCAGACCGGCCCGCCGGGGCGTCCGCTCCGGCTGCGCGATGTCGAACAGGTCCGATCACTCGATGCACGCGTCTGTGCCGCGGGCCTGTGTCATGCTCGTGTGTGCTCATGGCATCACCTCCCTCGAAGTCTGATCACGCCGCCCGCTTGGCCCGCGGGTCTCCGGACGCTCGCCAGTCTGGAAGCCGCACGCCCACGGTGGTGCCTCTCCCCGGTCGGCTGGCAAGTTCGATCTCGCCGCCGAGCACCCCGATGAGGCGGTGCGCCAGCGCCAGCCCGAGGCCGCTCTGACGCCCCGAGGGCTTCTCGGAGAAGAACGGATCGGTGGCGTGCAACAGCGCCTTCTCGGACATGCCCGCGCCGTCGTCGATCACCTGGATCAGCAGCCGATCGTCGGTGCGCGGCGCGTCCACGCGCACTTCCACCCGCCCGCGCGGGCCCGACTCCAGCGCGTTCACGATCACCTCGACCAGGGCCTCGCCCAGGATGCCGATGTCCACGCGGGCGATCTCCAGGCCGTCGGCGATCGTGAGCTTCACGCCCATCACCGACAGCTTCTCGCCCCGCGACTGCACCCGCGCGCCGTACTCGTCCTTGGCCCGCGTGATGATCGACTCCAGCGATTGCCGAAGCTCCACGGCCTCCGGCTGGGCCGTCGGAGGCGACGCGATCCGGTTCAGCCGCGCGATCAGCCCCGTCAGTCGCCCGGCCGCGTCGATGATCGACCGGGCCGACGACCGGTCCTGCTCATCGCGCAAGCGACTCATGAGCGTCTGGGATCGCCCGCTGATCACCGTCAGCGGGTTGTTCATCTCGTGCGCCGCGCCCGCGGTCATCTGCCCAAGCCGGGCCATCGCCCGCGCCTCGGTCAGCTCCTTCTGGGCCTGCTCCAGCTTGGCGTTGGCCTCGATCAGATCCTGATTCACGCGCCCAAGCCGCTGGTTGGCTCTCAGGATCGACTCGATCAGCAGTTGCTGACTCGGCTCGTCGCCAAGCCCAAGGTCCCGCATCCGCGCGCTCGTCGCCTCGTACAGCTTGCTCGTCAGCCCCAGCACCCGCTGCGGCTGCAGGCCCGCCTGCTCGCACAGCTCCGCTTCCTCCGCACCGGTCGCGAAGTTCCCGGACCATCCAAGCGCGAGCTTTCGGCAGATCAGGTCGGCAAGGTTCACCACCGCAACCGTCCGCCGATGCGGACCCTCGGGAAGCTGCGCGTACCCGAGATGGTGCATGCCCATCGCGTCCGCCAGCAGCCGAGGCAGGCCCCACTTCTCCGCCAGCGTACGCCCGGCGATGTGGTGGTCCAGCCCGACGATCGGCCGCTCGAAGTCCGCGATGTTCCCCTGTCGCCCCTCGGCGAGCTCGATCACCCGCGCATACGCCTTGGGCAGCACCAGATCCAGGGCGACCTTGCCAAGGTCGTGCACCAGTCCGCACACGAAGCACTCTTCCGGATGCAGGTCCAGCTCCGGATGCTCGCGTGCGATCAGGTCCGCGCAGCACGCCACCGCGATCGAATGCTGCCAGAATCCCGTCCGGTTGAACGTCGCCCGCGGCTCAACGCCGCCCGCGCCGCCCATCGCCCCGGGCCGGGTCGATCGGCTGCCCTTGCCTGTCGCCGAGCCCACCGGGCCGCTGCGGCGATAGGTGTCGGCGGCTTTGGTCGTCCAGTCGAAGATCGCCACGCTCAGCACCAGCGATCGCACGGCTTCCATGCCGAGCATCACCACCGCCATCTCCACCGTCGTGATCGGATGCCGCGTGCGATACGCCGCCCGCCGGCAGAGCGCCAGCAGCCGGGTCGTCAGCGCCGGATCCGATTCGATCACCCGCACCACTTCCTTCACCGGCACGTCGTCGCTCGACGCCAGTTGCAGCACCCGAGAGGCCACCGCCGGAAGCGTCGGCAGATCCCCCAGCTCGCGCAAGACCAGCTCCGTTCGGCGCGACAGCATCTCGTCGCCCCCAAGGCCCGCACGAACCACCGCCGGGCCGGTCGATCCCGGCGATCCGGATGATCGACGCGCGGCGATGTCGGATTGGATCGGAGCGTCGCCCGGCGCGGCGATCGCCGCCGCCTGGGGCTTGTTTCGGGCTGGAAGGTACGGCTGCATGCGGAGGAGACTCTCCTTCGACGATGGTCGATCGTGCCGGGCAGGATCACGCCTTCGTCAGCAGGTCGCGCACCCGACCCATGAGCTGGTTCACGTCAAAGGGCTTGCGGATGAACTCGTCCGCCCCCGCCGCCTTGAGCTGATCGATCTCCGTCGGATCCACCACGCCCGAGACGAACACGATCTTGGTGTCCCGGAACTCCTCCCGCTCCCGAAGCCGCTGGCACACCACGTTGCCGTTCACGTCCGGCAGCATGTAGTCCAGAAGGATCAGGTGCGGCCTGAAGCTCTCGGTCAGCAGGCCCGCGTCGTATCCGGTGCTCGCCGTGCGAACCTCGATGTCGCTCTCGCGCCCCAGCAGGTCCTTGAACATCTCCACGATGTGCGAGTCGTCATCCACGACGAGCACCCGCTTGGGCCCCGCTTCCAGGATGTCGGTGGGGATGTCGTTGTCCTTCATGAACTTGATCAGATCCGCCCGGGGAATCCTGCGGAACTTGCTCCCCGGAACACGGAATCCGCCCAGCCGGCCGCTGTCAAAGCAGCGGATGATCGTCTGCTGGCTCACCTTGCACACGTCCGCCGCCTCGCCGGTTGTGAAGATGCGCTTGTCGGCCCAGTTGATCTTCTGAGACGTGCCGTTGTGTGCGGACATGGACTGGCCCTTCTCGCTTGCCGCACGGCGCCGCACATCCTGGCCGCTCGTGCACGTGCTGCTGCCATCGTGCCGCCGGGTTCCCGAACCCGACTGAACGCACAACGCAACCCAGTCCGCTATCGACGCAGACTTTCACCAACTTGACGCGCCCGGGCCATCTCCCCCCAAACCGCACCGGCGTCAATCTCCAACACCCCCAGAGTGGTGACACACCCCGCTCCAGCCGCCCGGAGTTATGCGGACCAGCCACTGACCCTACTTCCCCCGCGCCCGCCACAGCGTCACCGCCTCCGGCTCCCGCGGATAGATCGGCAGCAGGTCCATCGGGTCGATCGGCTCGCCCTCCACGCCCAGCCGGGCGCAGGCCTCGGCTCGATACGCCGCCGGAATCATCTCCACCCCGCGACGATCCGCGACCTCGCGCATCTCCTTGGGCATGTGCTCGTCGGCGATCACGGCTCCCACGCCTCGGTCCACCAGCAGCTCCAGCCCCCTGGCGTCGATCACGCCTCCCGGCCCCTCGGCGACGCCGCTTGCAAACACCCGCCCCCACGCCGACGCTCCCTTGCTGGCCATGAGCACGCACACGTGGCCGCGGCGAACCCGCTCCGGGGCAGAATGCAGCGCCACCAGCGAACTCTCCACCCGAACGCAGCGTGCCCCGGTCGCCTCGGCGATCATCTTGCCCGCTGCGCACGCCACCCGCACGCTCGTGTACCCGCCCGGGCCGGCACTCACCGCGACCCTTTCCAGATCGCCGCTCCCGGGCGACACGCCCAGTCGCCGGAACAGGCGATCGATCGCCGGCATCAGGTCGTCATCATGCCCGCCCCGCCCTCCGGCCAGCCCGCCGCCCATCCTCACAGGCTCCACGCCCAACACCCGCACGCCGTCGCTCTCTGCCCGAACGGCGCACACCCCCGACTCCGCGGCCCCCGTCCCCGAGCCGGGATTGGCGACCTCGATGCCCAGCGTGATCGAACCTGTGCGCTGGCCCACTCAGTCCACCTTTCCGCGTCCGCGCTTGATGTCGCCACGCGACTTCTTCTCCGTGAGACGCCGCTCCTTGGAACTCCGCGTCGGCTTGGTCTTGCGCCGGACTTTGGGCTCCGGGATCGCCCGGATGAGCAGCTCCCGGAGCTTCCTCAGGCACTCGCCCTTGTTCTGCGACTGCGAGCGGTGCTCCTGGCTCACGATCAGCAGCTCGCCCCCGCGGCTTCGCGAGATGCCAAGCTCATCCACGAACGTCTCCACCCCCAGCACCCGGTCCCCCGCCAGCGCACGCACACGCCCCCTGGCGCGCCCGGAGATGGGCAGCGCATCCACGTCGATCCGGAGCTCAGCCTTGGTCTCCAGCTTGTTCACGTTCTGCCCGCCCGGGCCCCCGGACCGGGCAAAGGCAAAGCGCAGCGCGTGCTCCGGCACGCGCACGCCCGGAGCGATCTCCACCCCCTCGCCCTCTTTGCTCGCGTTGTGCGCCCGTCCGTTCATCGATATGCTCCGCCCTCCGCAGCGTACGCCACGCCGACCCAGGACATCGCCATGTTCACCAAGCACACCGCCGCACTCGCGCTCGCCGCCGCCGCCACGACACTCGCCCACCTGCCCGCCCGCGCATCGGCTCGCCAGGCGGAACCGGCCGCGGGCGGGTCCGCGGAGCCCGCTGCCGCGGCGATCCCCGCGTCGGACCGGCGGAACGCCTCCGACCTGACGGTCCGCATCGAGCCCATGATGTTCTACGCCGCGCTCAGCGGCGACTTCAAGCTCCCGGTCCAGAGCGGCACCGGCGCGGGATCGTTCACCACCGAGGGCGATGCCTTTGAGGTCGACGCCTTCGATGCCGACGAGGCCCGTCTCCGACCCGCCGGACGGCTCTCGATCTCCTCGGGCGACCTGCTCTTCAGCTTCTGGGGCTTCGATTTCCAGGCCGACGTCGACCGCACCTCCGTCGGCTCGGCGGGCCGTCTCGGCGGCGTGGTCTTTGCCCAGGGCGATCAGGCCAACATCTCCTTCGACTTCGCCAGCTACGAGCTGACGTTCGGCCATCGGATCTACTCCCGCGATTTCGCCGCCGAGAGCGCCGATCCGGCCAGCGCTGTAGACGTCAAGCTCGACGTGCACATTCTGCTGGGCGCTCGGCTGTATGACACCGACATCCGCGTCGAGCGTCTCACCGGCGGCTTTGCCTCCGCCGAGGCGGCCAACACGTTCATCGAGCCCATCGCCGGCGTTCGTGCCGAGCTGGATCTGACCGACGCCTTCGCGATCCACGTTCAGGCCTCCGGCGGAGGGCTCCCGCTGGACGACACATCGTCGTACTCCTTCGACATCTCTGCGAGCTTCCACTACCGGCCCGTGGTCTGGGCGGACGTGTTCGTCGGCTATCGCCTGCTGTTTGTCTCGCTGGAAGAGGGCGAGAATCTCGACCGGTTCGAGTTCGACGGCAGCGTCGCCGGGCTCTTCGCCGGGCTCACGTTCCGCTTCTGATCTCCGAATCGCGATCGCCAAGCCCCACGGCGGTCTTCGCCGCTCCGCCCGCCGTGACCGTCGCGCCCCCGGCCTGCTCGGCACGCGTGCGGCTTCCCGACGACGGCGCGGAGCTTGGCTCACCGGGATACTGGATCCGCCCGTGATAGATGCTCGCGAGCGTTCGGCTGACGCTCTCGACGATGAGGTTCAGCTCCCGCAGCGTCAGGTCGCACTCGTCGAACTGCCCGTCCATCAGCCGCTTGGTGGCGATGGCCCGCACAAGCGTCTCGATGCGGCTGGGGGTCGGATCGGCCATCGCGCGTGCCGCGCTCTCCACCGCGTCGCAGATCATGATGATGGCTGCTTCCTTGGTCCGCGGACGCGGGCCCGGATAGCGATACTCAAGCTCCGTGGGAGCGTCTCCGCCTCCGGCTCCGCCCGGTCCGGCCCCCTCGGCCTGACGCCGAGCGCGGTGATAGAAGTACTCCACCAGCGTCGTTCCGTGGTGGCTCTCGATGAAGTGCCAGAGCGGCCTTGGCAGATTGAACTCCCGGGCGAGCTCCAATCCGTCCTTGACGTGACCCACGATGATGAGCAGGCTCATCGCCGGGCTGAGCTTGTCGTGCCTGTTGATTCCGGGCGACTGGTTCTCGACGAAGTACTCGGGCTTGTTCATCTTCCCGATGTCGTGGTACAGGGCCCCGACATAGGTGAGCAGCCCGTCGGCGTTGATCTCTTCCGCCGCCGCTTCTCCGAGCGTGGCGAGCGTGAGCGAGTGGTTGTACGTCCCGGGCGCCCGCTGTTGCAGCTCACGGAGCAACGGCTGCTTGGGATCGCGCAGCTCGATGAGCGTGAGCCCCGTGGTGATCCCGAACGTCCGCTCCAGCGTCGGGAGGATGAACAGCGTCAGCCCCGCAACCAGCAGCCCCCCGAAGCCCGCAAGCCCCGCGTCCCAGGCGGCCTGCCGGAGCGTGCCGATGTTCAGGGGCATCTCGTAGAGCTCCACCAGCAGCGTCCCGCCGGCGAGCGCGAGGGCCAGGACCAGCCCCGCGTTGATGAGCGTGTCCCGCTCGCGGACCTCGCGCAATCGCCACGCCGCCGCGCCGATGCCGGTGATCATGATGGCCAGCAGCCCCACCGGCTGGTCGAGTGCGAGGCAGACCAGCAGCGCGTGCAGCGCGCCGTACCCGATCGCGGCGCGCTGGTTGTACGCGATGCACACGATCATCGCGCACAGCACCGTCGGGGCCGCTCCCGTGAGCGCGATCAGCCCGGGCTGCATCGCCGTCGCATAGCACGCGACCAGCACCATCGCCGCCAGCAGGCCGGCAAGGGCCGCCAGCCGGACCGGGTTTCGTCGAACCTTGGGCACAAAGAGCACCGTGTACCCGGCGAGCGCCAGAGTGATCGCGGCGACCACGCCCAGTTCCGAGCCGCGCTTGGACCAGAGCTGGGCCGGGGTCAGGGCGCTTGTCTCGGCCTGCAGCGAGGCCCGGATCACCGCGAGCTGCGTCGCCGTGAGCATGTCCCCGCGCCTGGCGATGGGCTCCCGGGCCGGATACCGGACGATGGTGTCGCTCACGGACTGGGCCGCAGCGTCCTGGTTCTCGACCGTCGCCGCGGCGTCGAAGGTGAAGGTGGGCCTGGGCTGATGGGCCAGCCGCGTCGCGATCGCCTCTTGCAGTGCCGAGGGAATCTGCGGATCCCCGACCACCCCGCGCATCTGGGCCGAGAGTTCGGGCGCCTCGACATTCACGATCGATCCCGAGGGCACGAACAGCGACTGCCCCTGAGCCGTGCGCAGCTCGATCCGCTTGGAGAGCGCCTGGGACTCGAGCTGGAACGTCTCCCGGGCCAGCATCGGCGTTCGCGTCAGCCGATCCCCCAGCCGGGCCACGGCGGCCTTCCAACTCGCCCGCACCTCGCCGCTGTCTTCGATCTGACGCTTGGCCGCCGAGAGCACGGCCTCGTTCACCCCGAACTGCTGCCGGATGGCCGGATCGACGTCCTCGGGCGAGGCGGCGTTCCTCAGGGTCTCGGGCAGACTCTCGATGCTCTGCAGCACCTCGCTCAGGACGCCCGCACTCGCCACGTACACGCGCGGGGCCTGCGCCCGTGCCGACAGCCGGGCCTGCTCGGTCGCCGCCGAATCGATGATCTCAAATCCCACCCCGGCGGTGATCGTGTCTGGGATGATCCGCCCGTCGGCGACCATTGGCTGGGTGCGCGTCCACACCACGACGAACCCCACCACCGCCACGAACGCCCCCCAGATCAGCACCCACCAGCCCAGATTTCGCGATCGCCGGAACTGCGACCACGCTCCCGCAGCGGACTCGATCTCCTTGCGGAGATCCTCCGTGCGGGTCCGGGCGATGGGTCTGGTCGGGTCTTTGGCCATGCGGATTGCCGGTCGGCAGTCACCTTCAGTCGATCGCCCAGACGGTCTGCATCGACCGGTTGGGCTCCCTTATGCATCCCTTCCTGGGGGCTCGGGCTCGTCGGCCGATGCGCTCTTCTCCGCGGCTCGCCCGCGTCTACGCGGCCTCTCCACCAGAGCAGGGTGCCCGTCGGCATGATCCGCACGGTCGACACCCCTTGTCCGATCGCCCCCGGGGGGCCCGCCGGAGTCGCCGTAGGCCTCGACGATCTTCTGCACGAGCCGATGCCGAACGATGTCGGACTGATCGAGCGTGCAGAACGCGATCCCCCGGATGCGCCGGAGTCGCCGGGCCGCGTCGATCAGTCCGCTCTCGGCCTGGTCGGGCAGGTCCACCTGTGTGGTGTCGCCGGTGACGATCATCTTGCTCCCGTGCCCCATGCGGGTCAGGAACATCTGCATCTGCCCGCGGGTCGTGTTCTGGGCCTCGTCCAGGATGATCACGCTGTTGTTCAGCGTCCGCCCGCGCATATACGCCAGGGGGATCACCTCCACCACGTCGCTCATCATGAACCGCTTGATGGTCGCGAAGTCCATCATGTCGTTGAGCGCATCCAGCAGCGGCCGAAGGTACGGATTGACTTTGGCCTGCATGTCTCCGGGGAGGAACCCAAGCCGCTCGCCGGCCTCGACCGCGGGCCTGCACAGAATGACCTTCTTGGTTCGCGCGTGCTTGAGCATGTGCACCGCCGCCGCGACAGCCAGATAGGTCTTGCCCGTTCCCGCCGGACCGATCCCAAAGACCAGATCGTGATCCCGCATCGCGTCCATATAGGCCTGCTGATTCGGGGTCTTGGGACGAACCCTCTGCCCACCGACGTAGACATCCAGCTCGGCCTCCCACGGCGGCCCGCTGAACTCGGTGTGGTCCCCGTCGCCGTTGTGAAACGAGCCACCAGTCGCCGCACGCCCGACCAGATCGATCACCTGTTGACGCGACAGCGACTCGCTCCGGAGCGCGGCGGCGGCAAGCCGCTCGAGGACGCCCCGCGCCGCGATCACGCCGTCGCGCTCCCCCGAGACCTGCACCGTACCCTCCCGCGCCAGCACTCTGACGCCGAGGGCCTCACGGATGATCTTCAGATTGCGATCCCCCACGCCGAGCATGGTCACGCGCTCGGCCGCTTCCGGAACTTTGATGGTGAACTCCACGCCCAAGCTGCTCCGGTCCATCCCCCATCCCTCCCCCGAGCTCGGCCACGACCTCAGTCCCGCGGCCCACACTTCCCTGACCTCGCTCCCACATGATACGACACCGCCGGCACTCCCGATCCCTCAACTCTCAAGAATGATCGCATTTTGTTTGGTATGCTCTCGGGTGGTGCGGGGTGCATTCGTGCCAAGAACCCCCGGAACTGGTGGTCGATGGTCGCGTGGCTTGGCTTCGTGTGGCGTGCCCGTGTGCATTGCGTGGGTCGGGCTTTTGCTGAGTGCGGCGGGCTCGGGATGTGCTGCTCCTGAGACCTTGGCCAAGACCACCGACTCGGGAACGCGGGCGGTTCTGGCGGGCGATGCCGACGATCTGGACGCCGCCGTCGAAGTGGGCGCAGGCCAAGCCGAATGCGTCATCGTTCGAGCCCAGGACGTGGAGGGCGGCGATCGCCGAGTTCGCAGGTTCGAACTGCGGCACGTGAGCGGGCGGACGGTGATGCTGGAGTTGGGGATTGCTCCCGGCGATTCGGCGGTGGAGGCCCGGTGCGTGGCTTTGCCGCTGGGCGATGGTCCGCTTGAGAGGCTGATCATCGAGCGGGTTCGTCGGCGGCTGGAGGACCTCCGCGGACGGGAGTGGGCCCCGATCCGGGAGTAGCGGCTCGGTCGTGGCGTCAACACCCGCCCGCCGCTGGGCGACGGGGCGTGTCGCTACGCTTTGCAAACAGGAGCATGGGCATGCGATTTGGTGGCTTCATACTGGCGGCGTGCGTGGCGGGGGCTGGGTGCGGGTGGCTGTCGGGGTGCGCGGCGTCGGGCGTCGCGATCCGGGAGCAGTTCGGGATTGCCAAGAGGCAGCAGCTCGTGGACCGCGTCGAGGAAGCGCGCGACAGCCAGAACGCGGCCAAGACGCAGTTTGATTCTGCGCTCCAGGAGTTTCTCGCCGTCACCGGGCAGACAGGCAAGGGCGGAGCGCTGGAGGCCAGGTACAACGCGTTCAGCAAGGAGTATCGCCGGTGCGAGAGCCGGGCGAGCGCGGTGAGCGAGCGGATCGCCAGCGTCGAGTATGTCGCCGCCAAGCTCTTCAAGGAGTGGGAAGGGGAGTTGAATCAGTACTCCAGCGCGAACATGCGGCAGCAGAGCCAGCGGATGCTGGACGACACCAAGGGCCGCTACGGGCAGCTCATCTCCAGCATGAAGGCCGCCGAGGCCAAGATGAAGCCGGTGCTCGCGGCCTTCAAGGATCAGGAGCTGTTCCTGAAGCACAACCTGAACGCCCAGGCGATCGCGAGTCTGCAGGGAACGGCAAACGAGATCCAGAGCCACGAACGCCGGCGGATTCAGGAGAAGGAAGCGTCGATCGGCGAGGCAAACGCGATCATCCGACAGATGGTC
>DHLW01000035.1:0-2889 GCA_002405485.1 Phycisphaerales bacterium UBA4658
CCACCGCCCCCGCCACCGCCACCACCCCAGCCACCGCGGCCGCCGCCCGCTTCCTTGGGCCGGGCTTCGTTGACCGTGAGGTTCCGGCCGTCGATGTTCTTGCCGTGCATCTCCGCGATCGCGCGCTTGGCCTCCTCGTCGTTGGGCATCTCCACAAACCCGAACCCACGACTCCGGCCGGTTTCCCGCTCGATCACGATCGACGCCGACGCGACCTGACCAAACTGCTCGAAGGCGGCGCGCAGACCATCATCCGTCGTCTTGAACGACAAGTTCCCGACATACAGCTTCATGTGCCGAAACACCTATCCGCCCGAGCGTGATTCCATCAGAACCGGTGCAGCAGACTCGGGCAGTCGTCGTGCTCGGCCATCACGGGCGCCTGCGTACCAGACCGCAAGTCCAAACCCGCTTCCACAATCATAACAAACACCCTCCCGCGCGCCAACCCCGCGGTGTCAACATCCATCGTTCATGCTCTCCCGAAACACCACCGACTTAGGGGATTTCTTTGCCGGTCTTCGGCAGAAGCGCGTCCGTTGCTTCTTTCAGAATCTTTGCAAGAACGCCCTGCCCTTCGGCGGACAGGTGCACCCTATCCCCAGGCAGGTACGCCTGTTCCCAGCCGCCCCCACCACCCGCCGACCCCATCGCCTGCAGCGCGGGGCGCATCGACCAGACCGGCACGTCCATCTCACGGGCCCAGCCCGTGATGGTCTCCTCCCGTGTATCGGGCTTCGATTCCACTTCCGACGCGCTCACGTGCTGGATCAGGCCCACACCCACTCCGCGCGATCGCGCCAGCTCGACCAGCTCTCTGAACGCCGCTCGGCTGCGCTGCACATCCTGCTGCCGCTGCGACTCGGATCGGGCCACCGGAACACTCGCCGGCCACACCCGCGCCACCGCCCGCGGCACATAGTTCGAGATCAACTCCTGCAGCGCCAACATCGGGCTTCGCGTCGGCCACTGGGGCCCGATCGGCTCCAGACCCGGGACATCATCCACGTCCCCGCTGTTGAGCACGATCAGCAGCACGCTTGCGTCCATCAGCCCGTGCCGACGAACCGCCGCCAGTTGATTCACCGGACCCCAGGACCCCGCCGAGAGGTTCCCGACCTCCACTCCGCCCGTATGGCTCGCCAACAGCAGCGATCTGAGCTTCTCGGTCGCCAGATCGCCCTGATCCACCCGCGCCCCTCCGTTCACGATGCTGTCTCCGACCAGCAGGACCCGCAGCTCGCCCGGCCCGCTCCGCGTCGCCGAGAACTCCCGAGACCGCATCCCCATCGCGTTCACCGAGAACGTGTTCCCAAACCGCCGATAGGTCCGCGACGGCTCAAGCTCATACTCGATCTCCGCATCCAGGCGATAGATGGGCGGATCTCCCAGCCCCAGCACCCATCTCGCCGTGAGCTCCCCCGCCACGACGCCGCCAACCAGCAACGCCCCTGCCCACATCCCCAAACGCCTCCAACGCCGGCTGCGCCCCGGTCGATCTCGGTCCGCGCTCATGTCCTTCCTCCGGCAGCACCTTCGCCCCTCGTGAGCGGGCATAGACTAGCCGGTCTCTGCGGGCGTAACTCAATGGCAGAGTGCCAGCCTTCCATGCTGGATGTTGAGGGTTCGAGTCCCTTCGCCCGCTTTCTCGCGTGTCCGGCGGCGTCCGGGTCGCTCACCCGAACACGCGCAGCCAGTTGCCGCTGGTGAGCCCTTCCACCTCTGCGTCGGACCAGCCCCGGGCGCGCACACCCTCAACCAGCAACGTCAGATCCCGTGGCGTTTCCATGCCCATCGGCATACGCGTCGCCGCGAATCCCCCATCCATGTCCGAGCCGAGCCCGACGTGCCGCGTCGAGCCCGCGATCTCGCACACATGCTCCAGGTGCCGGATCGCGTCCCCGATCGTCGCTCGGCCGATCTGCCCGATGTCCGGCCGCAAGAACGTGCTCAGCACGTTGAGACCCACCACGCCCCCGCGACGCACGATCTCGCGAATCTGCCCGTCATGCAGGTGCCGCTGATTCCGCCCGGTCGGATCGGTGATCGCTCGGCAGTTCGAATGCGAGGCCACGATCCGCCGGTCCGTGGCCTCGCACAGCTCTTCAAACGCCCGATCTGAGAGGTGCGACGCGTCGTGCACCACGCCCAGCTTGTCCATCGCCGCTGCAAGCTCGCGCCCGGCATCGCTGAGCCCCTCCGTCGTCGTGTTGCCGCCCGCGTAGCGCGAACTCTTGGCCCACGCCATGCCGATCGCCACCACCCCGCGCTCAACCCACCACCCAAGCTCCTGCGGATCGCGGATCGGATCCGCGTTCTCCATCAAGATCCCCACGTGGATGCCCCGCCTCTGTGCACCGGCTCGCAGCCGATCCGCTCGCGCCAGACGCGCCACTTCACGCATCGGCACGACCTCGGCCACGCCTTTCCCCCCGCGCATCTCCCCCACGCTCTCCCCCGCGCCCAGCGACGCGAATCGGTCCAGCACGATCTCCCCCCGGTCCCGCCACGTCAGATACACCTCCAGCTGCGCCCGCCCCACCACGTGCGCCCGTGCATAGTCGCCCGCCGGGTCCGCCTCGGCGAACTTCCCCACCTCGCCCCCCGGCTCGGTGAAGATCGTCCCAAGGGCCATCCGCACCCCGCCTTCGCGCAGCGACTCCAGCGTCACCGCCGCGGGCGCGTGCGGCCCCGCAGACGGGTCCAGCGGCCCGAGCATCTCCCGCCCGTTCACCGCCAGATACGCCAGATCCAGATGCGCATCGAACCAGATCGTCTCGGCCATGGAGCCAGAGCGTATATGGCCGGGCCCCGCCCAACCGTGCCCCCGAAACCGAACTCCGGACGAGCGGTCGGCGTATATACTCCTGGGGGGTATATGAACCCCCA
>DHLW01000035.1:3003-6749 GCA_002405485.1 Phycisphaerales bacterium UBA4658
TATGAACCCCCGGCCCTCAAGGCCCGCCCTCCCTCACCCAGCACACCATGACCACCCCTCGACGCCAGCCAACCCTCGGTCCTCGCGCCATCGGCGTGAACCAGGACCTCAAGGCCGCGAACCTCAAGCACCTCAAGCGGATCGAGGGTCAGGTCCGCGGCATCGCAGCCATGATCGAGTCCGATCGCTCATGCGCGGACGTCATCCAGCAGTGCGCCGCCGTGCAGGAATCTCTCCGATCGGTCGCCAAGAACCTGCTCCGCAACCACCTGACCCACTGCGCCAGGCACGCGATGCTCGGGGGTCCCGCACAGCACGCCGCAATGGTCGACGAGTTGCTTGATCTCGTCTCCAGAATCGCCCGCTGACGACGACGCTCGAGTTCCGACATCGCACCACACCATGAGCACCAAGCCCACATCCTCCGACGCGCCCGGACTGCAGCGCTCCGACCTCCCCATCGAGGGCATGAGCTGCGCTTCGTGCGCCAGTCGGATCGAGCGCCGACTGCGCATGCTTCCGGGCGTTCAAACCGCGAGCGTGAACTTCGCCACCAAGGTCGCCACCGTGACCTTCGACCCGCTCGCCGTCCAGCCAGGAGCCATCGCCGGCGCCGTCGACGCCCTGGGTTTCCACGCCGTCCTTCCCGCCGCTTCGGTCCCGTCGGATTCGCAGATGCTCCCCGGCGTCGGCGACGCTCCCTCGGCCACCGCCCATCCCTCCGACGACGAATCCAGACGCCTGCTCATCACCTTCGCCATCGGCGCCGCTCTCTCGGCCCCCGTGCTCATCATCGCCATGTCCCACGGCGCACTGGATTCCCTGCTCCCGCGATTGCCGCATCCGTTGTCCCACACGTCCAACTGGATCCAGCTCGCGCTCACCACGCCCGTCGTCTTCTGGTGCGGCGCACGCTTCTTCCGATCCGCATGGAAGGGCCTGCGACACCTCAGCGCCAGCATGGACACCCTGGTCGCGCTGGGCACGGGAGCGGCATACCTGTTCTCCCTCGTCGCCACCGTCCGCCCCTCGCTCTTTGCTCACTCCTCCGCGCACGCCGCTCCGCCCGTGTACTTCGAGGCCGCGGCGGCCATCATCGTCCTCATCCTCCTGGGCAAGTATCTCGAAGCCCGCGCGACCCACCGCACCACCGCCGCCATCCAGCGCCTCATCGGCCTGCAACCCAGGACCGCCCGCGTTCTGCGCGACGGCCTGGAAGTCGATCTCCCCATCGAGACCGTTCGCGTCGGCGATGTGCTCATCGTCCGCCCCGGCGAGAAGATCCCCGTCGACGCCGAGGTCGAATCCGGCTCCTCCGCCGTCGATGAGTCCATGCTCACCGGCGAGAGTCTGCCCGTTGACAGGCACGAGGGCGACACCGTCTTTGGCGCCACCCTGAACACGACCGGGTCGCTGCGCATCCGCGCCACGCGTGTCGGCGCCGACTCTGCCCTGCAGCAGATCGTCCGTCTCGTCCAGCAGGCGCAGGGCTCCAAGGCCCCCATCGCGCGACTCGCCGACGCCATCAGCGCCGTCTTCGTCCCCGCGGTCATCGCCATCGCCCTGGTCACGTTCATGCTCTGGTGGTTCCTGTCCCCCGTCGACACGCGTCTGAGCATGGCCCTGACGACCGCTGTCTCGGTTCTCATCATCGCCTGCCCCTGCGCTCTCGGGCTCGCCACGCCCACGGCCATCATGGTCGGCACCGGCGCCGGAGCCGAGAAGGGCATCCTGATCAAGTCTGGCCGAGCTCTGGAATCCGCCCACCGCATCTCCGCGGTGGTCCTCGACAAGACCGGCACCATCACCCGCGGCCAGCCCGCGCTCACCGACATCATTCCAGCGCCGGGATTTGACGAGCGCGAGCTCCTTCGGCTTGCCTCCAGCGCCGAACGCCGCAGCGAGCACCCCATCGCCAAGGCCATCCTCCGCGAGGCCGCGCTCCGCAACATTCCACTCGCCGAGCCCGAGCGTTTCGCCGCCATCGTCGGGCTCGGGGTCGATGCCGCGGTCGAAGGCCGATCCATCCTGGTCGGCTCCGATGCCCTTCTTCAGGAGCGCGGCATCCCGCACGCACTTGGCGACCACGTCCACCGCCTCGCCGGTCTGGGCAGGACGGCGATGCTTGTCGCAGTGGACGGCCGCGCCGCCGGCCTGCTCGCCGTCGCCGACACCGTTCGCCCCGAATCCACCGACGCCATCGCCAAGATGAAGGCCATGGGCCTTCGCGTCCTCATGCTCACCGGCGATTCCCGCCTGTCCGCCGAGGCCGTCGCGGACGCGGTCGGCATCTCCCGCGATGACGTCATCGCTCAGGTCCTTCCCCGCGACAAGGCGCGGGCGGTGAAGTCGTTGCAGGACCGTGGCCACGTGGTCGCCATGGTCGGCGACGGCATCAACGATGCCCCCGCCCTTGCTCAGGCCGATGTCGGCCTCGCCGTGGGCACCGGGACCGATGTCGCCATGGAGTCGGCCGACATCACCCTCATGCGTGCCGACCTTGGCGCTGTCCCGCAGACGATCGCGCTCTCGAGGGCCACGATGCTGGCCATCAGGCAGAACCTCTTCTGGGCGTTCATCTACAACATCGTCGGCATCCCCGTCGCCGCCGGACTGCTGTTTCCGTTCACCGGCTGGTTGCTCTCCCCGATCATCGCGAGCGCGGCCATGGCCTTCAGCAGCGTGAGCGTGGTGCTGAACAGTCTGCGGCTCCGCACGCGGGCCCGGTCCATCTAGACCGCGCCCCCCACCCCCCCCCCTTACCCTCACTCCCAGCCCCAGCCCCACCTCCAGCCCATCGGCTTCCGCCCCGATGGCGGGGTAGTGATCCGCATCCAAAAGAACAACTCGCCCCATGCGGGGCGAGTTGTGAGGGACAACAGGGTTGTCGTCGCCGTTGGGCTTAGTCGCGCCAACGGTTGGCGTAGGTCACGGGCTCGGTCGTGCTCGTCGGAGCGGAGACCTGGGAGTACGCACGCAGGTAGGCGTTGCGGGTGTTCATCAGGTTGCCCGCCGTGGTCTCGTCCTGCTCGTTCACGAAGATGTTGTCCGTGACGGAGCGCGGGGTGACGTTGCCGGTGCGGCTGTAGGTGATCGAGTCCGGGTTCGGCTTGGTCTCGAAGGTGACGTGGTTGTCGTTGTAGCCGATGTTGCCTTCCCAGGTGTTGCGGCCGCCGTGGATCAGCAGGGTGACCGAGTCGATGCCACCGGCGCCGGCGGTGCTGGTCAGAGCCCAGCGGCCGTTGGCGGGGTAGTTGCCGACGTCGTTGGCGGCGTAGCTGGGGCCGCGGTTACCGAACACGGCCTCCGTCGCGGAGTACGAGTCGGTCCACTGCGTCTGACGCTGGCCGAACGGAATGACGTGAGCGTACGACTGGTTGCCGGCGAGGTTGCCGGTCCACGCCGTGCGCGGGCCGCCGGTCGCGGCGCCGGGAGCGGTCATCGTGCTGCCGCTGGCCAGGCCAAGGCCCGAGCCGATCGGCGTGCCGCGGAAGTTGGGGTCCCACAGCGCGTTCGCAGAGCTCTGAGCCGCCTGCGGGTTGCTGTACTCGTAGTTCGTCATGAGCTGGACCGCAGCGGAGTTCGACTCGGCCGGGCTGACGAGCAGCTCGGGGGAGACGTTCCCGTTGAAGATCAGCAGCGAGAGCATGTTGTGGGTGGTGTCCTTGGCCCGCTCGCTGCCGGCCGCGGCGTTCACCGTCTGGTTGCCGGAGTCAAGCTGGCTGGGGAGGGGGTACGAACCCTGG
>DHLW01000035.1:6946-7747 GCA_002405485.1 Phycisphaerales bacterium UBA4658
GACCTGGGTCGAGTCCTTGAGCTGACGGGCCGACTGGCGGGCCTTGCCCAGAGCGGGCAGGAGGATGCCGACCAGCAGAGCGATGATCGCGATGACGACCAGCAGCTCGATCAGGGTGAATGCACGATTCTTCTTCATTGAAAACTCCGAATGTGAAATCGATACCAGTGACTGTCCGTTTGACCCGACTTCGCGTCACTTCGCGACAGTTGGGGAGCGCACACGCAGCTTCGCACATGCCCGGTGTGTGCAACGACCGGGACACGGGCCGCTTTTGACCCAGGCGACTCTTATTGTCCTCGCTTGGGAAGCGGCATCCGCTCAAGAGGTCGACACACGTGCCTCAGGCACTCGTGTCCGAAACCTCCGCGGACCCGACACGGACAATCGATCCCGGCGCTCCCTTCACCTTCCCAGACCCCCACACACGCCCGCAACCTCTTCAGGTTGCCGGGGAGATGCCTGGGCGGACGGGTGCGGCGTCAGAAACCGACGTCCTCTTCAACTTGTCGGGGTGCGCTGCCTGCTGCTTCGCGAAATGAAGTGGCGGCCGAACGACCGCCCATCAGGACATGAACAGGTATGGGTCGAAGCACCAGCCAGAGTCACCACCAGTACCGCACACTCAGCGTGCACGTTCCAAGCAATACGGTACACGTTCCCCTTCGCCCGTCAAGCCGGTCGGTTCCAGCAATCCGGTTCACCCGTCCAAAATTCAAGTCCGGAGGCACCTGCACCCACCCCTCGTCCGCCCCACCCACAAGCACCTAACAGGCCCGATCCCCAGAGCACTCCCCTGAC
>DHLW01000138.1:0-3662 GCA_002405485.1 Phycisphaerales bacterium UBA4658
AGGTTCTTTCGGACGGCGGCGGCGTGCCGGGCGGCGGGATGATGCCCGGGCGCAAAGGAGAAGCACACGCCGATCTCAGCAAGGCAACGCTCCTGAACCTCCGGCGGAGCGTCGAGTCTGACGCCGAGGGCCTGCATGCGCTCGGCGGACCCACGCCCGGTCCTGCTGCGATTCCCGTGCTTGGCGACCAGCACCTTCCCCGGGGCGGCGGCGGCGGTCACGATCGCCCCAAGGGTCGAAACATTGAACACCTTCGGCGCCCCGCCCGTACCGCAGGTATCGATCACGGCCCCCCGGCCCATGGGTGGACGGACGGACGTTGCGAACTGCCGCATGACTCTGGCTGCACCGACGAGTTCGTCAACGCTCGGGCCGCGGGCGGCGATGAGCGCAAGGAGGGCGCCGATCTGGCCCTCGTCCAGTCGGCCGCTGAGCAGTCGCTCGAAGACCGCCTGGGCCTGGGCTTCAGAGAGTGCCTGGCCTTGGAGCAGAGCCGGGAAGACATCGTGCAGATTGTCCGGTATGGAAGCCACACAGGCGTTATCGGTTGTAGAACGGGGTTGGATTCGGATGAATCGCGGGTGAATGTGCTGACCGGGCAACCTCGAATATCGCGATTCCCGCACCACCGGTTCCACAGCCGATCGGGACTTTGTCGGTACGATTGAGCGAGGGACCGATCGATGAATCGAACGACCCGAGTTGTGGAGGCCGCACGGAAGCGATTGCTCGCGGGGATGCTCCTGCGCGCCGCGGGTCGTGCGATGACCATGGGTCTGGCCGCGAGCCTCCCGATCTTGATCGGGTCCAAGATCGCGCCCGAGAGCTGGAACATCCCTTCGTGGCCGTGGCTGCTTGCCGGCTCTCTCGCGGCCGCAGTTGGCACGGTTGGTGTCCAACTGGCGCGGGCTCATGCCCGGAGACCTACCCAAGCCAGGGGCCGGCTGGGTGCGGCGATCGCCCTGGACCAGTCGCTCGGGCTCAAGGACCGACTTGGCTCGGCCACGCTGCTTGCCGGGGGATCGGCGTCGATGTCCGCATCGGATGATCCGTTCGCGGCACTGGTGGTCGCCGATGCGGAGCGGATCAGCGATGGCCTCGACCACACGCGCGTCGAGCCGCGGCTGCTGGATCGGTGGTGGCGGATCTGGCCGGTCCTGGCGGTGAGCGCAGTGTGCTGCGGCGTGTTCATGCCGCGCGTGGACGTCTGGAACGCCGCGGAACGCGCCGCGAATGAACGGCATCGACAGGAGTCGGCCGATCTCGCGCAGCAGATTGCTGAGGCAAAGGCGCCATCGGCGAGCGTCTCCGACCCCCTGCCATCAGAGCCGCAGGCCGGCATCCCCGACGCTTCACCGCTGGAGGGCAAGCACGCGCAGGCGCTTGAGGACATTCGCCGGGAGCTCACGGAAGGGAAGCTCCAGCCCGCGGACGCCGCCATGCGCGCGTCGGGAACGCTCGAGAACGCCGCGCAGGAACAGGATGCCCTCGCCAGCACCCTTGCCCGCATGCATGACGAGGCGACGGCGGGTGTTGTGCAGGCCGCTCGGAGCACGACCGAGCAGACCAGCGGACCGTCTGGCGAACTGACTCGCGCACTCCGCGATGGCGATCTCGGACGAGCGGCAGAGACGGTCCGCGAGTTCATGAACAGCGAGCGGATGTCGCCAGCCGAGCGAGCGGCCGCCGCCGATGAGCTCCGCCGAATCGCCGACGATCTGCGGGCTCTGGAGGAGCAACGACAGCTCAGCGCTGCGGCTTCAGGAGTGGAGCGCGGCGCATCTGGCGACGAACTCTCGCGGCAGACCAGCAGACCATCCCAGACGCCGTCGGGCGACAGCGCTCGGACCCCGGCGAGTCGGCCGTCCGACGATGCCGAAGAGACGCCTACCGATGACGGGCAATCCACGCCAAAGCCCGAATCGCCATCTTCAACTCAGCGACTGCGAGACCTCTTCGAGCGAGCGGCTGAGGCTCTGAGGAAGCCCACGCAACCGCAAAGCGCAGCGCCACCAGACGAACCGGATGCACGCCCGAACACACGGCAGGATGCAGACGGCCAGAGCGCACCGCAGCAGACGCCGCCTCGGACTGCACCTGAATCATCGGCGCCGTCTCCTCAGACCGGTCCGCCTGAGCGGCCGGGTGCCGAGCCGCGCTCAACGGGTCTCGGACGCTCAGAACAGCAGCCGCAGCCAGACTCCGGCGGGAGCGGCGATCGACGCGGATCGGAGATCCCTGCTCGCGGCGAATCGTCGCCTGCACCACAGACGCCCAACGAGCGCTCGGAGGCACAGCGCCCGGGTGAGAGCGGTTCACCGCGAGCCGGTGAGTCCACACCCTCGCGCACCGCCGAAACAGCAAAGGAGCGGGCGGCGGGAGCACCTTCTGGCGAGCGTCGGCCAACGCCCGGTGGAAGCGAACGCGCGAATGCGACACCTGCGCCGACTGATCGAGATGATGCACGCCAAGGTGGGGATCGCCAGGGTGAGCCGGCGCCAACATCGAATGTTCAATCGGGCGATCGGCCCACGACTCCCGGGGCGGCTCCAGGTTCTGGTCAGGAAAGGACTGAACAGGATGGTCGCGGTGCATCGCCGTCGAAGCCGCCATCACAGCAACCTGCACAGGCACCTGCACAATCAGATCGGTCGCGGGACTCTGCGGGCGAGAGCCCAAGCTCAAGCCCGAGCTCAAGCCCGAGCTCAAGCCCGAAGTCAGGCCCGAACACGGGCCCGAACACGGGCCCAAACGCAGGCCCCGCCGAGAGCGACACACGGAACCCGGACGGGAGCCCCTCGATCGCTCAGCGATCTGAGTCCGCTGGGCAACGCTCGAGTGACTCGGGGAACGCCGCGCCCCCGGATCGTCCCTCGCACGAGCGCATGAATGCGCCGGAGGCGACCGACGGCAAGCGTGCATCGCGCGATGAGCAGCGCGGCGGATCGGCAGATTCAACGGCGGCAGCGAAGCAGCCGAACACCACGCCCAATCCCGCACCCAAGCCCACGCCCGATGCATCGGGTGAGCCACGTCTCACGCCTGGAGAGGCCAGTCGCGATCAGGAGTCACCACGCGCGAGTCCTCCCAGCAGAGACGGCACGCCGCAGCCTCAGTCCGGGCCCGCGGCGGAGTCTGGATCTCAGGAACGCCCGCCGGCGACGCCCAACCCCGCCGCGTCGCGGACTCTTGAGCAGCCCGCCGGGAACTCAGGTTCCGGCGCGGATCATCGCGGGTCTGAAGAGTCGGGCCGCCAGAACAGCACTGCACGCGAGAGTCCATCCACGCAGCAGGGTCCACGGCAGGGTCCACAGCAGAACGCTCAGAACGGGCCAAAGCAGACACCTCGGGCGGGCGATGACTCTGCCCAGCTCCAGAGCGGGCAATCTGGCCGCGAGCGCGCGCCGTCTGCGTCTGGCGATCAGCCTCCAACTGGTTCAGACATGGAGGGACGCCCCGCGCGTCAGCCCATGGAAACGAGCCAGGGCGAGTCTGGCGGAACCCCGTCACCATCGCCGACGGGTGCTCCATCGGGAGAGTCCGCAGACGCTCGACGGACGCCGAGCGGAAGCGAGGGGCTGCCGAGTGATCTTCCCGAACCCAGCCCGCAGGCAGTGGACGAACTCGCGCGGGAGCTTCGACGACTCTCCGATGCACCGCGA
>DHLW01000138.1:3874-9733 GCA_002405485.1 Phycisphaerales bacterium UBA4658
CGCATCGCCGGAGCAACGCCAGAGACTCCAGCGATGGGCGCAGGAACTGGCTGAGCGACACCCGGACCTTGCCGGCTCGGCGGCCAAAGGCCACACTCCGCCCCAGAGCAATGGCGACGCTGGTAAAGGCCTGAGCGGATCGCCGGGTGAACGAGGGTCAGGAGGGACCTCACCCCGCGGAGAAAATCGCGCGGGATCGACTTCGGATGCCATCGCCACGGACACGGGAACGACACGGACCGAGGTCGTTGATGCACGAAGCGGCTCTGGCGATGACATCCGACAGCCCAGAGTCATGGCCGAGTGGTTCGGCGAAGGTCAACGCGGGGCTCCGAGCACGCCGGACATGACCGCGGCGGTGCAGACCGCAGTGAAGAGCGGGGAGCGGGCGATCGACGAGCAGGTGGTGCCGAGCCGCTTTGATCCTCTGCTTCGACGGTACTTTTCGCGCCTGCAGGAGCGCGTCAAGTCCGGATCGAGCGGAGCGCAGTCTCCGACGCAGCCCGCTCCGACCGGGGTTGAGCCGGCAAAGGACGCGCCGTGACGCTTCGCGTCGACGAACCGCTCTGGTTGCTTGGACTGCTGGTCATGATTCCGGCGGCGATCGTGGCGGTTCGTCTGTTTCGTGCGATGTCCGCCCCGCGGCGATGGTCAGCGATCGTGCTCCGTGGGCTGCTGATGTGCTGCCTGCTGCTCTTGCTGGCAGGAGTCACACTGGTCTCCAGGACCGACAAGGTCGCAGTGGTTGCGGTCATTGACGCTTCCGGATCGGTTGAGAGGTACTTCACGCCCCCTGGCGTCCAGAGTGGACCTCGCACTCTTGCACAGGCCGCGGCAGAGCTCCTGCAGTCGCGATCGTCGGACCGGCGAGCCGACGACCTGCTTGGCGTGATCGCGTTCGCGGGCGAAGCGCGTGCGCTGGTGCCGCTCAGCACGGACCAGGCGCGTGTTCCCGAGCTCGCCGACGCTCTCGACCGCACGGAGGTTGACGCCGGGACCAACGCCGAGCGGGCGCTTCGACTTGCGGCGGCCATGATTCCGCCGGACGCCGCGGGGCGGATCGTGCTCATGTCCGACGGGGTGTTCACGGATGGAGATGCGAACCAGGCGGCGCGAGCGATCGCGGCTCGAGATGGGGCGGGAGTCGATGGCGATCCGGGCGGGCGGTCGCGGATCCCGATCGACGTCGTGCCGCTGAACTATGTGGCGGACTCGGAGTCGATGGTGGAGTCGGTCGACGCCCCCCCCACTGCCGCGGCGGGGGCGACGGTCGGGGTGCGAGTGGCGATCCGCTCAAGCGCCGCGAACACCGGCGTGCTGCAACTGCTGCATGAAGGCAACGAGCTGGACATCAACGGGCCCGCGCCCGGCCGCGGGAGGGAAATCAGCATTCAGGCAGGCCTGCACATCGAGATGGTGAGCGTGCCCCTGCCGCCGGGCCGTGTGCATCGGTTCACGGCGGTCTGGCAGCCCAACGGCTCGGACGCGATCGCGATGAACAATCGCGGCGAAGCGTTCACGATCTCCCCAGGACGCGGTTCGGTCCTGCTGGTCGACGGCGTCTCGAACGCTCGTGCGGGCGGGCAAGGGTTGATCCTCTCCGAAACGCTGACGCAGGCCGGCATCGAAGTCGAAACGATCGCGCCCGACGGGGTCCGCCCGGACCTGCTGTGGCTGCAGCAGTACGACCTCGTCATTCTTCAGAATGTCCCGGCGGAGGGTGTTCCGCGTGCGGCCCACGATGTCCTCGCTGCGGGGGTGACGCAACTCGGGATCGGACTCATCATGATCGGCGGCCCTGACTCCTTCGGCGCCGGTGGGTGGAAGGGCTCGGCGATCGAGCCCATCCTGCCCGTGCGCCTGGATCTGCCTGAACGGCTGATCACACCCGCCGCGGCCCTTGTGCTGGTCATCGACAACTCCGGCTCCATGAATCGACCCGTGCTCGGCTCGCCCAGGTCGCAGCAGCAGATCGCCAACGACGGTGCGGCGATCGCGGTTGAGAGCATGGACAAGACGGACCTCGTCGGCGTGATCACGTTCAACAACGACTTCAGCATCGAACGACGGCTGGATCGGAACAGCGATCCGAAGCAGCTCGCCAAACTGCTGCGGTCCATCACCGCCGACGGCGGCACGAATCTCCCGCCCGCGCTCGACGCGGCGCATCGCATGCTCAAGGGCGCACAGGCCGACGTCAAGCACATCATTGTGCTCTCCGACGGCGTCTCGCAGGGACGCGAGTCCCTCCCGGACATGGCGACGGCGATCGCCCGCGACGGCATCAAGGTCTCCGCCATCGCCATCGGCGACGGGGCCGACGCCGGAGGCATGGCCGAGCTTGCCCAGTTTGGCGGAGGCGAGTTCTATCGGGTCATCGATCCGACGCTGCTTCCGCGGGTGCTGCTCAAGGCCGTACGCATCGTCCGAACGCCACTGATTCGCGAAGGCAGCTTCAACCCGGTCACTCTGCCCACGGGCACTCCCGTTCTTGAGGGCATCGGTAGCCCCCTGCCGCCACTTGGCGGCCTGGTACTGACACAGGCACGGCCCGAACCCACCATCGTCTATCCCCTCGCCACGCCGATGACAGGGACCGGGAAGAACCCCGGCGATGGCGGGGAGCCAGTACTTGGATACTGGAACGTCGGCGTGGGCAGGGTTGCGGCGTTCACCTCCGACGCGCACCTGTGGAGTCGGGCGTGGATCGCCGAGCCGGTCTATGCCCGATTCTGGACCCAGCTCGCCCGCACCATCTCCCGCGCCCCGAACGACCGGACGCAGACGCTCACCGCGGAAGTCGACTCCGGCGCCGGCGGAGATCGCTTGACTGTTCGACTGGAGACTTCGCAGGAGCCCTCGAGCGTCCGTGCGAACGCGCCGGATCCATTGACGGTCGAGGGAACCCTGTACGACCCGAGCGGCACGCCAACGCCGGTTCGTCTTTCACAGATCGGTCCTGGCCTGTACGAGGGCGTCGCGCCCGCGCGGGCGCCGGGCACGTACATCATCACGCTTCGGCCCCGGCCCGGCGCGGTCGCCGCACCGGTCGTTGCTGGCGTCGTGAAGCCCGCGGGCAACGAGTATCGCCGCCTGAGCTCGGACGAGGCCGCTCTGCGCCGTCTCGCGGAACTCACGGGCGGCCGCGTGATGACCCTTGGCGAGCCCGGCACGTCGGAGCTGTCAGGCGGTCTGTTCGCACGCGACGGCCTTCAGCCGGCCGAAGCGCGTTCACCCCTGCTGCACACCCTGCTTGCCACGGCGATCGTGCTGCTGCTTCTCGATGTTGCGACACGTCGCATCGCGTGGGACCGGCTGCTCAGCCGTGACCTGGCGAGCGAACTCTCCCGCGAAGCCGCCGCCGCGCTTCGCACGCGGACAAGCCGGGCCGGGACGATGACCGATCGGCTTCGCCCGTTGGCCTCGGCGGGCGGCTCGGTCATCGGCCCAGAATCACAGGAGCTTCCGGGCACGCTCGGAGACGAGGATGCCGCACGGATCCGCGAGGAACAAGCGACGCGTCGACGCCTGGCACGGGAGCAGGCACGGAGCTCTCAGATGTCTCACGGCTCCACGCCCGAGCACTCCCGTTCACAAGGGCCATCGACAAGCGATGCGGCGTCGCCCGAGCGTTCGCCGGCTCCGGGCACTTCCGATTCCGCGGCAACGCCGGTCGAAACGGCCGAGAGCGGACTGCTGGCCGCCAAGAAGCGCGCCCAGCGCAAAATCCGCGAGGACTGAGCGGTTTTCAGGCGTCAGCGTTGCGCTCTTTCTGCGTCAGGCGGCACTATCCTCCACGCATGACGCCCCCAGCGGATTGGCAGGTGCAACTCCAGCTTGTTGATGACCTGATGAAGGCCGTGAGTCTCGAGACGGACCCGCAGTCGCTGGTCCGGACCTATGCGCAAGGCGTGCGGCGGCTGTTCCATTCCGACAACGTGGTGTCCATTTCACGCCGAGACCTGTCCTCGCCCTGGTATCGCATCACGCGCTCCCGCCGGTGGGATCGCGAAATCAACCCCTGGCAGCAGCGCGACCAGCTTCCGATCCTCTCCGGCGGACTGCTCGGAGAGTGGCTGTACGCATCGAAGGCGCAGTTCATCGAGCGCTTCGAGGTGGATGAGGATGACCCGGCGTTCTTCCATCTGTCCGGGCTGACCGCCGCGTTCGTCATGCCGCAGTACGACCAGGGTCAGGCCATCAACATGACGATCCTCCTGTGGAAGGACGCATCCGGCGTGGACGTGCGCCAGATCCCCAACGCCCACTGGCAGGGCAACCTCTTCGGTCGCACGACACACAATCTTGTGCTTCGCAAGCAGCTTGTGGACGCGTACGAAGCCCTCGACCGGGAGATGCAGATCGTCGGCGCGATGCAGCGTTCGTTGCTGCCTCAGGAGCTGCCCGAGATCCCGGGCGTCGAGCTTGCCGCGGAGTATCGCACGTCCGCACGGGCCGGCGGCGACCTGTACGACCTGTTTCCGCTGCCTGAGGGGTGCTGGGGTCTGTTCATCGCGGACGTGTCTGGGCACGGCGTGCCGGCGGCGGTCATCATGGCCATCACGCACGCGCTGGCCCATGCGCACCCCGGACCGCCCAGCCCGCCGCGCGAGGTGCTCTCGTTCTTGAATCGCAAGCTGACGATCGAGTACACCTCGCGCACGCCGAGCTTTGTGACAGCGTTTTATGGCGTGCTCAACCCTCTGACCGGCGAGCTGCGGTACGCGAGCGCTGGCCACCCCCCGCCACGGGTCATCGGAGCGGTGGATGGGGAGATGCGTGTGCGAGTTCTGGATGGCCAGCGGAGTCTCCCGCTGGGCATTCTCGCCGACGAGCAGTTCGCGGACTCCGCGATCACACTCAGCCGCGGCGATCAGGTGCTGATGTACACCGACGGGATCTCCGAGGCTTTCAATCCACGGAATCAGCTCTTTGGATTCGAACAGCTCGACGCCGCGCTGCATGCCCATGCGGTCGAGCATCCGTCGGGCTCTGCGCGGGCCACGATCGAATCGGTGCTTGCGGCGGTCGCACGGCATGCCGAAGGTCGGCCGCCCAACGACGACCAGACCATGCTCGCCGTCCGGCTGCGGTGATCGCGCAACCGCTGCACGCCCGGCGGCAACGCACCATCACTTCAACGCCCCATCGCTGCAAGGTCGCGAGTCAGTCGAACTTGCCCTTGACGACAAGCTCGAAATCGTTGATGTCGGCGACCTGTCGAGCAGACTTCCTGGCCAACCCGGAGAATCGGGCGACAAGCTGCTTGGCGCCACCGGCATCTCCCGCGGCCAATGCGCCGAGCTTGGTGAACTTGTGTGCGAGGATGTCCTTCAGGTCCGCAGTGGTGTTGCGGGCGTGTCCGCTCGGATACATCACCAGACCCGAGTCGTGCACCTTGTCGGCGGCGTCGGTGATCCGGATCGAGGTCGGGATGCCGTCGGGATATCGTCGATCGTACTCGTCGCCGCCATGCTCGAAGGTCATCTTGTCCATGAGAGCCCGAGTGAGCGGGTTCTTGATGCTCGACGGATCGAAATCATGGGGCAGGAGCATGAGGTTCTTGAAATCAAAGCTCCGCGCACCCTTCTGGCGGAGCTCCAAGGCCTTGCGGAGCTTCGTGCACACGAGGTAGAGCATGGAGTGGTCCGCCGATTGACGCGTCTTGGGGTCGCGCTTGGCGGGATCACCGATGATGCCGAATGCGGGCTCGTACGCGGTGACGACGATTGACCGGATGTTTCCGCCTGCAGGGTCATCCAGCAGGGTTGGGCTCTTGTTGATGAGATCGATGAGCCCCTGCAAGGCGCCGGCCGACTGGTGCTCGTAGAGGCCGAGCTTGAAGTGCATCGAGTGGAT
>DHLW01000138.1:9820-28436 GCA_002405485.1 Phycisphaerales bacterium UBA4658
GAGCTTGAAGTGCATGCCCATCACCGCGAAGTCGTCGCCGCGCTTCCCAAGAACGAGCTCGAAGGGCGACGCGTAGGCCTTGGACGCATTCGCCTTGGAGGAGCCGACCTTCTGGAACATCTGGCCGGGCCCTTCAAAGAGGCGGAAGACAGCCTCGGGATTCCGGAAGATGTCCCGAGGACCGAGGAAGCCAATCATGCTCCGCCGCATGGCCATGATGGCGGCCTCGGTGCTGATCGCGGCGCTTGCGCCCTTGCTGTCCGAGAGCTGCTTGCCCGCGCGGATCGCCCGGAAGGGCACGTAGTGGGCGACAACCATGCCGATGGCGCTCTCGATCTGCTCGGGCGTGGCCCGGAGCATGGCGCCGAACGTCGCCGCCGACGCGATCGCTCCGTGCAGCACATGGTCGATCTTGTAGCTCTTGAGCGAGAACACCTCGGCGAGGCGTCCGCGAATTTCATCCAGCAGGACCATGCCCCGCAGGGCAAAGGCCCCATCCATGCCGGCCATCTGGGCCGCGGCGATCGCAACCGGATAGAAGTCATTGTGTCCAAACTCGCCGGCGGTGTGCCCGAGCTTGGGATTGAAGCCGAAGTTCGTTCCGTTGGAATCCCACTCGCGGACTGCGTTGGAGTTGGCGACGATCGCCTTCTCCGGCTGCACAAGCACGTTTGAGCCAAACACCGTGGCACCGGGCCGCTCGCACCCGAACGGCGCGGCGAGAGTTCCCGTGCCGACCGGGCCGACCCTGTACATAAGCGCCTCGCGGCGCAGCAAGTTCGGCGCGTTCGTGCCGAGCGCCAGGGCGCTCACGCCGCAGAGGCAGGCGTCGGTGTGGAAGAGCTCGGTCCTGTCCAGCACGCTCTGGTCCGGGTCGGCATGGCCGACGCCGTCGTCCCCGGCTCGCCCCTTCTCGCCCGGCATGGCCCACATGAACTCCAGCGCATACTGGGCGATGCCGAGCGCCTGATTCGAGTCGGCGGGCAGCGTCACATGGGTGTCCGAGTGCAGGAGCGTGGGCGTCGACGTGTGGGCGGTGTCAAGAGCCATGGGTCTTCCAGTCGCAGCGTGCGGGTGTATTGCATCCGAGACAGGCGGTCCAGGTGCATGCACCGACTCAGACCAACCCTCGGATGCGGGGCGAAGGGTATCGCCGTTGTGCGTCATCGTCCGCGTCCGACAGCGGCGGCGACGTCATCCCGAGCTTCCCCCATAAAAATACCGGCCCAGCCCGATCGTGAAGATCAGGCATCCCCAGATCGCGTGTTCCAGCCAGACCGCGGCTGTCGAACGCGTCCGGGCATAGGTGTACGCGAACAGCCATCCCCCCGGGATCGTCAGGGCCACCGCCACCCAGTTGTTGAACAGGCAGTGCATCCAGCCGAACGCGACTCCGCTCAGAAAGACCGTCCAGACCGGAGTTCGGCCAGCACGCCCGCCGGGATCGACGCCGTCGAGCATGGACTGGTACCGATGAAAGAAGTACGTTCTCCAGATCACCTCCTGTGGATACACGCTCAAGAGCGGGTACAGGATCATGACCGCCACGTACACCGTCGGTCGCTCCCGTGGGAATGACAGCCAGAGCTCGGGGCGCCAGAGTGCCACGCCTGAAGCCAGCAGCGCCGCCGGCAGAGGCACGATCGCCAGAGTGGTCGGCATCGCTCGCCACAGACCGCTGGCGTTCCAGAGTTGACGACGCTGAAAACCCCGATCGCGGAGGAGCGCAATCATCACTGCGACACATCCGACCAACAACGCCGGAATGAGCAGCGGATTCACGACTCTGGGCCAATCTACACGAGCCCACCAGATGACCAGAGGAAGAACGCCGAACAGCAGTGTGAGCTCGATCCACTTCCACAGTCCGCGTTCCCGAATGGTGCTCATGGATGCGATCCTGTCGTGGGCTCATCGCTTCTTCTTGAGCCAGGCGAGCAGGGCCGGCTGCGTCCAGGTGTTCACGCATGCGGCGGCGGTGATCCAGCCGCGCTTTGCGGTCGCCACGCCGTATCGCAGATTGTCGAAGTCCTCCGGTGCGTGCACGTCGGAGTTGATCGCGACCAGCGCCTCGTGCTCGGCGACCACTCGCGCGTGGGTATCGCGCAGGTCCAGCCGAAACCAGTGCGTGTTGATTTCCAACGCCACATCAAGGGCCTTGGCGGCCTGCACAAGCGCGGGCACATCGGGAGACAGACCGGCTCGCCGGTTGATCAATCTCCCGGTGGGATGCCCCAGGATGTGCACCAGCGGATGCTCGATCGCCTTGAGCAATCTCCGGGTTGCCGTGGCCGAGTCCTGCGAGAGCGCGGCGTGCGGTGAAGCCACCACGATGTCCAACTCGGCGAGCAGATCGTCGTCGTAATCCAGCTCACCCCCGGAGAGGATGTCGACCTCGCTTCCGGCAAGGATGCGAATCCCCTGCACCTGAGCTCCGGCTTCGCGCACATCGCGGATGTGCTCCCGGAGGCGCTCGGGGGACAGACCACCGGCCACCGCGGAGCTTCGGGAGTGATCCGTCACCGCGATGGTGTGGAACCCCCGACGCTTGGCCGCCGTCGCGAGTTCGACGATCGACATGACCCCGTCAGACGCGGTGGTGTGGGCGTGCAGCTCGGCCTTGATGTCCTGCAACTCGACCAGCCTCGGCACACCTCTCGCATGCCCCGTCGCGGCGCTCGCCGGTGGCTCGTGCCCGGTGCTCGCGCCGCGCTTCCGTCGCGCCAGCTTCCCGCCTGCCGAGACTGGGTCCGACTCTGAAGCCGCCTCGGCGAACGCGTCGATCTCACCACGGTCCTCCCGCAGCTCCGGCGGCACCCAGGCCATGCCCAGCGACGCGTAGACCTCGTGCTCGGTTCGAGACGCGATCGACGGAACGCCGCGCTGCTGCGGCGGCTCCACCGTCGACGGATCTTCCGGAAACACCCCATATTCGTTCAGCGTCAGCCCCAACTTCAGAGCCCGCTCGCGCAAACGCACGTTGTGCTCCTTGCTGCCGGTGAAGTACATGAGCGCGGCACCCCACCGCTCCTCGTCGATGACGCGCAGATCGACCTGAATCGACGCTTCGGCTCCAGTCGCCGATCCGGCGTCGTCGCCTCCCCATCGCCCGTTGTCAGACCGAATGGCCATACGGACGCTGCACTTGCTCTCGCCCTGGGCGATCACCTGGAGCACACCGTGCATGCCCACAAACGCGCTCGCGGCCGAAGACGGGTCGTTCGTGCAGACCAGCACGTCCAGATCTCCCACGGTCTCCTTGCCTCTGCGAAGGGAGCCGGCGAAGGCAACGTTGCTCACTCCCGGCACCGCCCGCATGTGTCCGACGACGCGTTCGGCGATCGGCATCGCCACGCCCAGGTGCAGTCGCTGTGCACCTGCCTCCACGATCGCGATCGACTCCCTGATCTTCTCGACGCTCTTGGCTCCCATGCGGGGGAGCTTCAGGATCGAGCCGTCGGCAATGATCCGCTTGAGATCCGCCACCGACTCCACCCCGCCCTGCTTCCAGAACACCGCGGCCGTCTTCGGCCCGACGCCCGGGATCTCCATCACCGCCAGCAGACCGACGGGCGCTTTGGACCGGAGCGCATCAAGCTCGGAGATGGATCCGGTGGTTGCAAGCTCGATGATCTTGTCGGCAATCTTGGCCCCCACACCCTCGATCTTGGTGAGATGGGCCTTGGCGTCCGGCCCCTTGGCGACCGACTCAAGATCGTTCGGATGATCGCCGATCGTTCGTGCCGCGCGAGCGTGCGCGCTGGCCTTGAACGAGTCCTCGCCGAGCAGCTCCATGAGCTTGGCCATCTGCGTGAATCGGTCGACGAGCGCCGCGTTGAAGCTCATGCGATCAGCATAGACGCGACGGCGGCCGTCCTGTTCGGCAACCCGATCAACGCTTGATCCGCCTCCAGCGCTCCGCGATCGCCATGCACCCGAAGAGCGCGGACAGCGCCACGATGACCCAGTCAAAGCCGACAGGGCCTCGCGCGATGATCCAGATGGCGACCCCGATCAGCCCGACTCCGCCGATGAGCCCGACGATCGTGATCGGCACAAAGGTCAGACCAGCGCAGAGGATCATCGCACCCGTCGGGCTGTTTCCCCCGGACATGAACAATCGATACCCGCCATACCCGCACAGAACCAGTGCGACCAGCAGGCCGAGCACGGTCTGAGCGTCCATTCGCGGTCGTCTGGGCGAGTCCATGAACATGGTGCCTCCGATCCGGCAAGCAGGCCGGATCGCATGGTGTACCGCCAAACCAGCCCAGGGTGCAACTTGCCCTCGAAAAGACAGCGGCCCCGGTGCCAGACCGGGGCCGCATGATCCATCGGAGCGATCCCACATCAGGCGCGTCGACGGCGGGCCGCCAGCAGCCCACCCAGCCCGATGAGCGCCGCCGCTCCAGGGGCGGGAACGACGACCGTGCCCGGCGTGAAGTCCACCCCGCGATACGCGGTGTTGCCGGGAGCGATGGCCAGCGTGACGAAGCTCGACACCGCGCCGGTATCGATGACCGCCACCAGCTTGTTGCCGTTCGTGGAGTTGATCGCGTCGGCGGTGGTCGCGTAGAGCACGGGGTTTCCGCCCGCGTCGATCGTCCCCGTCAGCCCGCGCAGTCCAGCGGTGAGTCCGCTCGTGATCCGATACGCCAGCTCCCAGTCGCCGGTGGTGGCGTTTCGCACCCACTTCTGCAGCCCGCCGCGGGCCGTGGAGGTGGCGGCGATGCTCCCCTCGTCGGCGGCGTAGATCGTGTTCACATCCGCCTGCCAGAAGTCATAGATCGAGAGCCCGGTGACGGCGGCGAATCCGGGCAGAAGCGACCCCACGCCGTTGTCCACGACGTTGATGCCCACGAACGCGCCCGACTGCGTGCTGAAGAGGATCTGGTCGCCGGAGCTGAAGTTCACGTTCCGAGTGTTCACGGCGTTCGGCGTGAGTTGCGTCGACGTCGTTCCCATCGAGGGGTCAAACGAACGCACCCCACCGGTCAAGCCCTGGTTGTTCGTCGTGCCAGCCACGCCGCTGGTGATGAACGTCGTGCCGTCCTGCGTGATCACGCCGCGGAAGTTCGAGTTGCTGTACGTCTGGGTCATCTCGAAATAGTTCACGCCACCAGCGGCGTCCAGACGCCCGATGACGCGGCGCACGTCGGGATTTCCCGTGCCGTTGTTGAACGACGCCCCGATGCTCGTGCCGTTGGGGCTGGTGACGCCGGCTGCCCAGTTGTACCCGCCGATGGTCAGGTACTGCCCGTTGCGGGAGAGGGTGAGCTGACCCTCGGAGCTCGTGCTGGAGCCGATGGTCAGACGGACCGGATCGGCCGCGGTGCTTCCCAGGGCGATGGTGTTGCCGTTGAACGCCCCGGACAGCCCGCTCGTCAGACCGAACTCGCGAATCGTGACCGCGCCCGCCTGCCCGTTGAACGTGCCGGTCGAAGTGACCGACGAGATCGCCAGGTTGTTCGCCGTGAACGGAGCCGCGAGCGCAGACCCCGAGACCGCCAGCAGCATGCCCGCAGACGACACCAAACCGATAACCATCGCGCTCTTCACGCTTCTCTCTCCTCTGGTTGCCGACGCCCAAGAGCACTGACCCCAAAGCGGGGATCCGTCCGGGCGACGTTCGTGTGATTCTAGAATAAACCCAAAGTCGGACAGACACAACCAAATTTTCAAGAAACCATAACCACACCTTTACACGCGACGGTTCGTGATGCCAATGCCCACGCCGCGGCGATTCTGCCAAAAAGATGGCGGAAAGTGGGCTTTTTCCCGCTGCTGTAGTGGATTGGCCCAGTCACTTGCGTCCGATCCCATCAACCGACAGGATGCCTCCGGAATCTGTCGGATCCGAGACAATGAGACCGGCCCCGACCGTGTTGTTGGTGTGTTCATCGATGAGTATGAATGACCCGGTTGTTCGGTTCTGGCGATAGGCGTCGGCGACGATCGGTTCCGCCAGCCGAAATCGGACGCGACCGAGTTCGTGAAGCGCAAGTGTCTCGGCCTTGGGCTCCAACTCGAGCGTCTGCATGTTGAGCCGACGAGGGATATCCACGGCGACCGCCGAACACTGTCGTGTCGTGTGCTTCAGGAGCAGCCGCCGCCGGGGCGTCAGCGGCAGCGGCGACATCCAGATCACGGCGGCTTCAACCGCGCTCAGAACCGACGGTCCCGGAAAGGCGTGGTCCGACGGCTCGCCGACGAGCATGTCGCCTCTGGAGATGTCCAGATCGTCGTGGAGTTCCACGGCGCACGAAAGCGGCGCCGAGACCGACTCCACGCTCGTGGGTCCGATGTGCATGGCCTTGATCGTCGAGCGCAGGCCCGAGGGCAGCACCCGGATCGGGTCGCCAACCCTCATCGCGCCGGAGGCGAGTCGGCCGGCGTACCCGCGATAGTCGTGATGGTCCGGAGAGTTCGGACGAATGACACGCTGCACGGGCAGACGGACTCCCTGATCCACTGGTCCGCCGCCGGCGGGCAGACTCTCGAGCAGATGCAGGAGCGGCGGGCCCTGGAACCAGGGCATGTGAGCCGATTGCTCGACAACGTTGTCGCCGTTGAGCGCGGAGATCGGGATGAAGTCGATGTCCACGAGCTCGGAGACCGTCCCTTCGCCGTCGGGGCGTGCCCGCCGAGCGAACTCAAGGAACTGCTCGCGCACGGCTTCGAATCGCGGGAGCTGGTATCCGACGAGATCCATCTTGTTGATGCAGACGACGATTCGGGACACGCCCAGGAGAGCAGAGAGGCACGCGTGACGCCGGGTCTGCTCGACCACGCCCTGCCGCGCATCAATCAGCACGATCGCCACATCGGCGGTGCTGGCGCCGGTGGCCATGTTCCGGGTGTACTGCACATGGCCCGGCGTGTCGGCAAGGATGAAGCGGCGGCGTGCGGTCGCGAAGTACCGATAGGCGACATCGATGGTGATGCCCTGCTCGCGCTCGGCCCGAAGCCCATCGGTCAGGAGGGACAGGTCCAGGGCATCCTGACCGCGCCGCTCGCTGGCTCGACGAACGGAATCGATCTGATCCTCGTGAAGGGATCGCGAGTCGTGCAGCAGTCGCCCGATGAGCGTGGACTTACCGTCGTCGACCGATCCGCATGTGAACAGGCGGAGCAGACCGGGGGCGGAGGTGATGGCCGATGGCGTGGTGGTCATGGGATTCGCCGGTGCTGGGTCAGAGTGTGTGCCTGCTCGCGCGCGGGAGCGTGAGCTAGAAGTACCCCTCCCGCTTGCGATCCTCCATGGCGGATTCGCTGATGGTGTCGTCGAGTCGCGCCCCTCGCTCGCTCGTGCGTGCCGAGATCGTCTCCTGGATGATGTCGCGGATGCTCGACGCAGGGCTCTCGACGCCGGCCGTGCAGGTCATGTCGCCGACGGTGCGGAAGCGGACAGTTCTGCGCTCGACACGCTCTCCCGGCCGGGCCGGGAAGAGGTCCGAGACCGGGCAGATGCGACCTGCGCGGACGACGATGTCGCGCTGATGCGAGAGATAGATCGACGGGATGTCGATGGTCTCGGCATCGATGTACTCCCACACGTCCAGCTCCGTCCAGTTCGACAACGGGAAGACGCGGAAGTGCTCGAAGGCGTCGCTGGCGGCTGACGCTCGCGTCAGACGGGTGTTGTACGCACTCCACAGCTCAGGTCGCTGGTTCTTGGGGTCCCACTGGCCCATGGCGTTGCGGAACGAGAAGATGCGCTCCTTGGCACGCGCTTTCTCCTCGTCCCGGCGCGCGCCGCCGAAGAGCGCGTCGAATCGATGCTCCGCGATCGCATCAAGCAGCGTCGGGATCTGAGCGAGGTTGCGACTCGTTGTTCCGGGCGGTTCGTAAACGATGCCACGACGGATCGCGTCGTCGACGGTTTGCACGATCAGTCGTTCTCCGAGGCGAGCGAGCATTCGATCGCGGTACTGGATCACCTCCGGGAAGTTGTGCCCGGTGTCGATGTGCAGCACGGGGAATGGCAGCTTGGCCGGCCAAAAGGCCTTTACGGCCAGGTGCAGCATCACGATCGAGTCCTTCCCGCCGCTGAAGAGCAGGGCGGGCCGCTCGCACTCGGAGGCGACCTCACGGATGATCTCGATCGACTCGGCCTCGAGCAGTTCGAGATGTCCTGGGCGTGCGTTTCGACTCAGTGCGCTTGTCATATGCCGGCTCCATCCTGGAAGACCCTGGCGTCGCGCGGCGCGACGAGCACTCTGTCGCCCCTGGCCACGCCGAGCATGCGGAATCGCTCGTGCGTCAGGTCCACCATGACCCGTTCGAGGTCGTCGGTCCGCAGCTCGACGCGCACCACCGGTCCCGCCGCGTTGACGTGGGTGATCGTGCCGTGCATCCGGTCGTTGTCGGCATCGAGTCCGTCGGTCATGATGTCCATCTCGTGGGGGCGGACATACCGGAGCCCTGCGGGTGGTCCCGCTCCGTCAGCGGCGGGTTCTCCAAGGGTCGCTCGGTGACTGAAGATGTTGACCCGCCCGAGGAACGTGCACACAAAGGGTGTCGCCGGCGCGTGATAGACATCCGCGGGCGGCCCGATCTGCTCGATTCGTCCCTTGTTCAGGACGACGACGCGATCGGCGACCTCCAGAGCCTCTTCCTGATCGTGTGTCACGAGGATGGTCGTGACCTTCATCTTCGCGTGCAACGACCGGAGCCACGCTCGCAGGTCCGCTCGCACACGCGCATCCAGAGCGCCAAATGGCTCATCGAGCAACAGGACCCGCGGCTCAACGGCCAGAGCCCGCGCGAGCGCGACCCGCTGCCGCTGGCCGCCCGAGAGTTCGTGGGGCATGCGTTGCGCAAGCCCCTCAAGCTGCACGAGCCCGAGCAACTCGCGAACGCGTGCACGGATGTCCGCCTCGGCCGGTCGCGCCTTGCGGGGTCTCACGCGCAGCCCGAAGGCGATGTTCTCGCACACCGACATGTGCCTGAACAGGGCATAATGCTGAAAGACGAATCCGACCCCGCGTCCGCTCACGCTGGTGCCGATGATGCTCCGGCCGTCGAAGCGGACCTCCGGCTCGGGCCGACCCGCGACACCGGGATCCGGCGACTCAAGGCCGGCGATGATGCGGAGCAGGGTCGTCTTGCCCGAACCGGATGGGCCGAGCAGGGCGACGAGCTCGCCCGCATGCACGTCGAGGCTGACGTCGCTCAGCGCGGGATATGCACCGAAGGACTTGTGAATGTTGCGAAGCGCGATACTCATCGCTGCACCCCCGGTTCGAACCGCTCGCTCTCGCTTGCGTCGGCCTTCGCAGTCGCCCACTCGATCAGCGCTTTCACGCCGAGCGTGGCGAGTGCGAAGAGCGTCAACAGGGACGCAACGGCGAACGCAGCCGTCATCTGATAGTCGTTGTAGAGCACCTCGACGTGCAGCGGCAGAGTGTTCGTCTCGCCGCGAATGTGCCCGGAGACGACAGAGACCGCGCCGAACTCACCCATGGCGCGGGCGGTGGTCAGGATGACGCCGTAGAACAGCCCCCACTTGATGTTGGGCAGCGTGACACGCAGGAACATCTGCCACCCGCTGGCGCCAAGGGTGATTGCGGACAGCTCCTCGTCGCTCCCCTGCGCCTGCATGAGCGGGATGAGTTCGCGGGCGACAAACGGAAAGGTCACGAACATGGTCGCCAGTACGATGCCTGGCAGCGCGAAGATGATCTGCACGTCATGCTCGCGGAGCACGTCGCCGAACCAGCCCCTCGCACCAAAGAGCAGAACGAACAGCAGCCCGGCGATGACCGGCGACACGGCGAAGGGGACATCGATGAGCGTGATGAGCACGCCCTTTCCCGGAAACTCGAACCGGGCGATGGCCCAGGCGGCGGCGACGCCGAAGACCGTGTTGATCGGGACAGCGATGAGCGCCGTCAGGAGCGTCAGCCAGATCGCCGAGCGCGTGTCGGGCTCGGTGACGGCGAGCGCATAGGCCCGCACGCCGCCCTGCAAGGCATACGTGAACACGAGCGTCAGCGGAAGAAAGAGCACGACGGCGAGGAAAGCGATGGCGATGGCGATGAGCCCGCAGCGGACGATCAGCGACTCCTCGCCGCCGACCGGTCTCTGCGTGCTCTCCCGTGCGTGGTGTGTGTTGGCTGGACCCATGAATGCTGCCTTTGGACTGACCGCGTCTCATCCATGCCTGGAGGAGATTGATGATGAGGAGGAGCCCGAACGATGAGACGAGCATCACGACACCGATCGCCGCGGCGCCGCCGTAGTCGTACTGCTCAAGCTTGATGAGCACGAGCAGCGGCGCGATCTCGGTGCGCCCCGGGATGTTGCCGGCGATGAAATAGACCGACCCGAACTCTCCCACGGCCCGTGCGAGAGCCAGCACGAACCCGGTGAGCGCCGCGGGCAGAATGCTGGGGAGCGTGACCCGCGCGAAGATCTGGAGCCGAGAGGCCCCGAGACTCGCGGCTGCCTCCTCGACCTCGCGTTCGACCTCCTCCAGAGCCGGCTGCACTGTTCGCACGACAAAGGGCAGACCGACAAGGGTGAGCGCAAGCACGATTCCCGGCCATGCATAAGCGACCTTGACGCCCAGCGGCTCAAGCCACCGCCCGAGCCATCCGGTCTGCGCGTAGAGCGTGGTGAGCGCGATCCCGCTGACGGCCGTGGGCAGCGCAAACGGAAGATCGACCAGCGCATCGATCAGCCGCCGACCGGGGAAGCGGTATCGGACAAGAACCCACGCTACGAGGACACCGAACACCACGTTCACGGTTGCGGCGGCGATCGATGCGCCGAACGTCAGGCGATACGCAGCGAGCACCCGCGGGTCAGCCAGCGCCGTGCTCCAGAACGTCTCCGTCGGCACCCGTGCGGCTGATCCGACAAGACCGGCGATCGGCAGCAGCACGAGCAGACTGAGATACAGGAGCGTCACGCCCATGCTGAGACCAAAGCCCGGCAACACGCGTCGCCGAGGAAGTCGCCGGGCTCTTGTCGTCAGAGTGCTCATGGTCTGCAACTGTCGCGGCGTACCGCCGCCGGATGTCGGGCCATCACTTCTTCTTGAACACCTGGTCGAACGACGCGCCATCGGCAAAGTGCGCTTCGTGGGCCTTGGTCCACCCGCCGAAGACCGCGTCGATCGTGAACAGCCGGATCGCCGGGAACGACTCACGATGCCGAGCGCTCACGTCCGGCTCCGTCGGTCGATAGAAGTTCCGCGCGGCGATCTCCTGTCCAACGGGAGAGTACAGGAACCGCAGGTACTCCTCGGCCGCGCGCCGATGCTCCGCACCCTTCTGGTCGACGTTCTTGTCCACGACCGCGACGACAGGTTCGGCCTTGATCGACAGCGATGGGTACACGATCTCGACTCCCTCGGCGTCGAACTCGGCCCGGCCGAGCAACGCTTCGTTCTCCCACGTGACCAGCACGTCGCCGAGCTTCCGCTGGATGAAGGTGTTCGTGGCGCCTCGTGCACCGCGATCCAGCACCGGCACGTTCTGGTAGACGCGCGTGACAAACTCGAAGGCCTTGGCCTGGGCCTGCGCGACGCGCTCGGCGTGCTTTGGTTCACTGATGATCGTGTCGCACTCCGAGCCCAGTTCCCTGTGCAGGACCGCCCCCCAGATCGCGAGGTAGTTCCACCGGGCGACGCCGGACGTCTTGGGATTCGGGGTGATGACCTGAACGTCCGGCCGAACCAGATCGGCCCAGTCGGAGATCTTCTTGGGATTGCCTTTGCGCACGAGGAACACCAGTGTTGAGGTGTACGGCGCACTGTTTCTCGGGAGGCGGGACCGCCAGTCGGTCGGAAGCAGTTGCCCTTGAGCCGCGATCGCATCGATGTCATGTGCAAGCGCGAGCGTCACGACATCGGCCCGCAGACCGTCGATCACCGCTCGGGCCTGGCTGCCTGATCCACCGTGCGACTGCTTCACGCTGACGGTGACGCCGGTCTTCTCGCGCCAGTGCTTCGCGAACGCCTCGTTGTACTCCTTGAACAGCTCTCGCGTCGGGTCATAGGAGACGTTCAGCAGCTCGATCGTCTGGGCTTGCAGCGGCAGAACGATCAACAGCATGGCGGCGGCCGCCGCGATAAGTCCCGTCATCCGTCCTTTGTGCGGTTTTCTCATGTCATCGCCTTTCCGTTGCACGCTCGTGCGTGCCTGTGATCTGACCCACGCCTAGATCCCGATGGGCGTGGCCGCCCATCGCAACTCCGACAACGCCTCGCGCACCGCTCGTGCGGTGTAGTCCACAACCTCGTCCGAGTGTGCCAGCGACAGAAACCAGGACTCAAACCCGCTGGGCGGCAGGTGCACGCCGCGCTCGAGCAGGCCATGGAACAGCCAGGAGAACGTGTCCTGAGAGGCCTTGCGGACGTCCGAGTACGCGTCGACGCGCTCGACGCCGAAGAACACACTGATCATCGACCCGACGCGCCGCACGACGGCCTGCTGATCCACCGACGCGATCGCTTCCCGCAGTCCCTGCTCCAGTCTCGCGCCAGCGTGCTCGAGCCGTCGATACGCCGCGTCATCCAGAAGCTCGAGAGTTGCAAGCCCCGCGGCCATGGTCACAGGATTCCCGGAGAATGTGCCGGCCTGATACACGTCTCCGGCGGGCGCGATTCTGTCCATCAGGTCCTTTCGACCACCGTACGCCCCGATCGGCAGTCCTCCGCCGATGACCTTTCCAAGCACGGTCAGGTCCGGGCGCACGCCGAAGAGCTCCTGTGCGCCGCCGCGCGACACTCTGAGCCCGGTCATCACCTCATCGAAGATCAGGATCGCACCGAACCTGTCAGCGCACGCTCGCAAGCCGGCCAGGAATCCGTCGCGCGGCGGGACGACGCCCATGTTGCCCGCGACCGGCTCCACGACGATGGCCGCGATGTCCGGTCCATGTGCTTCCATCAGCGCATGCACGGCTTGAATGTCGTTGTACGGAGCGATCAGGGTCTCGTGTGCCGTGCCCGCGGTGACACCGGCCGAGTCCGGCACGCCCAGGGTCGCCGCACCCGATCCGGCCTTGACCAGCAGCGCATCGATGTGCCCGTGGTAGTTGCCATCGAACTTCAGGATCATGCGTCGCCGCGTCGCCGCTCGCGACAGCCGCACGGCGCTCATCGCCGCCTCGGTCCCGGAGTTGACCATGCGCAGGCGCTCCAGCGACGGGACGCGTTCGATGATGGCCTCGGCAAGCTGCGTCTCAAGCTCCGTGCACAAACCGATGCTGAGCCCGTTCCGCGCCGTCCTTGCCACCGCATCGACGACCGCGGGATGCGCGTGCCCGACGATCGCCGCGCCCCACGATCCGACGAAGTCCACGTACTCCCGTCCATCCACATCCCACAGCGAGCACCCCGACGCGCGAGCGATCACGCGCGGCGTGCCACCGACGCCCTTGAAGGCCCGGACCGGCGAGTTCACCCCCCCGGGCATGACCCGGCTTGCCCTGCGAAACTCCGCACTCGATCGGCTCATGGTGATCGGTCCTCCCGCTCGCACAGCCACTCGGCCGCCCGGACGGCCGCATATGTCACGATTGCTCCCGCTCCCGCTCTCTTGATGGACACGAGCGACTCAAGGATCGCCGACCGCTCGTCAACCCACCCGCGCGCCGCCGCCGCCGCGATCATGGCATACTCGCCGCCGACTTGATACGCCGCCAGCGGCACGCCCGGCATCGACTCACGCACCCGCGCGATCACATCCAGCGCAGAACCGGCGGGCTTCACCATGACTGCGTCGGCGTCTTCGGCAACATCCTGCGCCACTTCCGCGAGCGACTCTCGTGTGTTGGCCGGATCAAGCTGATGCTGGCTGCGATCCCCGACCGACGGCGCAGAGCGGGCCGCCTCGCGGAACGGACCATACAGACACGACGCGAACTTCGCCGAGTACGCGAGAATTGCGGTCTGGTCATGTCCCGCATCATCGAGCGCGGATCGAATCGCCCGAACCCCCCCGTCGATCATGCCACTGGGGGCCACAACGTCCGCCCCCGCCCGTGCGTGCGCAACGGCGATCAGGCCGAGCATGTCGAGGGTCGCCCTCTGCTCGCCAGCGTCTTCGTCATGAACGACGCATCGGCCGCTCGACGTGTACTGGCAGAGACACACGTCCGTCATGACCGCAAGATCCGGGGCACACACCTTGATTCTCTCGATGGCCCGGGGAATCACCCCGTCAGAGGCTGCGGCGGCTGAACCGCTCTCGTCCTTGGTCCCGGGTACACCAAAGAGCAGCACCGCCCGCACCCCTGCTCGTTTCACCCCGTCGATCACCCGCGGCAACTCGCCAAGCGCGTGCCGCCTCACTCCGGGTAAAGAGGCGATTCCGCCGGCGTCCTTGTCATGCTCGGCGACGAAGATCGGCAGCACGAAATCCTGCGGACTCAACCGAGTCTCTCGAAACACATCGCGCAACGCCGCCCTCTGACGCAGGCGTCCAAGACGCCGATGGCTCTGACTCTCAACTGTCTCGATCATCGTCGCACCTCCGTCAGCACCGCAGACCTGTCGAGCACGCGCTGCAGCTCCGAGAGCACTCCGTCGTCGGTGTGCACGCCTGCCGCGGACACATTGCGCCACCCGCTGGCGACCGCCTCGGCCGCTGTCGTCGGCCCGATGCACACGACAGCGGCCTCGTCCGGGTCAAGACCGGCGTCGATCGCTCCTCGCACCGCTGACGGGCAGTAGAACAGCCAGGCATCGACTGTTGTGCGCTCCAGCGCTGCACGCGTGCTCGGCTCGGGTCCAAGCGAGAGCGTGTCGTACACGTGCACCTCATTCACGAGCATTCCTCGTGCTCGAAGTCCTTCGCGCAGCTCGTCCCGCGCAAGCGTGCCGCATGGGAACAGCACGCTGCTCCCTGCAACTCCCGCCGCAGCACCGATGTCCTCCACCAGTGCCGCGGCTCGATGGACCGTGGGCACGACATCTGGTCGAACGCCGATCGCCTCGAGTGCGTCGGCTGTCTTTGGTCCCACCGCCGCGACCCGACTTCCCGCCAGAACGCGAGCATCAAGACCGCGCTCCCTCAACGCCTTGCGCCACCCGCGCACCGCGTGCAGCGAGGTGAACACCGTCCAGTCGTGCCGATGCCGCAGCGGCTCGCCGTCACCCCGCACACCGTACTCGATCCGTATCAGTGGACAGTCGACCACCTCAGCGCCCTCCCGCTTGAGTTCGGCGATCAGACCCGCCGAGGCGCTTCGAGGGCGAGTGACGACCACGCGCCGCCCGGCGAACCGTCCCACGGCCGCTCGTCTGTCCTTCGTGGCGAGGCCGGCGGAATCTCCGATCACCAGAACCGACGGAGCCGAGATCTCGTGCGTCTCGGCAAGATGAACGATCGTTGCGAGAGTTCCTCGGACGATGCGCTGGTCCGGCAGCGTTGCGCTCTGCACGATCACCGCCGGCGTGTCGCCTCTCCGGCCGGCGCCGAGGAAGCCCTCGACCACCTCGCCAAGCAGCGACCGACCCATGAGCACCGAGCCCGTGTCCATCCGCGCAAGCGCCGCGTAGTCAAGCGGCTTGCGCTCCGCGCCGCTCTCGCTCTGCGGCGTGACGACCGCAAAGGACCGAGACACCCCGCGTGCTGTCACCGGCACCATGGCCGCCGTCGGCCCTGCCAGAGCGCTGGACACGCCCGGAACGACCTCGCAGGCCACGCCGAACCGTCGGCAGTGCTCCAGTTCCTCCCAGCCCCGACCATACACAAACGGATCGCCGCCCTTGAGCCGCACGACCCGGCACCCGGCCCGAGCCCTCCGGACCATCAGCTCATTGATCCGATCCTGCGGGAGCGTGTGTCTCCCAGGCGACTTTCCGGCATCGATGATCTCCACCTTCTCACCCAGTTCATCAAGCAGCGACGTCCCCGCAAGTCGATCGGCAATCACAACCTCAGCCATGTGGAGGAGCTGGCGCCCTCGCACGGTGATCAGGCCGGGATCCCCCGGCCCGGCGCCAACCAGCGCAACACACCCACGCCTCGTCAGCCCGCCGATCGCGTCCTGGGCATCCGTCCCAGAGGCGTCGACGGCCATCCGACCATCCTGTGAAATCACCCGAACATGCACGCGCTCGCCCACCCACACGGCGGCTGCCGTCAGCCCCGTATCACGCTCGATCGCCGCGCACAGCTTCCGCTCCTCCTCCACACGCCATCTGGTCGTCTCGTCGTTGATCTCTGCGACCAGCACGCCCGCGCGATCGTCTCCGTCACGGACCTGCACCCCGACAGCCCCCTGCCCGGCTTCCGGCACGATGTCTCGCAGCGAGAAGATCTCGGAGATGTGTTGCTCGAGTCCCAGCCGCTGCAGTCCCGCCCGAGCGAGCACCGCCGCGTCAAACGCGCCGGCCTTGACCTGCTGCACGCGATGCTCGACCGTGCCGCGAATCGGGAGAATCACCAGATCCGGCCTCAGCCGCCGAACCTGCGCCGCGCGCCGCGTGCTGCACGTTCCGATCGTTGCGCCAAAGGGAAGATCCGACAGGCCCCCCTTGTGGCGAGAGACAAGCACTTCTTCGACCGGACCGCGAGGGAGGACCGCCCCCAGCCGAGTGCCCGGCCCCAAGACTGCCGGCAGATCCTTCACACTGTGTGCCGCCGCATCGATCCGACCGTCAAGCAAAGCGCGTTCCAGCGCATCTGTGAACGGTCCATCGGTCGCGAAGCCCTCGATCGGCGTGCTCAGGTTCAGATCACCCTCCGTGTCAACGGCGATCATCTCCACGTCCGCGCCAACAGCCCGCAGCGCATCCGCCACACGCTCGGCCTGCCAACGCGCAAGCACGCTCCCGCGCGTCCCCAATCGCACCCGCGGCCGCGCGCATGCCTCGTCGATCCTCTTGAGCAGCACATCCTCAAACCCATCGAGCTGCGCAAGCGCCGGGAGGATCCGCACGCGGTCCTCGGGCACGCTCGACAATCGCTGCGGAATGTCCTCGACATGGTGACCACCTCCGCCGAGCAGAAACGGCAGGACGATCAGTCGCCTGGCTCCCAGCCCCGGGGCCAGATCTTCCAGGAGCGGGTCCTGGTCAAGAAACGCCGGGATTGCCTCGATCCCGGTCGCACCGTGAATCGCCTGCGCCAGCTCACGGGTCGAGTCCCCGCTCGCCGCCGATCGTCGTGTGCCGTGACCGACCACAAGAACAAGGTCCTCTCCGGTCGCACTCGGACCGGCGTCCTTGACTGCCCTTTGGACCTCCTCGGTGCACAGAGTCGTGATCCGCCGATCAAGGCCGATCGCTGGAAGCACCCGGGCGATTCCCGCCGCCCGCTCACGCAGGTACTCGCCCGCGAAGTAGCCCGCGCTCGTCATGAGCGGAAGGACCACCGCATCCGCGCCTCTGACGCTGGCGAGCACGTCGTCGATCGTCGGCGTGCCGAGCTTGAACGCCGTCTTGACACGCAGATCGCGACGGCGCTCCGCCACCCTCTGAGCAAGCTCCCGCACACGCTCGTTCGACCGTGATCCATCCCCTGCGCCATGAGCGGCGAGCACCAGTGTTTGTTCGAACGTCATGCGATCTCACTCCATCGGGGGCACGCACGCGTACCGCTCGAGCCCGTGATCCATCGCTCTGCCCATCGCGTCGCCGCCGCTTCGGTCATGCCGCGGGCGCGGTCCACAACACCATCGACGCCGCCAGTGGACGGCAGCAGGTCCCGGAACGTTGTCAGCGTCACCCCGGCAAGATGGGCGACGTCCGGATCGACGTTGGGCGGCACTCCAAGATCGACGAGCAGTCGCTCACGAACCGAGCCCAGCAGCACGGAACGATCCACCAGAAAGCTCGGCGAACTTGTGGCCGCGATGATGATCGGCGACTCCTCAACGGTCGCCGCAAGCTGCTCCATCGGGCGCACACGCACATCCAGACCGGCACACTGCTCGATCGCACGCGTCACGTGACGGGCGACGATCGTGACCGCTCCGGCTCCGCTGTCGAGCAGTCGAGCAGCAAGATCGCGGGCCAACATCCCGCTTCCCAGGATCGTCAGTGTTCCAGCGGCATCTGCTCTGACGTGCTCTGCCAGCATCGACGCGACCGCGTCCACGCACGACGACGACAGCCGGCCAAGCCCGGTGCTCTTCCGCACCCGTCTTGCCCGCGCGACCGCACTCTCCTGCAGACGCCGAAGGGTCGCCCCGCCGAACCGATCGCCATTGTCCACGACCGGCATCCTTGACACTTGACCAAGGATGTGATCCTCGCCGATGAACCTCGACTCCAGGCCTGCGGCGACCGCGAACAGATGCCCCGCCGCCGCCGACCCCACGCGGCGCTCGATCCTCGCATCCGACGTGGCACTGAGAACCCGTGCGATGTCCGCCGAGACAGCAGCAACCTGGCTCGCGCTGGCGATCATGTACGCTTCGACCCGCTCGCACGTGGAGAGCACGGCCATGGGCACGCTGGGCGCTTCGCCGCAACGGCAGATGGCACTCACCATTGCTCCATCGCCCCCGGCGCGTGTGCGGGCCGCCGCGATGCTCACGGGATGCCTGAGGCCGAGTTGGAAGAGTGTTGTTGTCACGCGCATGCCGCCGAAGTGCCCAGCTTTCCCCTTGGTCCGGTTCTATTGCCCCGCCTGCTGAAACAGCAGCGTGCTGA
>DHLW01000078.1 GCA_002405485.1 Phycisphaerales bacterium UBA4658
GCGAAGCGGGCGGCGGCGAACGGTCGTGGGCCGCGGCGCGGCGATCCGACCTACGTGCACGCGAAGGACGCCGGCGTGAAGAGCAAGGGCGGCATGCCGTGCGCGCCGGACGACGACGACGGCGACGGCTACTAGACTGCCGGCGGACCGACGCCGAGCCTACGGCACCACTGCCTGCAGCAGCCGCCACGCACGCGAGCGGCGCACAACGCACCGGCATACGGCACGCGAGCAGGGGACCGCGCGAAGGCCGCGTGTCGGCGTCGTCGGCGATCTGGGTAGCTCGCGTGCCGAGGAGCGGCGGTCGGGGCCGATGCAGCGACACGCCGTTCCTGCCGCTCGAATGTGCGAAGTTCCGCCGGGCCCAGAGCAGACGCCGAGTACCGAGTCGGAGGTCGCTGGCAGCGACCATCGACCCGCTCGACTCAGTAGGGGCTGATCAAGGTCTCGAGGCCGTTGCTCAGCGTCAACCCGAACGCGTTCTGGCCATTGGGCAGACTGCCGGGCGGCACGAGCGACACGACCTGCGAGTAGAACCGCGAACCTGCCGGGATCCCGGGTGGGATCACGAGGTTGATCGAACCAGCCGAGATGTTCTGCAGCACATCCAACGAGGCGACCAAGGCGCGGCAGCCGGGCGCGCCGATGACGGCCAGGTCGACGCCCGGAGCGGGCAGCGGATTCAGGCTGAAGACATTGACGGCCAGACGAACGCCAGATCCCGGGATGAACTCCGGCACGTTGGTGGCGCTGTAGGTCACCGTGCTGCCGGCGGTCGGCGTCGAGATCGCTCGCGGCGAGGCGGCGAGAGCCGGCGGCAGCAGGTTCTCTCGGGTGAAGATCGCCGGACTGCCAGCCAGGTTCACGGAGCCGTTGTCGGCCACCACACCACCGGTCTTCCAGCCGACGAGGTGCGCGGTCTCGGGGACACCGAACGCGCCGAGTCCCGAGCCAGCGGTGTTGGTGTCGACCACCGTCCACAGCATGGTGCATCCGCCCGAAACCAGGTCGAGCTGGAACTGCACGGTGCCAGGGTTCGTGAGCACCACCGGCGGATTCTCGACGTTCTGGAACGTGATCACGAACACGTTGTTGACCAGTTCCGTCTTGACCGCCCCACCATCGGCAGGATTGTAATCGTGCCATGCGTAGAACGCCGTTCCATTGTGCAGGTTACTCAACCCGGCGGGTGAGGTGGCACCCGGGGGCGAGAATGGAAACGACACCGGCTGCACCGGGAACTGGAACGTGTTCGGCCAAGGCTGCCCGGGCGCGTTTCCGACCGGTCCGAGGGTGACGATCCCGTTCGAGCTGACGGTCACCTGGTTGACGGGACCTTTCGGCGATGGCAGCGCCTGGGGCAGCGCCACGACCACGTCGTCATTGTCGGCCAAGACCAAGGTCGTCGCCGCGGCGCTGGGTGGGATGTAGCCACTGGCGCCACCGTTCACCCATGCCCCGACGTAGCCGTAACCCACCGGGGTGATCAGCAGTGCATTGCCCTGCAGACCCAGCGAAGCTGCCGCTGCATCCGGGAAGAGCTGGTAGACGACCTCGCCGGGCTCGTCATAGCAGCCCTTGCCGTACGATGTGTGCGCGGCCAGAGGGGCTCCCGAGCACGTGATCGTGTCCGAATAACCTTGACCAGTGTAAGTCAGCAACAAGGTCCGGCCTTGCAGGAGGAAGGGCAGGTCGGCCGTGGGGGGGGCGTAGGGCGGCGCCAGGGCGCCGGCGACCCACGAATTGCTGGTCGTCGTCGTGTTCAGGAACGGGAACGAGTCCGACGGTCCAAAGACGCCCTGAGGCGGAATCCCATACTCGAGGTTACCGTTGCCAGGCGACACCCCGATGATTCCGGCCTCGCCAGTCGTTGCAAAAATGCCTCCGTACGGGCCTGAGTGCCGAAACGTGAATCCGTCCGAGTAGGAGAACGCCACGTTGCCGTTGGCGAACAGGCGCGCCTGCATCGAGACCTGCGGAGGAGTCGAGACCGGTCCAAAAATAGAACCCCAGACGTTCTTGAAGTTGACGTTTCGCCAATCGATGGTGCAGGTGCCGGGCACCGATGTGTCCACCGAGACCGACCAGTTCGATCCGCCGACCAGATTTTCCAGATCCGCCCAGAAGGCAGCGATGCGGGGCGAACTACCTGAAACGCCACCGAAGTTGCCCTCGGGGTGGGGTGGGGTGATCACCGGCCCTCCATTGGTGAGGTAGGCGATCCCGTTCGACTCGACGACGACGTGGGAGAACGTCGGCGCAGCCGCTCCGGACATCGGGAAGTTGAAGCCCAGGGGAATGGGCGCGCTGAGGCCTTCGTCACTCGCGGGCACCACGGGCACCACCGAGGCCGGAAATCCCAACGGATTCAGCCAGGTACCATCGCCAGCCGTCAGGGTCACCGGTGTGCCACCAGGGGCCGGCTGCAGGCACTGAGCAGCCGCAGAAACCGGCAAAATCGCCAGGGCGATAAGGAGGAAGGGTGTCGGGTGTTGTTGCATCGCAGGATCGGAGATCGCCGCAGGCGATCTTGGGAGAGAAGGGGAACGAAACCACTACGCGTAAGACCCCTCACGCGGGCTCGCCCAAACAAGACTGCACCTTCGATTCTGTTACGGCATGGACCCAAAATTCCCGATTCGCCTGCGCGCCATCGTCGGACGAGGAAGAAATCCGCAGCGATTTCGACCGACGAACCGAGCGATCCGCAGCGTGGACACCGCCATGCCCGGCGGGTCGGGAACCAACGCCTGCCCTCGCGACGACCCGACGAGGATCCTCCAGTCGACCTCGGATCCGCCCGACGAAACCCGTTCGAAGCACGCATCGGGCCGGTCGTCCTGCCGTGTCAGCCGCCTTCCCATCGGACCTCACTCGCGTCGAATACCTGCGTTCGTACGTCATCGTGCACATGGCATCGAATTCGGCTACGACCTGCGACGGGCGTGGAGAATCGCCAGAGCGATCGGCCGT
>DHLW01000123.1 GCA_002405485.1 Phycisphaerales bacterium UBA4658
GACCACAACGCGAACCTGATCGCGCTGACGGACAGCCAGGGCCACGTTGCGGCGCAGTATTCGTACACTCCCCACGGCGAGCCGCTTCACGCTGGGAACAGCTCCAGTGGCGGCGGAGCCGAGTTCGCCTCGAGCGTTCAAGGCTCGACGACGTTCGGTTCTTTGGCAAGTGCAGAGTCGGTGCTGGCGGTGCGAGGGAATCGCATCGGCCACCAGGGCCTGCGTGCCGAGCGGTTTGATCGGCCGTGGGACTCGCCGCTGGATCCGTCGAGCGCGAGTTCCGCCGACGGATACCGGGTGGTGTATCACAACCGCAACCGGATGTACGAACCCGCCGAGGGACGGTTCCTGTCGCAGGATCTCAATGAGCTGGCGCTGCCGGTGCTGGGGTCGATGGCGTATGGCGGCATGGCGATCGGCGCTTGGCACATCGCGCCGGACGTGAAGGGCCACTTCGGCGATGGGATGAACGCACATGGAGCGTACAGAGGAACGCCACTCCTCGGTTCGGACCCGGCCGGACTATTCACACTCGGTGATATTGGTATGACAATGGGGGTCTCGGGCTTGGTGGGCGGATTGATTAGCGGATATCTCAACCGCAACGGCCCAGGCGGTTTCGCGTTGGGGTTCGGTGTCGGCTTCACTGCGGGTGCGATCGGCGGCGGGGTCGGTCTCGCCGCGATGGGCGCTGCGAGCGCGTTTGGAGCATCCGCATCTGGGCTGTATGCGGCGATCGCGGCAGGCGCATCAGGAGGCGGAGTCGCCAGCGGTCTACAGGGATTCACGGAGTCGTATTATCTCCGCGGCTCCTCGTTCAAGATGGCTCTTGCTGACGCCGCGTGGAGCACGACTCTGGGTGCCGCGTTCGGCGGCGCGGGCGGCACGCTCGGCAAAGGAGTCGTCTCGGCGTGGCGATCGGCTCGCCACACGGGGGTACAGCAGGCAGATGATGTGGTGCTGCGAGTTGCTGCCGCACCAACTGGTGGGTATTTGGCTCGAGTCGTTGACGGGCATCGCGCCGGTCAGTTCTTTACAGCGGTCTACAATCGCACAACCCAACGAGTGAATCTGATGCCTAGCCACAACGGTCCTCCTCCAATTCCAAAGGGCTGGGTACCTCGACGTGGCGGCCATGCGGAAGTAGCCAATGAACTCGGCGGCAGCACAGACGAACTCTTCGGCTTCGGCGTCAGATTGCAAGGTGACGGCTCGCTTTCACCCACATGGTACTCGGGGACTCTGAACGGGAGATTTCCAGGTCGCGAGGTGCCCGCCGCATTTCGAAACGAGATCATTCGATCAATAGCGGAGGCAACCGGTCGTATTGTCGCGGGAGGTTAAATGGAGGCGAAGTTCAACCTGTCGAACGGTGAGTTTTCAGTTCTTGTCGTAACGCCGACCGCCAGCATGATGACTTGGCTGCAGACGATCGCAAGCGAGAGGGGCGTTCCAATTCATCAAGTGTACAACTCGGCAGATGATGGTGTGTATCTGATCCCGGAGATCGGGACGTTTGACGCCGGACAGTGTGCCGAGTTCATTCGGCAGATCAAGCCAGCCATTTTTTTGACCGAGCTGGCTCGGTTCGGTCGCGATGCGGTGGACTTGCTTCCCGAACCGCTTAGTGAGCATTTGATGGACCAATTTATCAACCTTTGCGTTCGCGAAACTGCAACGCCAGTTGGTCTCGACCCGCAGTGGCGAAAGTGCAAGTGGCCCTAGTGGTGCGAATCCACATGATCGCCTGAAGGCAATCAGGGCCCACACGAGTGTCAGTTCAGGTACCCCCTCTAGCCGATCACAACGCCAATGTGATCGGGCGGGCGGATGTTCAGGGGAACGTGGCGGCGTAGTCCACGTGGTTGCCGTGCGGCGAGCTGCGGACGGTGGAGTATGGTCCGAGTTCATTGACAAGTGCAGAGTCGGTGCTGGCGGCGCGAGGGAATCGCATCGGCCACCAGGGGCTGCGTGCCGAGCGGTTTGATCGGCCGTGGGACTCGCCGCTGGATCCGTCGAGCGCGAGTTCGGGCGACGGATACCGGGTTGTGTATCACAACCGCAACCGGATGTACTCGCCGACGTGGGGCCGCTTCACGAGCGCGGACGCGAACGGGTCAGGTCTGCCGCGGCGAGCATCGATCGTGTGGGCTCTGGGAGAGAGCTTGTTCCAGAACCTTGCCGGTCGGCAGCATCGAGGCGCTGAGATGATGGCATTCCGTGCGGAGCGTGGCAGACCGTTCTCGGCGGATGCACGGCCGGGGATTGCTCTTGATCCATCGGGCGGTGCGATTGGCCGTTCGGCGACGGCGTCGACCACGGAGGGGCATCGGGGTCGCTGCTATTCTTCGGACATGTCATCTTTCTATCAGCTCGAGTTTGAGAAGCCGGTGGTGGAGATTGAGAAGCAGGTGGCTGCGCTGCAGGAGCGATTGCGGCGGGTGCAGGCGGGACATCCGGGCGGGTCCAGTGGTGGGGCGGGAGAGCTGACGCTCGACACGGGCTCGGGGGCGGATGACGATTCGGCCGCGCCGGCGGATGCGGGGGCGATCGAGCGGGAGATTGCCGAGTTGCAGGCCAAGCGTGAGCGGGTGCTGTCCGAGCTCTACGCGCATCTGAGTCCGTGGGACACGGTGCGGGTGGCTCGGCATCCGAAGCGGCCGCAGACGCGGGATTACATCGAGATGATCTTCAAGGATTTCTGCGAGCTGCACGGGGATCGGCGGTTTGGGGATGATCCAGCGATGGTGGTGGGGTTTGCGCGGCTGGGTTCGACGAAGGTGCTGGTGGTGGGCCACCAGAAGGGCCGAACGACGCAGGAGAAGATCGCGTGCCACTTCGGGTGCGCGCATCCTGAGGGGTATCGCAAGGCGATGGCGAAGATGAAGCTTGCGGAGAAATTCAAGCTTCCGATCGTGACGCTGGTGGACACGCCGGGCGCGTATCCGGGGCTTGGGGCCGAGGCCCGTGGGCAGGCGGAGGCGATCGCGGTGAACCTGCGTGACATGTCGCGATTGAAGACGCCGATCGTGAGCGTGGTGATCGGGGAGGGCGGCTCCGGCGGCGCGCTGGGGATCGCGGTTGCGGATCGGGTGGCGATGCTCGGGTGCGCGTGGTACAGCGTGATCAGCCCCGAAGGGTGTGCGGCGATCCTGTGGAAGCAGGCCAATGAGCAGACGAACTCGGCGGCGGCTCAGAACCTGAAGCTCACGGCCCGCGACAATCTGGAGCTTGGGATCATCGACGCGGTGATCGCCGCGCCCGCCGGCGGGGCGCATCGCGAGCCGAAGCGGACAGCGGCGAACCTTGAGCGATGGTTGAGCGACCAGATCATGGAGCTCAAGGGCCATTCGCTGCCGACGCTCCCGCAGCGACGGTACGAGCGGTTCCGCAAGCTTGGGCAGTACGCTGAAACGGCTTGAGGCCGGGAGAACCCGGTGCGTCGGCCGAGTGGCGGACCGGCGGTGGGTGTGTGACGCGTCCGAGAACATCGGAGCAGGCCGATGCGGCGCTGATCGCGTGAATGCGCGGCGCGGGTTCACCGATCCCAGGGGTGAGGTGGCGAGCGTCGTGCATGCGAATCACGGGCATTCTGGCGAGGATGTGCGCCGGTCGTGCCGGCGCGGATTTTCGCTCATCGAGCTGGTGATCGTGATCGTGATCATGGGGACGGTGGCGGCGATCGCGATTCCGCGGATGAGCCATGCCGCCCAGAGCGCGGCGGCTGCGAACCTCCGGGCGAGTCTGAAGACGCTGAACACCGCAACCGAGATGTACGCCCTCGAGCACGAGGGCCTGAATCCGGCGCAGGCGCCCAGCGGGGCAGTGGATCCGCTGGTCAAGAACCTGGTGCATCGATTGACGCGGACGACGAGCGTTTCGGGCGAGTTGCTGGCGCTACGACGGCCGTTCGGGCCATACCTGCGGGCCATTCCGGCGAATCCGATCAACGGACTGTCGAGCGTCCGAATCGACGGATCGGCGAGCCGAGCGGGGACGCACGGGTGGCGATTCGATTCGTCGACGAACTCGTTCATGCCCGATCACAAGGTGACGGGCGTGGCCGTGCAGGTCGATGCGCAGGCCCAGGTGGACGTGCAGGCGGGGAATGTCTCGGCACAATCTCCGAACTGAACGCAAGCCGAACGCGGGGTCGGGGCGGGCATTGGCGCGGGTATTTTGGGGTGACTCGTCCGAGAAATTGCAAGTCGGGGCGGGAATCGGTCGATCTTTCGCGGACCTCAGGAGCGCGTCCGGTAAGCGGTACGGCGTCTGCTGGGGGATGCGTTCGATCGGGCGGGTCGGAGACCGCGTCAGCCCGTAGGCCGCCGAGATGTTGTGAAGCGCGGATCGAGGCGATCGCGGAGTGCGATCGCGGAGACCTGCACCCGGTCGCGGCTGAGGCCGCGGGCGGTTCCCGCACCCGAGCACGAGGCACGCATACCCATGCCCGAAGCAACCAAGACAACGACGGTGATCGGTCCGGACACGCACATCAAGGGCGAGATGGTCTTTGACTCGACCGCCCGGATTCTCGGCACGTTTGAGGGCCGGGTGATCGCCAAGGGCGAGGTGCAGATCGGCGAGGGCGCGGCGTGCAAGGCCGCGGTGGAGGGGACGACGGTCATCGTCGACGGGCTGATTGAGGGCGACGTGCAGGCGCGGGAGCGCGTGCAGCTCAACAGCAAGGCCCGGGTCGTTGGCGACATCGTGGCGGCGACGCTGGTGGTCGCCGAGGGCGCGAGCTTCACGGGCAACTGCCGCGTGGGCGGGGATGCGATCAAGGGCGGGGCCCGTCCGGCGATGACGACCGACGCGGCGAAGCGCTCGCGCGAGGCGGGCACGCCGGTGGTGAACAAGCCGACGGAGCTCGAGTCGACGCTGGCGGGGCTTGAGGCCCGGCTTGCGGGTGGGCGACGCCCGGCCGAGGCCGGCTACGTGAACGGCTCAGAGAACGGCGGAATCTAAGACCGACTTCAGGCGAGCCGGGGCGATGTGCTCCGGCTCGCAGCGTTTCGATCACGCGCCCATCGGAGAACCCGTCTCGATGCGCGAGGGCGATGCTCCACGCACGGTGCAGTGCTACCACTGCCGGCGCTTCTTTGATGTGCCGGTGCGGGCGATGTCGATCGGCTGCCCGTGGTGCTACAAGCGCGTGGGGCTGGATGATCTGACGATCAAGGGTGTGGTGTGGACGAGCAAGATCCAGACGTGCGGGCGCGTCGTGGTGCGCCCGAAATCGACGCTGGTCGCGCCGCTCATTGAGGCGAGCCAGGGGATCGATGTGCATGGGTCGTGCGAGGGGACGCTGGTGACGGGGGGCAGGATCTATGTCGGGCCGAAGGCGCGGGTGCGCGGGTCGCTGCGTGCGCCGTCGATTGTTGTTGAAAAGGGTGGAGTGATCGATGGGGCGATGGTGCGGATCGCGGTGGCGCGGCCGGAAGCGGACGCGGTGACGCCGCCGAAGCGCGGGGCGGATCCGGAGTTGCGGCCGGTGATCAGGGTGCCAGCGTGGGTGAAGGGGTTGAGGATGGGCTAGCGCATCGGGATGTCAACGCCTAGCCGCTTTCCACACTCGATCGCATCGTCATAGCCAGCATCAGCGTGGCGGAAGACGCCCATCATGGGGTCGTTGGTGAGGACACGGCTGAGGCGGGCGGCGGCTTCGGGGGTGCCGTCGGCGACGATGACTTGGCCGCAGTGCTGGCTGAAGCCGATGCCGACGCCGCCACCGTGGTGGAAGCTGACCCAGGATGAGCCGCTGGCGATGTTGACCATGGCGTTGAGGATGGCCCAGTCGCTGATGGCGTCGGAGCCGTCTTTCATGGCTTCGGTTTCGCGGTTTGGGCTGGCGACGGAGCCGCAGTCGAGGTGGTCTCGGCCGATGACGATGGGGGCTTTGACTTTGCCATCGGCGACGAGGCGATTGAAGAGGAGGCCGGCTTTGTCGCGCTGGCCGAGGCCCAGCCAGCAGATGCGGGCGGGGAGGCCTTGGAAGCCGAAACGTGGGGCACATTTGTCGAAGTCGCCGGCGAGCAGGGCGTCGGGGTGCTTGTGGCAGCCGAGGATCCAGTTGTGCATGCGCTGGGAGTATTCGGACTCATGCGCGGGGAAGAGCTTGAGGATCTCGTGGTCGGTGACGTAGATGTCGCGCGGATCGCCGGAGAGGGCGCACCAGCGGAAGGGGCCGCGGCCGAGGCAGAACTGCGGGCGGATATAGGCGGGGACGAACCCGGGGAAGTTGAAGGCCTCGGCGAAGCCGTTGTCCTTGGCGCGTTGGCGGATGTTGTTGCCGTAGTCGAACGTCTTGCTGCCGCGATTCTGAAGGGTGACCATGGCGCGGACATGACGCTCCATGCTGTTCGTGCTGAGCTTGACATAGGCGTCGGGGCTGGTGGCACGGGCTTCGACGGCCTCGGCGTGGGTGTACTCGACAGGCACGTACCCGGTCAGCGGATCGTGGGCGGAGGTCTGATCGGTGAGGACATCCGGGGTGATGTTGCGGGCGATGAGCCGCTCGAGCAGGTCGACGGCGTTGCACTCGACGCCGATGGAGAGGGGAGTACCGGCCTTGGCATACCGCACGGCACGGTCGATGGCTTCGTCGATGTGCTTCCAGGAGGCGGCATCTTTGGGTGTGCCCGGGGCGATCTTGGCGGCCAGCGGCATGGGAGCTTTGACGACTTCGTCGAGATATCGATCGTGTGCGCGGCGTTCGAGCCGGGTGATGTCGGTGTCGGCGATGAGGCAGGTGCCTCCGGCGAGGGTGATGGCGAGGGGCTGTGCGCCGCCCATCCCGCCGCAGCCGCCGGTGACGCAGAGCTTGCCCTTGAGCGAGACGCCGCCAGAGCCGCCGAAGTGTGCTCGGCCGCATTCGGCGAAGGTTTCGTACGTGCCTTGCAAGATGCCCTGTGTGCCGATGTAGATCCATGAACCGGCGGTCATCTGGCCGAACATGATGAGCCCCTTGGCGGCGAGGTCATCGAAATGCTTCTGCGTGGCCCAGTGCGGCACAAGGTTGCTGTTGGCGATGAGGACGCGCGGCGCATCGGCATGCGTGCGGACGACGCCGACGGGTTTGCCGGATTGGACGAGGAGGGTTTCGTCGGGCTTGAGGCGCTTGAGCGTGGCGACGATGGCATCGAAGGCGGGCCATGAGCGGGCGGCCTGCCCCCGGCCGCCGTAGACGATGAGGTCGTCCGGACGTTCGGCGACCTCGGGGTCAAGGTTGTTCATGAGCATGCGCATGGCGGCCTCGGCCTGCCAGGTCGAGCAGGTGCGTTTCAGGGCATCCTGGCCCCGAGGGGCTCGGACGATTCTCGCACCGGCGGGCGCGAAGGCAGGGCGGGCTGCGGCGGCAGTGGCGGCGGTGGTCGGGCTCATGCGACACGATATGCGCGAACGGGTTGGTACCATGTCCGACGATGAACATGCGAACATGGTCGATTTCGCTGGCAATGGGTGTGCTCTTGGCGAACACGCTGCTCATGGGTGGGTGTGTGCAGGGCAAACAGGCGACGGCAGGTTCGGATTCGGCGGTCGCAGCTCTCACCCGGCCGCAACGGATCTCCCCCGAGGCGGCAAGGTCGGCGCCTCTGTTCCGGTCGTCCGGTGAACCGGCGTCGTGGAACGAGCTGATCTCCGCGACGTCGGAGGCGGATGTGGTGCTGATCGGGGAGAATCACGGGCACGAGCTTGGACTGGCGATCGCGGCAGCGCTCTGGGAGGACGTCCTCGAGCGTGCTCCCATGGGTGTGCTGGCCATGGAGTTCTTCGAGCGCGATCAGCAGGATGGACTGGATGACTACCTCACCGGCGTGATCGACGAACGCGCCTTTCTAAGGGCGACGCAGCGCAGCGTGGGAAACTACCCGCCTGGGCATCGCGCCATGGTCGAGATCGCCAAGAGCCGGCAGCGGCCGGTGGTCGCGGCGAATGCCCCTCGGCGGTACGTCCGCCTGGCGCGGCTGGAGGGATATGAGCGGCTCCGCGGCCTCACGGAGGAGCAAGGACGGCTGTTTGCCATTCCCGCCGCCGACGCCAGCGCGGCGTATCGGGCCAGCTTTGATGAGGTCATGAACCAGAACGCGGGCTTGACCGCTGAACAACGGGCGGATGTCCGGCTCATGGCCGAGCGTTCAACCGCGCTGGACGCCACGTTTCGAAGCCAGTGGATGTGGGACTGGACGATGGCCCAGAGCGTGGCGCGCGCACGGGCACTCGGGTCGCCGGTGGTTCTGGTGGTGGGCCGGTTCCATGTTGAGCGTGACGGTGGAACCGTGCAGGCCGTCCGAGCGCAAAGCCCAGACGTCCGCACACTTGTGGTCACGTTCGTCGACGAACCGGCGGGAGCGATGATGCCCGAGAGCGATCGCGGCAGGGGCGACTTCGTGGTGTTCGTCGGGCGTGATCGGGGACAGTGAGTCAGCCCTCCCCTTTGGACGTAGGCCGGGCTGATCCGCGG
>DHLW01000009.1:0-306 GCA_002405485.1 Phycisphaerales bacterium UBA4658
AGGCGAGAGGTGAGAGGCAGAGGGCTAGAGGCAGGAGGCAGGAGGCAATGGGCGAGTGGTGGGAGGTGGGCGATATCCTCCGAGTATGAAGGCCATTGTCATCACGCGTCAGGCGCAGCCGAGTGAACCGCTGGGCGAGATCGTTCGGTTTGTCTCGGACTTTCCGGAGCCGGCGCCGCCCGGGCCGGGGCAGGTGCGGATCCGGACGCTTGCGGCGGCGCTGAATCACCTTGATCTGTGGGTCTGTCGAGGCGTGCCGGGGTTGAAGCTTGAGTATCCGCGCGTGAGCGGGTCGGATGCGTGCGG
>DHLW01000009.1:445-1925 GCA_002405485.1 Phycisphaerales bacterium UBA4658
CCGCGGGTGTGGACTCGGCGTGGGTGGGGAAGAAGGTCGTCTTGAACGCGGCAAGCGACGTGGCTCCGCTGGCGACTCCGGGCGAGCCGCCGCGGTCGTCGATGGGCCCGATGTATGAGCTCATCGGCGAGCACCACATGGGGACGCTGGCGGAGAAGTTTGTTGCCCCGGTGAGCAATCTGCAGGTGATTCGCGATGATCAGGAGCCGACGGAGGCCGCGGCGTTCGGGCTCACGTTTCTCACGGCATACTCGATGATCCGGACCAAAGCGAATCTGCTCCCCGGGCAAAGCGTGCTGATCACCGGCATCGGCGGCGGGGTCGCACTCGCGGCGCTTGCGATTGCCAAGCATCTTGGGTGTCCGGTGTGTGTGACGAGCCGGCAGCAATGGAAGCTGGACCGGGCGAAGCAGCTTGGCGCGGACTTTGGCGTGCTCGACGCTGGGCAAGATTGGAGCAAGGACGTTCGCGCGTGGTCGAGCGGACGCGGGGTTGATCTCGCCGTGGATTCGTCGGGCAAGGCGACGCACCTGAAGAGCATCAAGTCCCTGGCGCGCGGCGGGGCGTATGTCACGCCGGGGTGCACGTCCGGGCCGGATGCGACGACGGATCTTGCACGGATCTTCTGGAATCAGCTTCGGCTGTTTGGCTCGACGATGGGCACGAATGCCGAGTTTGCCGAGGTGGTGAGCTTGTACCGCTCGGGGCATCTGAAGCCGGTGGTGGATCAGGTGATCGAAGCATCGCGCGGGAGCGAGGCGTATGTGCGGCTGGCGGCGGCGGAGCAGTTTGGGAAGATCGTGGTGCGGTTCTGATCATCCGTCAGCGACCGGTAGTCGTGCACAGGTATCACGGCGGCGTCGGCACCGAGCACGGTCACGCCCGAACTTCGGCGAGCATCTGTTCCTTCTCGGCTTCGCTTGTGATCTGGCGCTGGAGCATTTTGAAGTAGCGGCCGGTTGCGCCTTTGGCGACGAGCTGGGCGTGGGTGCCGCGTTCGACGATGCGGCCGTTCTCGATGACGACGATCAGGTCGGCGTGGCGGATGGTGCTGAGCCGGTGGGCGATCACGAAGCACGTCCGACCTCGCATGAGTGATCGGAGGGAGTCCTGGATGAGGGCTTCGCTCTCGGAGTCGAGGTTGCTGGTGGCCTCGTCGAGGATGAGGATGCGTGGGTCGGCGAGGAGGGCGCGGGCGATGGCGATGCGCTGTTTCTGGCCGCCGGAGAGGCGCACGCCGCGCTCGCCGATGAGCGTGTCATAGCCCTGTTCCAGCTTGGCGATGAAGCCATCGGCATTGGCGGCCTTGGCGGCGGCACGGACGTCGCTGAGGGTTGGCTCGCGTCCGGCGTCGCCGCTCCCCACCCGGGCGTAGCCGATGTTCTCGAGGATGGTGCCGTCGAAGAGGAAGACGTCCTGCTCAACGATGCCCAGCAGGTGGCGATAGGCGTCGGGGTCAAAGTCGCGGATGTCCCGGCCG
>DHLW01000009.1:2108-18671 GCA_002405485.1 Phycisphaerales bacterium UBA4658
CTTGCCCGCGCCCGAGGGGCCGACGAGCGCGACGGTGGAGCCAGCGGGAACATCGAGATCAACGTCGTGGAGGGCGTACTCCGGCCCGCCCGCGGTCTGGCCGCGCTTGGGATAGGCAAAGGAGACTGCCCGAAAGGTGATGTGGCCACGGGCGCCAAGGACCGGCTCGCCGCGCGGTCGAGACTGGGCGACGAGGATCGTTCCGGCGGCCGGAGCGGCGAGTTGTGTGAATTCCTGCGGCTCGGCGAGCAGGTCGAGGATGCGATCCAGGGAGGCGAGTTCCGCCTGGATGCTGGTCGCGCTGGCGCTGAGGGACTCCAGGGGTCCAAGGAGCATGAGCAGATAGGCCGAGAACATCATGACGTCGCCGAGCGTGAGCGTGCCATCGAGGACGCGCGAGCCGCCGTACACGAGCACGGCGGCGGAGCCGGCGGGAAGCAGGATCATCCAGAGCATCTCGATGGCTCGGCTCCACCACCAGGTCAGGAGTTCCTGCCGCGACATGAGGTGGTTGTTGCGGATGAAGCGAGCGCCCTCGGCGGCCTGGCGGACGAAGCCGCGGACGACGCGCATCCCGCCGAAGGCCTCGGTGGCGTGGGCGTCGATGGCGGTGCGTGTGGCGCGTGCGGCCTTGTGCAGCGGGCGGATGCGTGCGATCCACGCCTTCTGCGTGAACCACGCGGCGGGGATCAGGAGCGTGGCCCCGAGCAGCAGTCGCCAGTCGGTGACGGCGAGGATGATGAGCGTGCCGACGAGCTGCACCACGGCGCGCCAGGGGTTGTAGAGCATGCTGAAGAGCAGGTCGGCGGCCTGACCGGCATCCTCGCGGAGCATGCTCGCCGCGCCCCCGGATTTGAGGTCGTAGACGCGAGCCAGAGGGAGCCGCACGGCGTGGGCGAAGACGCGACGGCGGACCTTGGCCCGAGTCTTGTGCGTGAGCTTGGTCATCTGCCATCGGCCCCAGATGCCGACGAGGACGGAGATGACGGCCAGCAGGATGAGCGTGCCGCCGAGCCACCAGAGCAGCAGCCGTGCGTCGCGCGTGGGGATCCAATCAGGAAGCCCGGACGGGCCCGGGTTGTTGGTGAGGATGTAGTCCAGTGCGATCTTGGTGCTGGCGGGAACCGCCAGGCCGACGAGCGCGGAGATGGTGACGGTTCCGATGCACGCCGCGATGAGCAGCCGCGAGCCGGTCGTGAGCGTCAGGAACTCATGGAGGAGGACCCAGAACCCGCGGGAACGGCGGGTGCGGGCCGGGGCGTTGGGATCGGGTTCGCCGGGGAGGTCCGGGGTGCGCTGGGTGTTCTGGGCGTCTGCCCGGGCCTTGAGGAACGCGCGGAAGCGGGATTTGCTGGAACGAAGCCGGCGTCGCGGATCGGACGCGGCATCGCGAGAGGCATCGGGGGCGGACATCAAGGAGATGGTAGGGTCTGGGACCGCGCGGACGATCCGGCTTGTGCTGGCCAGGGCATGCCACCAGGAGGGGTGAAGAGGGTGTTCTCGGACGCTCCGAGCCCCCTTCATTGCAGGTGTTGCCGGAGGAACAGGCGCTGCTGTTTACCAGGCGGGGGCGATGTTCTCCAAAGTCGCGCGGCGTGCGGGTCGAAGTTGAGGACGAGCCGCGGGAAGGTTTCGCGGCTGGAGGCCAGGCACGTTGACCGGCGCCAGAATGCGGACGAACCCGCGGCGCCATTCTTGGAGAGGTCCAATGACCATGCAGCGTCCGCAACCCGCCCGTCAGCTTGTCGCCAACGCCGGGCGTCTGCCGGCCTCGATCGCCGCAGCGGCGATGGCACTGTTCGGCTCCACGTACGCGCACGCGCAGCCGGCCGACGGGGGCGATGCTCCGGCGGTGCGGAACCCGATGAAGCCCGCGGACAAGGCCGGGGACAACAAGGGGGCCGACGGCAAGGCCAAGGTGACCGTCAGCGAGCACATGACGGTGGACCTGCACGTCAAGGATGAGGATCTGGCCAACGTCCTGGAACTGCTGAGCATCCAGACGCAGAAGAACATCATCGCGTCCAAGAACGTGAGCGGCAAGGTGACGGCGACGCTGTACGGCGTGACGTTCTACCAGGCGCTGGACGCGATCCTGCATGTGAACGGGTTCGGGTACACCGAGAACGGCAACTTCATCTACGTGTACACGACCGAGGAGCTCAAGCAGATCCAGGCCGCGCTGAAGAAGCGCGTCAGCAAGACCATCAAGCTGAACTACATCAACGCCGAGGACGCCAAGGAGTTCGTCTCTCCGCTGCTGAGCAAGGACGGGGGCGAGATCAAGGTCAACACCAACGTCAAGGACTTCTCGATCCCCGACAAGGCCCCGGTGGGCAAGAATGACTTTGCGCTCGGGGACACGATGGTGATCTTCGACTACGAGGAGAACGTCGCGGCGATCGAGCAGCTCGTGACGCAGATCGACACCCGCCCGCAGCAGGTGCTCGTCGAGGCGACGATCCTGCAGACCTCGCTGAACGAGGCCAACGCGTTCGGCATCGACTTCTCCGTGATCGCCGATCTGAACTTCGTGGACTTCCTCAACACCGGCGGCGCGCTGTCGGCGGCGAACTCGCTCATCCGGGGCGGCAACGGTGCCTCCGGGCAGGGCGTCTCCCCGACCGATGACCGCGGATACGCCGTCTCCAGCACCGTCGGCAACACGGCCGGGCAGGGCGGATTCAAGGTCGGCGTGGTCGCCGGAGACGTGGGCGTGTTCCTGAAGGTGCTGGACCAGATCACCGACACGGTCGTGCTGAGCAACCCGAAGATCCTCGCGCTCAACCGCCAGCCGGCCCGCGTGCTGGTCGGCAAGCGCGTCGGCTACCTGAACACGACGCAGACCGAGACGAGCACGACCCAGTCGGTCGAGTTCCTCGACACCGGTACGCAGCTGTACTTCCGTCCCTTTGTGGCGACCACCGGCGAGATCCGCATGGAGCTCAAGCCGCAGATCTCCAGCGCGGAAATCCGTACGGTCACCGACTCCGGCGGCCGGGCAGTCACCATCCCCGACGAGGTCACGCAGGAACTGGTCACGAACGTGAACGTGCGTGACGGACAGACGATCGTGCTGGGCGGTCTGTTCACCGAGAGCAGCACGTTCACGCGTCGGCAGGTGCCGATCGTGGGCGACATCCCGATCCTCGGCGCGGCGTTCCGCGGGCACGACGACTCGACCGTGCGGTCGGAGATCATCTTCATGATCACGCCGACGATCGTGACCGACACGCTCATCGCCGACGCCGCCTCGCGAGCCGATTCGGACATCGAGCGCGTCCGGGCGGGCACGCGTCAGGGCCTGCTGCCCTGGAGCCGGGAGAAGATGACCGACAAGCTCAACGTCGAGGCCGAGCGGCTTGCACGCGAGGGCAACCACGAGCAGGCGCTGTACAACATCCAGCGTTCGCTCTCGCTGAACCCGAATCAGCCCGCGGCGTATCGCCTGCGTGAGAAGATCACCGGCGAGCGTGAGAACTGGAGCGATCCGTCGATGCTCAACAGCTACCTGAACAAGGAAGTCCAGGAGCGCATCGACAGTGTCCCGCCGGCTCAGGGCCCGACCGAGCACCGCAAGCCGCACGGCTCGGTGAACATCGATCGCAAGAAGGTCTCCACCGGCCCGCAGGCGTCGCTGACGCCCGCTCAGCAGGCCGTGCAGGAGATGGCGGCCATCACGCTGCCGGGCCAGGCCGGCACGCTGCCGGGCGGCGTGCAGACCTCTCAGGGCCAGGAGTCGTCGACGACCAGCCAGGTTGCGGGCACGGAGGAGACGGGCTGGAACGTCGGCTCGTCCAACGCCGAGGCCGGGGCCCAGCAGACCAGCGCCGCAACGCCGGCGAAGAACATCGGGCAGACCAACCCCGCCTCGAACTCTGAGCCGGCCAACAACACGTTCAACATCGGAGCGAACAACTCCGGCACGGTGACGATCAACGGCGAGACCTATGTTGTGAGCTCGTCGAGCGCGTCGACGGGCTCGAGCAACGAGATCACGTTCGTGACGCCGGAGCCCAACGCCGCGACCGGCACGAACGCTCCGGCCAACCAGCAGGCCACGCTCATGACTCCCGCGCAGCCGGCGGCGGCCGCGGAGATCACGGTCCAGACCACGCCGGCTCAGGACGCCGAGGCCCAGGCCAAGGCCCAGGCCGCCAAGACCCTCACGCAGTTGCAGACGCTGCGGTCGCAGATCGATCTGTACACGCTGATGAATGGCGGGACATTCCCGAACCTCGGCAACGAGGAGACCGACGGCGGCTGGGGCGAGCTCGTCAAGGCGCAGTTGCTCAAGGATCTGCCGGCGAACCCCTTGGTGCAGGGCAAGGAGTCCAACCGCGTGGTCGTTGGCGCACAGCCCGACGCGAAGGTCCACGGGAACTACGGCTGGGTCTACGACCCCAAGACCGGCAAGCTGTGGGCGGTCGGGTTCGACGCGGCGGACAAGCCGCTGAACCCCGGGACGAAGACCCAGGCGACGACCACGGCGAGCACCGGCACACCGGCCGGCACGAACGCCGAGCCCGCCGCACAGCCCGCCGCCCCCGCGACGGCGAACGTCGAGACCGATCAGAAGTGACGCTCCCCAACAGTCGCCAATGACCCGGGATTTTCGGACGCGGCCCAAAGCCGCGTCCTTTTCTTTCCGATGTACCAAGGTCTGATACCCCCCCTCCCCCCCACAACGGAGATTCCCATGGCTCGGTCCATGTTCACGCGCATCGGTCTTGGTCTCTCGGCGTCCGCGCTGGTCGCGCTCTCGGGCTGCGGGCAGGGGCAGTACACCAAGGAGGGCAAGACGATGGCCGTCGAGAAGATGGCCATGCTCAAGAGCGGAACCGAGTGGCAGATGGCCCACCAGCAGTTCCTGGCCGGGGATCTGACCAAGTCACTCAAGACGGTGGATCGCTCGATCGCGCTGAATCCGAAGGTGCCCAAGAGCCGCGTCCTCCGCGGCCGCATCCTCATGGAGCGGTCGCGCCTCGAGGAGGCCCGCAACGAGATGGTCACGGCTCTGGAGCTTGATCCGACGTTCGTGGATGCGCACTACTACCTGGGCGTGATCTACGAGCGCGTGAACCAGCCCGCCGAGGCGATGCAGAGCTACAAGAAAGCGATGGAGCTGGACTCGGCCAACGCGCAGTACGTGGTGGCGGCGGCGGAGATGCTCATCAGCAAGAACGACCTGGCCTCCGCGGAGTCTCTGCTGAACGAGCGGAAGCAGTTCCTGCAGTACAACCCGGCGCTCCGCCAGACCATGGGGCACATCGCCGCGCTTCGCGGCGAGCACGCCCAGGCGGCCCAGTTCTTCGAGGAAGCCCTGCTGCTGGCGCCCGGCGATCAGGCGATCACCGAGGACCTGATCCAGGCGCTGCTGGCCTCGCGGCAGTTCGCCGACGCCGAGAGTCACCTGGCCAAGCTCCTGGACAAGTCTGAGAACGCCGATCGACGCGATCTGCGGTACATGCGGGCGCGATGCCTGATGGCGCTCAACCGGCCCGTCGAAGCGCGGGACATCCTGCAGCAGCTCACCAGCGCCAAGGAGGGCTCGGCGGACCTTCGCGCGTGGGTCGACCTCGGCAACGTTGCGGCGATCCTCAAGGACAAGGCCACGCTCCGCCAGACCATGCAACGCGTCCAGGCCATGGCCCCGGATCGCCCGGACGGCTTCATGCTCCGCGCCATGTACTGCCGGCTCGACAACCGCCCGGCCGATGCACTCTCGGCGATCAACCAGGCGGTCGCCCGCGCCGGCGACGATGCCACGCCGCTGGTCTTCAAGTCGATCGTCCTGCAGGATCTCGGCCGCATCGGCGAGGCCCGGGCGACCCTGGCTCAGGCGCGGCAGCTCGATCCGAACAACCTGCAGGTCACCGCGTTGCTCAACCAGATCGAGGGCGGCGGAACCACCGTCACAGGCCACCCGGACGGGCAGTGATCTCTGACGCGCACCTCTACGGACTGCCGAGCTTCTCAGGCGCGGACGAACGGGTTGGATGCCTTCTCTCGGCCGATGGTCGAGCGTGGGCCGTGCCCGGGATAGATCGTGGTGGACTCTGGCAGCGTGTATAACTGTTCCCGGATCGCGCGGAGCAGCGTCGCGTGATCCGATCCGGGGAAGTCGGTTCGGCCGACGGACCCGGCAAAGAGCGCGTCGCCGACGATGGCCTGGTGTGAGGGATCGTGCACCAGCGTGATGCTCCCCGGAGAGTGACCGGGCGTGTGGAGAATGCGCCAGCGAGTCTCCTCCAGATCGAGCGTGTCGCCGCCTCGGAGAAGCCGCGTCGGCACCGGCGCAGTCACCGGCTGACCCATCATCGCCGAGAGATTGAGAAGCGGATCGGCAAGCCAATCCCGCTCGGCCTCGTGGATGAGTATGGGAATCTCGGGATACGCCGATCGAACCTCGGAAACCCCGGCGATGTGGTCAACATGGGCATGTGTAAGCACGATGGCGACCGGACGAAGGCCGCTGCGACGAACGTGATCGAGCAGCGGTGCGGGCTCGAAGCTGGGATCCACGATCCAGCAGTGCTGCCCGGTTTGGGGTGGTTGCCCGCGCCGACCGATGCTCACCAGGTACGAGTTCGTCTCAAACGGGCCCAGGACAAACGGTTGCACGAAGGGTTGAGACATCGGATGGGGAGGGTTGGCAGGAGAGGTCACGGGGCAGTCTATCGAGTGTGCCCAGAGGGAATCGATGCCCGCGGGCGCACTCGAAGGATGATGCCTCATGCTCAGGAGTCGCGGGACTGGATCGCCGATGTTGGGGAAGTCCCTGGAGTCTGACCATCACGAGTTGGTCGGATGCGATATTCTGTTGGGACGCACGAGCATCACGGAGGAACAGCCCTTGGCCGATGACCGCCCGCCGACGAACGCACCGAATCCGGCTCCGGCGCGCCCGCGATCGCGCGAGTTGAGTCCGTTCATGGGGATTCTGATCGACCACGGCTTTCCGCTGATGCTGTCGCTTGGGCTGATCCTGGTCGGCGCACTGTTCGTGCGCTCGACGGAGCGGCAGGTGACAGGAGACATCTTCCAGGGCGTGGGAGCACTGGGAATCATCGTGGTGCTGTCGATCGCGCCGGTGACGTGGCATCTGCGGCGGCGGGCCAGCCAGCACGCGTTCATGGTGCGGAAAGTGGACACGCTCATCGACTCTATCCGGCATCTCGGGGACTCGACGATGCTCTCCGACGATGCTCGCCGGGTGCTCAATCGCGGGCAGGAGCGCGACATGCTCTGCAAGGCGATCGAAGAGGACATTCAGGCCCAGGCGTGGGACGCGGCCCTGGTGCTGTGCGACGAGCTGGCCCAGCGGTTCGGGTATCGCCAGGACGCCGAGGAGTTCCGGGCTCGCATCGAGCTTGCGCGGCACGAAATCCAGGAGCGCAAGGTCGCCGACTCGATCGCACGGCTGGACGGTCTGATCGTGCAGCGGCGATGGGACGTCGCACAGAGCGAGGCCCGTCGGATCCAGCGGCTGTTTCCCGATTCTCCGCGCGTCGAGCGCCTGCGCGAGCGCGTCGAGCAGGCCAGAGGCGTGTACAAGATCGATCTCGAGCGGCGGTTTCTGGACTCCGCCCAGGGCGGACGCATCGAGGATGCGATGGCGCAACTCAAGGAGCTGGACGCGTACCTGACCGAGAACGAGGCCGAGCCGCTTCGCGAGGTTGCCCGCGGCGTGATCAGCAAGGCGCGGGACAACCTCGGGGCGCAGTTCAAGATCGCCGTGCAGGATCGCCAGTGGGCGACCGCGGCGGCGCTCGGGAAGCGCATCGTCAACGAGTTTCCCAACACGCGCATGGCCCAGGAGGTCCGCGGCGTGCTCGACGGCATCCTTGCCCGCGCAAACCAGATGGAGCCGGCCGGGCGGGCGTAACCCGCGCGCGCGTGCGCACCACGACGACCGCGCGGCGAGGGTGATTCGCAGGATGTTCGCATGCGGTGCGGCGTGGAGTGCAGAGCCGGGCGCGGCGGGGCCCGGTTCGATATACTCCAAGGGGTCGTGCGAGCGGGCGTTCTGCTCTGCAATCGCGGGCCCCTGAGGAGTCCAACCATGGCTCAGGCAAAGAAACAGGGACATGGGGCGTTCTATCTCGTCATGGCGGTGTTGGCGCTCGGGGTGCTGGGTGTTGGCTACTTCCTGTGGTCGCAGGAGTCGACCGACGCCGCTCGCGAGCGAACCGCCGAGGCCAACCCATCGGGCCAGCAGCCGGATCAGAATCGAGACGGAGACGATCAGCCGGCACCGGCCGCGTCGGCGCCCGAGGCCCCTCCGGCGCCGGGATCGGCCCGGACCGCTCCGGGCAACTGAACACGCGTGCTGTTCATCGCGCGGCGAGTGCAGTCCAGGCGATCAGCCCGGAGCGTCGTGCGTCAGCGGATGAGGGGCATCGATGGTGACATGGGCGCCCCAACCCCCGCCGCCGTCGCAGAGCTTGATCATGACCAGTGACTCGCCGCGCGGCAGGTCGATCTCCATGTACGGCGGACCGGCGGCATGGGCGTCAAAGCCGTTGTGAGTGTGGACCTTGGTCCACGGACCGGCGCTGCGCGCTGTTGAGTCCGCTCCGGCGGGCGAGAGCTCGCGGGTGAAGACCTCGTACTTGTCGCCGCAGTCCACGTGGAGGCGGACGCGTTGCGGCTCGGAGGAAGTCACGCGCGTCAGCATGCAGGCCAGTCCGCCGCGAGCGTGCAGCGTTTGCCGAAGATCCACCGGCCACTTTGCACCGGGGCCGACCGGACGCCAGTGTGCCGGTCGCTGGTCGCGATCGACAAAGGACGCCGCGGGATCGAACGCAACAGTCTCCGGGGGCGCGACGACATCGGCGATGGCGTTGCGCCAGTCCCATGCAAACGGACCGACGGCGAGGAAACGCGTGAGGGGCGTGCGCACCTCGTCGATCAATCGCTCGAACGCGACCTCGCCTTGATCGAGCGTGAGCGCGACGCGAGCGACACGCCGCGCGGAAACGCCTACGGGCGGTGCATCGATCGGGGACGGCGGGAGCGCGATGCCCGCAGCCCGGGCCTGCGTGCCAACGGGTTCGAGCACCCGCTGCACGCGCTCCAGCAACCGCTCGTGCCGGCCCAGCCGGTCGATGAACTCCACGACGACCTGCGATCCCTTGGCCGAGCCGAAGGTATCGACGATGCGGAGCGTGTGGTCATCGATCGACGCGCCGATGCCGGCGCCGATGGCCAGGACATCGGCGGGGGGCAGGCGTCGATCGGTTCCCGGCTCGCACGCGGAGGCGACATCCGCCCGGAGATGGGCGACGCTCGTGGATCGTCCGAGCACGAGCGTGAGATCGTCGGCGCGGATCCGATGATTGATCAGCCGCGTGTCGGCTGGAACACACACCGCCTCGATGTGCAACGGCCGGCGAATGTCCCGATCGGGCACGTGGACGATCATCGCTCCGCCGGCGTGCTGCTCGTCGAACGACCAGGCCGCGGGGAGATCATCCACGCGGACATCAAGTACGGCGGCCACGCCGAGAAGCCGGAGCTCGACGGCTCTTGTGGGGAGCTGCCCGCAGAACGATCCGGTCGTGGGCTCGACGCGAGCGTGGAGGATGAGTCGCTGCTGCTCGCCATCCCAGCGTGCCTGAATGGGCGTGACGGCGCATCGGCCGCGCTCGTGATCGAGCGAGACCCCGTCGTCCTCGTACAGCACCGATGTCTCGACCTGACCCGGAGTTCCGGGGAACGCGCACAGAACCAGCGTGTGCAGCGGGTCGCTGGTCATTCGGGCCGTGGACGGACGCATCGGCAGCATCGCGCCGGAACGCACGAACACCGGGAAGCGGTCGATCGGGGCTCCGACGACGGCCTCGGACCCCGCGTCGAAGCTCTCGCCCGTGACCAGATGCCTCCACGAACGCGCGGAGGCATCCGAGGGGAACCAGACATACTGATGTGCCACGCAATGCTCGGCGAGCCCGGGCGAGGCGATCGGCGCGCACAGCAGATCTCGCCCGATGGTGTACTGCGCGGGCGCCCGATACGCGATCTCCGTCGTCGGGTGATGCAGGTACATCGGCCTGAGCAGCGGAAGCGTGCGCTCGTGGGCCTCGTGCGCACATGTGTAGATGTACGGCATGAGCCGCGATCGAAGCGCAAAAGCCGACCGCATCGCTCGTGTGAATCGTTCCTCGTACGTCCAGGGGCGACGATCAAGGACGGGCGACCGGGCCGAGTGCAGCCGAAGGGCCGCGGATACCGCGCCAAACTGCACCCATCGGGTCATGGCCTCCTCCAGCCGCGGCCCGAAGTGTCCGCCGATGTCGTGCGACCAGTAGAAGCACCCGATGTTCCCTGCGGTAACGGTCATGCGGATCTGAAAGTCGAGCATGGCCCAGCCGGTGTGGGCGTCGCCGGAGAAGTGCACGGGATACCGATGGTCGCCCCAGCCGCCGGTCGCGGGGACTCCCCACTCGCACCCGGCGTCGGGCGGCCCCTCGTCGCCGGCCCAGCGGGAGAAGGGTTGTGCCCGGAGGCCGGGATCGTCACCCACGGGCTCGCGGCGAGTGTGCCGGGCGTAGAGGTGGTTCAGCCATCGAAGGTGCGTGAGCCCCGGGATCGAGCGGACGAACTTGTCTTGCTGCCAATCGACCCACCAGAAGTCCACGCCGGACTCCGGGCGGGAGCGCGGGTGCTCGAGCGGCCGGTGGACGATCTCGAAGAGCGCCCGCATATAGGTCCGGTCGCCGGCGTCGAATCGCGCCGTCGATCCGTCGGGCTCCCGACCTATGGCCCGCATGAACGCGGCGTACCGGTCCTCGTGCGGTCCGACGCCGTCGGCGGGATGGAGGTTCAGCGTGACCACGAGCCCCCGGGCGTGGAGCCAAGCGATGAAGTCCTCCGGGTCAGGAATCAGCTCGCGATTCCACGACCATCCAGTCCAACCGGGCTTATGCCAGTCCATGTCCAGCACGAGCACGTCCAGCGGGAAGTCGTGGCGATCAAACTCGTCGACGATGCCTCGGTACTCATCCGACGTGTACGGCCAGTATCGCGAGTACCACGAACCGAGCGTGCAACGCCGAGGCAGCGGAACCCGTCCTGCAATGAACGCAAGCGCCCGCAGGGCCGCGGCATAGTCATTCCCGTACGCAAACAGATAGTGATCGGTGTTGTGGTGCAACCCGAGCGACTCGCGCGTCACGGCCCAGTCGTCCACCAGCAGGTGACGAGCGGAGTCATCGACGACATGCCAGCCATCCCGGCTGAGCAGCCCCTCCCCCAGCGGGTGCGCTCCGCGCAGCCCGTCCAGCGTGGAGAGCGTCCCTCCAAGGTTGTGGCGAGCCCGCATCCCCGGCGTCCAGAGCACCCGGCCGGTGATCGGCTCCCGAGTGACATCGGGCGGTGCATGAGCGTGCTCGATGTGCGCTCTCATGTTTCCGTCGTGCGGCGGCCGCCCATCCGGGACATAGATCAGCTCGAAGCGCGCCGTCCGGACGTGAATGGCCTGGGAGCCGGCGTCGGCCGAGGTCGTCTGGCAGGACCGAACCGACGGACACGCTCGCGGCGTGATCGGATCAGGCCCGGCCGGCCCATGGATGGCGAACAACGACGGATGGTCGCAGAATCGGCCGTGCGGGGCGTACTCGATGCGGACGCACTCATCGCAGAGCACCGTGATGCGGACGGCATGCATCAGCGGGCCCCCGATCCGAAGTTCCGTACACCCCCACACTTTGCCGCCAAGAGCCCAAGCGCACATGCCGAGGTGCACGACCAGAGCGCAGGTCCACGCCCGGGTCGGTCGGGGGAGAGCGAGGTGTCCTTCATCAACCCCATAAGGTCGGACCTTGCGCATCGGCCTTGGCGGTGCGTGACGACCGCGAGGGTATGTTGTCTGCGCCGACCACGCAGGGGTCCAGCAGCGTCGGGTCGTCGTTCCCCGGTGCGTTCACGCGCGTGCTCACCGGGGTCGAGGCCAATTCGCCCTCGGGCAAGGGAATCAGCATCGGGAGCAACTCTGCGGGTTCGGAGATCGCCGGATCGAGCCAGCGAGCCCACGCGCCCGAGGGGAGAATCACCGGCATGCGGTCGTGAATCTCCCGCATGAACGCGTTCGCCGGACACGTCAGGATCGCGCACGTGTCCAGCGGGGGTGCGTCCGACTTCTCGGGATCAATCCACCGATCCCAGATCGCCGCCATGACGAAGTTGGATCGATCCGGACGGTGGATCGCATACGGCTGCTTGAGCTTGCCGTCGGGCGTGATCGCCTTCCACTCGTAGAACGCGTCAATCGGAACCAACACACGGCGAGACCGAAACGCCTCGCGAAACGCCGGCTTGGTCGCGACCGACTCGCTGCGAGCGTTGATGGGAGGCGGTCCGCCCGGGCCGCCGATCCGCGTGGGGTCTTTGGCCCAGAACGGGACCAGGCCCCACCGCGTTGCGTTGAGCGTTCGGGCGCCCGAGGCATCCTGCCGGATGATCGGGATGATCTGCGAGGGCGCGATGTTGAATCGCGGGCGCAGCGCGGCCGACGGGAACACCGAGTCCTCGAGCGGACCAAGCCCGTACAAGGCGGCGAGAACTCGGAACTCGGTCTGCAGGACGTATCGGCCGCACATGGGAGATGCCGCTCACGTTGGAGATCTCGGACAACCTGCCGGGGAAGCGCCGAGGATGTGCCCCGCTCCCGGGGCATGCCGTTGCCCCCACGAACGCTCGACATCATCGGCCGCGAACACATCGAACCGGGCCGGCGATCACATGGCGTTGGGAAGCCCCAGTGCGCGGCGGAGGGCGCTCATCTGCCCCTGGTGCCACCCCTCGTGCCAGATGCACTTCTGGATCGCGTCCAGCTTGCTCGTGGCGAATGTGCCCGCCTCCTTGGGCAGCGGCGCGGTGGCCTGGTCGTCGTCGAGTTGCTGGGCTGCCGAGACCAGCCGCTGGAACTGATCGTCGTGCACCTTCCGGACCATCGCGTGATCGGGATAGGCGCCGGGATCGGCCACCGGCTTGGACCCGAAGCCAAAGAGCGTGTCGAACGTCTCACCGAGCTTGGCGCTTTTGCCGTCGAGCATGCTGGCAAACCAGGCGTAACTGGATGCCAGGTGACCAATCTGCCAGAGGATGTGGTTGTCGGCTGGGGTGGCCTGGGCGGTGAGCTGGTGCTCGGGCACGCCGGCGCAGAGCTTGCCGGTCATCTCGTGCGTCCAGACCAGCAGCGCGATGGCCCGAGCGATCTCGTTCCGCGAGCCGGAACGCGCCTCCGCGCTCCCGGCCTCGCGGCTCCCGCTCGCGGCACCTTTGCCCGACGCCTTCTTGGGTGGCGACTTTTTCCGGATGCGCTTGCCGGGGAGACGCTTCGGGGGAGTGCGCTTCTTCTTGGCCATGCGTTGGACTCCGTCTGAGAGAGCGGGAGACTCGGCGGACGTCGGACGTTGCAGAATGAAGACAGGAACCTCTGTATGGTATCGATCGCCACGCAATCGCAGGGATCACTCCTTCGGCAAACGCTCGTGACGAGCGTCGAGCGATCCTCCTACCCTTGGGCCCTTCCCGTTTTCAGTCCCCAAGGCCGGGTGCAGGGAAGAAGCTCGGCCTCGGAATCCAGACATGCCCCCCACTCCGCCCACTGCGTCCAGCACCCCAGCGTCAACGTCGGGACACTCAGGGTCCGCGGCGAGGACGTTCAGCGTCGCCCTCGCTCACGGCGACGGAATCGGTCCCGAGATCATGCTCGCCACGCTGGAGCTCATGAAGCACGCGGGCGTCATGGACGCGGGCGTCGAGTTCGTCCCCGTTGAGATGGGCGCCGGCGTGTTCGCCAAGGGAAACAGCCGCGGAATGTCCGACGAGGCGATCAAGATCGTCGAGGACTGCGGCGTGCTGTTCAAGGGCCCGATGGAGACGCCCAAGGGCGGCGGCGGCAAGAGCATCAACGTCACCGCCCGCAAGCTGTGGAACGCCCACTCCAACTTCCGCGTGTTCAAGTCCCTGCCGGGCGTCGAGACGGTCTACTCGCGCGCGGGAATCCACCTCGACTTCTCGGTCGTCCGTGAGAACATCGAGGACACCTACGGGGGCGTCGAGCACCGCCTGAGCAACGACATGATCCAGTGCAAGCGGCTCATCTCCGCGCCCGGGTGCGACGAGGTGCATCGCTTCGCCTTCCAGACCGCCCGCAAGCTCGGGGTCAAGAAGGTGCACTGCGGGCACAAGGCCAACATCATGAAGATGCCCGACGGNNACCTACGGCGGCATCGAGCACCGCGTCTCCGACGACGTCATGGTGTGCAAGCGCGTCATCTCGGCCCCGGGCTGCGACGAGGTGCTGCGCTTCGCCTTCGAGACCGCACGGAAGTCGGGGATCACGTCGATCCACTGCGGGCACAAGGCCAACATCATGAAGATGACCGACGGGCTGTTCCTGGAACGCTTCAAGCAGGCCGCCAAGGACTTCCCGGAGATCGAGACCGGGGACGTCATCGTCGACGCCCTGTGCATGAACCTCGTCGTCAAGCCGCAGCAGTACCAGATGATCGTGCTCCCCAACCTGCAGGGCGACATCGTCAGCGACCTGTGCGCCGGGCTCGTCGGCGGGCTGGGCTTTGCGCCAAGCGCCAACATCGGCAGGCACATCAGCATCTTCGAGGCCGTGCACGGGACGGCCCCGGACATCGCCGGCAAGGGCGTCGCCAATCCGACCTCGCTCATCCTGAGCGGAATCATGATGCTGCGGCATCTGAATCTCGGCCATCAGGCGGCGAACATCGAGAACGCGCTCCTGGCCACACTCGAGTCGGGCATCCATACCGCCGACTTCGGCAAGAAGGACAAGCCGCCGGTGGGAACCAGGGAGTTCACCAAGGCCATCATCGATCGACTCGGGCAGAAGCCCACGACCGTGCCCGCGACGCCGGTGCCGGAGCGAACGCCCGCGGCCCTGGCCCGTCCGGAACGGCCCCAGGGACAGCAGGTCATCCGCACGTTCAAGAACATCGTGACGCAGGTCGTCGGCTGCGACATCTACCTGGACAGCCCGCTCTCGCCCGCGGCCCTGGCCGAGGAGATGAACCGCGTCTGCGAGGACACGCCCTTCAGACTCACGCTCATCTCCAACCGCGGAACGCAGGTCTGGCCCACCGGGAGCGTGTACACCGAGTGCGTGGACTACTACCGAGTGCGATTCGAGCTGCGCGAGGGCACGATTCCGGGATCGATCGGTCAAAGCCGGACCGTGGCCCTCATGGACAAGGTCGCCGAGAAGTTCGTCGTCTGCTCCTACGAACTGCTCCGCACGTTCGACGGGGTGAAGGGCTTCAGTCTGGCTCAAGGCCAGTGAGTGAACCTCGGATCCTCGCGAAGCGCGCCGGAACCGAACGGACTTCGGCTATCTGAGCACGTTGTACTTCAGGATGCACCACAGGGCCCACACGCCGTCTTCCCAAGTGATCTTCTTGCCCTGCTCGTAGGTCCGCCCCGCGTAGCTCACGCCAACCTCGAAGACCCTGCAGCGGAGCTTGGCGACGCGGGCGGTCAGCTCGGGCTCGATGCCGAAGCCGCGCTCCTCGATCGTGAGCCGGCTTGCGACGTCTTTCGTGAAGACCTTGTAGCAGCACTCGATGTCGGTGAGATTGAGATTCGTCAGGCAGTTGCTGAGCAGCGTGATGAAGCGATTCGCGACCGAGTGCCAGAAGTACAGCACCCTGTGGGCCTCTCCGCCGACGAACCGTGAGCCAAAGACCACGTCCGCCTTGCCGCTCAGGATCGGCTCCATCAGCCGAGGGTACTCCGCGGGGTCATACTCCAGGTCGGCGTCCTGAATCAGCACGATCCCGCCGGTGGCCGCTCGCAGGCCCGATCGCAACGCCGCACCCTTGCCCTGGTTGTGATCGTGACGAATGAGGGTGATCTGCGGATGGGCCGCCGCGAGCTGTTGGGCGATCTCCTTCGATCCGTCCGTCGAGCAGTCGTCGACGAGCACGATCTGACGATCAATCAGGATCGGCGACTCCAGCACGCGACGCACGATCTCCTCGAGCGTCGCCGCCTCGTTGTACACCGGCATGATCACGCTCAGAAGCATGCGCGGGTCGAGTGTAGGGCGACGCGAACGCACGAAGGAACCGGGAGGCCGAAGCGGCCGAAAGCCGATCTCGCGGCGTCGATCCGCGGCCTGCCGACCTTTGGCCACCCCACGTGCCCCACGCACCCTCCCGGCGGACGGGCCGACACGTCCGCACGCACCCGCCAACGATCATCGCTCCGGAGCACCACTCATGGCGATCACTTCCGACTACGAGAAACTCGGCGTGTTCTATCTCGGCAAACGCTTCGACCTGGACGCACGCGCGCGGTCCGAAGACCTCATCCTCTACGACTCCAAAGACCTCGTCACCCACGCCGTCTGCGTCGGCATGACCGGCTCAGGCAAAACGGGGCTCTGCCTGGGTCTGCTGGAGGAGGCCGCCATCGACGGCATCCCCGCCATCATCATCGACCCCAAGGGCGACCTGTCCAACCTCCTGCTCACGTTCCCGAACCTCCTACCCGCCGACTTTCGACCCTGGATCAACGAGGACG
>DHLW01000009.1:18853-19223 GCA_002405485.1 Phycisphaerales bacterium UBA4658
CGCCCGCAAGAAGGGGCTCACCCCTGACGAGTTCGCCGCCGCTCAGGCGGCAACCTGGACCAAGGGGCTCGGAGACTGGCAGCAGGACGGCTCGCGCATCGCCCGACTTCGCACCGCCGCGGATTTCAGGGTGTACACACCCGGCTCGTCGGCGGGCTTCCCGGTGAGCGTGCTCAAGAGCTTCGCCGCACCTCCCGCCGAGCTTGTCGATGACTCCGAGCTGTTCCGCGATCGCGTCGCCGGCACGGCCACGAGCATCCTCGGGCTGCTTGGGATCGACGCCGATCCCATACAGAGTCGCGAGCACATCCTGCTCTCGGCAATCCTCGCCAGCGCCTGGCAGCAGGGACGCGATCTCGATCTGGCTTCG
>DHLW01000009.1:19377-19771 GCA_002405485.1 Phycisphaerales bacterium UBA4658
CCCCCGTTTGACACCCTGGGCGTGATGCCTCTGGACTCGGTCTATCCCGCCAAGGACCGCTTTGGATTGGCGATGGCCCTGAACAACCTTGTTGCGGCTCCGGGCTTTGCCGCATGGATGGAGGGCGAAGCCCTCGACATCGCCAAGCTGCTGTACACCGAGCAGGGCAAGCCCCGGCACGCCATCTTCTCGATCGGACATCTCTCCGACGCCGAACGCATGTTCTTCGTCTCGCTGCTGCTGAACCAGGTGCTGGCCTGGATGCGCTCGCAGAGCGGCACCACGAGTCTCCGAGCGATCGTCTACATGGATGAGATCGCCGGGTACTTTCCCCCCTCGGCCAATCCCCCAAGCAAAAGGCCCCTGCTGACGCTCATGAAACAGGCGCGTGCGT
>DHLW01000009.1:19900-20286 GCA_002405485.1 Phycisphaerales bacterium UBA4658
TGGGCGTCGTGCTCGCCACGCAGAACCCGGTCGATCTGGACTACAAGGGTCTGGCCAACGCCGGCACCTGGTTCATCGGCCGGCTGCAGACCGATCGCGACAAGCAACGCCTGCTGGATGGCCTCGAAGGCGCCATGGCTTCCGGCGGAGGGACGGGCGGTGGGCGGTTCGATCGCGCCGCCATGGATCGCGCCCTCAGCCAGCTCTCCACCCGCGTGTTCCTCCTCAACAACGTGCACGACGACCAGCCGGTCATCATGGAGACGCGCTGGTGCATGAGCTATCTCCGCGGCCCGCTCACGCGACAGCAGATCAAGCTGCTCATGGATCCGGTCAAGGCCGCGAGCCCGATCACCGAGCCCAGACGCGTTTCGGCGGCCACCCAG
>DHLW01000009.1:20523-23531 GCA_002405485.1 Phycisphaerales bacterium UBA4658
CGCCGCGTCTCGGCCCGTTCTGGCTCCCGAGATCCCGCAGTTCTTCGTGCCCGCACGTGCGATCCCCGCCGGCAGCACCCTCGAGTATCGTCCCGCGCTCCTGGGCATGGCCCGTGTGTTCTACTCCGACACCAAAGCCGGCGTCGAAGAAGATGACCCGCAGTCCCTGCTCTGTCCGATCACCGACGGGCCGATCCCCGTCGACTGGGACCGGGCAGAACCCAGCGATCTCACCGAGGCCGACCTGGAGAAAACCGGCGAACCCGGCGCCCGCTTCGCCACCCTCCCGCCAGAGGCGGGCAAGCCCCGGAACTACACGGCGTGGCAGAGAGACATCGCCGATGCTCTGTTCAAGGTCGGCAAGCTCGAACTCTTCCGCGCACCCGAGTTCAAGCTCACAAGCACGCACGGCGAATCCGAAAAGAACTTCCGCATCCGGCTCGTCCAGGTCGTGCGCGAGGCCCGCGACGAACAGAAAGAAAAGCTGCGACAGAAGTTCGCCCCCAAGCTCGCCGCGATCCAGGAACGCAAGCGCAAGGCTGAGCAGCGCCTGGAAGTCGAGCAGGCCCAGGCCCGTGACAGCAAGCTCTCCACGGCTCTCTCCTTCGGCGGGGCCCTGCTTGGCGCCTTCATGGGTCGAAAGACCCTGAGCGCGTCAAACATCAGCCGCGCGTCCACGGCGATCGGCAGAGCCGGTCGCGCCAGCAAGGAATCCGGCGACGTGGGCCGCGCCGAAGACACCATCGAGGCGATCGAGCAGCAAGCCGCGGAACTGAGCGCCCAGTTCCAGGCGGATCTTGCCGCCCTCGACGCCGGCGCAGACCCCCTCACAATGCCCCTTGAGACCATCGTCATCAAGCCCAAGAAGTCCAACATCAAGGTCCGGGCGCTGGTCCTTGCCTGGATGCCGTATGCCGTCGGCGGATCATCCGCTGATGGCGAGCCCGCCTGGTAACGCTCATCGCCATCCCCGCTCAGTCATCGTCCGGCATGACCTGCACGTCGGTCACCACCAGATAGTGGTCGCTCAGCCGTCGCTTGAAGTCCTGCGGTTCCCAGCGCATCTTCCGCAGATAGTCCTCCGAGACGACCTGGAACCCGCTGGATGCAAACTCCGGCTGCAGCGCCGGTACGATCGCGCGGTCCATAGATCCGCCCCGCCAGTGCGTCTGCATGCCGGAGCGGTTCAGATCTCGCATGCCCGCGTTGACGAGTGCCTCCACGGCAGGCTCCCGATCGCCCACGCAGTTCGTGTCGCCGATGATCACGATGTCCTGGTCCCCGAAAGTCCGCCGAACCTCGGGAAGCGCGTCCACCAGCGACCGGGCTTCCTCAGCCCGATGCGCGGCGAAGTCCCCCTGATAGTCCGCTTTCATGTGGACCATGATCACCACCACGTCGGTTTGGCCTTCGCCGAGCGAGAACTTCATCGCGTGCGGCGGTCGACTCCACAACCCAGACCCCTGCGACGACCGTCCCTTCTTCACAGGCACCGCCCACGGCACATCCCGATCCGGATCAAACGCCGTGCCCTTGTGCGTTCTGGCGGTCACGATCTGGGCATTCCAGATCACGCCGGTCAGTTGATCGCCATCGGCCCTCCCCGGATTCAGAGCGTACTTCCAGTCTCCTGCGGTCGCCCGATTGAGCTCAACGATCATGCTCTCGACTTCACGGCTGCGGATCGGCCGCCCCGGCACAAGCGTCACGATCTCGCACACGCCCACGATCGGGGCTCGGGATGCCGCGATGTACGCCGCGACCTCCCTCGGATCCTGCGCGATTCCCCTGGCAGGGCCGCTGCGATCCTCCGGCTTGCCGAACCACTCGATGTTCCACGCCGCGATCCGCGCTTGCCCAGGGGACGATGACGATCCTCCCGACGCCTTCCCCGTCGAGGATGCGGCCTCCGGCCGCCGTGCCGACTGGTTCTCGGCTTCGCGAGTCGGAGGCCTTGCCGCTTGCTCGGATGGCCTCGCGCTCTCGCTCTGCGTCGGCGCGTCGGCGGACGTGCTTGACGTCCGGGGCACGCCCGCGCCAGCTCCACCCGTCACGCCCCCACCGCTCCCGGACCGCGACTGCACATAGGTCACGATCGCACCGAGAACGATCAGCCCCACGGTCGCGATGATCTTCATGCGCGGCGACCGCGGCGGACGCGACGATGGATTCCTCGATGAGTTCACGGCCCAAGCGTATCGCCCAGACCTCCACGCGCTCGATTCCGTCGCTCGCGACCATCACTCCCGCGCTTTGCCCTGTGGCACACTCCGGGTCACGATCGGTCGCAGAAACTTCCCGTCGTCGAACCTCCGGCCCTCCCTGGTGGCCTCGGCGAATCGCACCACCACCAGATCATGCGCGGGGATGACGTACAACCGCTGCTTCCCGAGGCCGGCAGCCATGTACACCTCAAGGTTCTCTTCACCCGGGCCGCGGACCCCGCGAAGCTGCGACAACGTCCGCTCCTGATTCGCCCGCCCACCAGCATCGGCGACGAGCGTGGCCTCTGCGTCCGTGCGCAGCCACCACGTGAGCCCATACGCCGGATTGGTTGCGCTGGGCTTGAAGCACTCCTTGAGGTGATCCCACGCCACGATGTCCCTCTTTTGTCCATCCTCCGTCGGCCACGCGCCACGCTGCAGCACGAACTGGCCGAACCTGGCCCAGTCCCGCGCAGTCAGCATGGCTCCACCCGGCAGATTCGGATTGCCATCGGCATCGCGACCGATGCGAAGATCGATCCCGATCGGTTCCAGCACGCGCCCTCGCAGATACGCGTCGAAGAACGTGTACGGAAAGCTCTTGTCTGTTTCGTGCCTGGCCTTGATCGCCCGCTGCAGAAGCTCCCCGAACGCGTAGAAATGCGACGACCCGTACTCAAACCGCTCTCCCGGCTCGTGCTTGGCCTCGACATTCACCGCGGCCTTGAAGAAGTTCCTCGCTCGCGGCTTTCCCTGTGCGTCCAGCCGACGGGCTCGGTCCGCCGCCGCCTCCCCGAGCAGCCG